>NZ_JBFXIO010000399.1:0-4504 GCF_050175855.1 Piscinibacter sp.
TGGGCGTGGCGGACTGGGACCTGCGCCGCGGCGAACTCGAGCTGTCGGCGCGCTGGAACGCACTGCTCGGCGAGCCGGCGCTGACCACGCGCGAGCCGGCGCAGGCGTTCTGGGCCTGCATCCTTGGCGACGATCTCGCCGGCGTCCAGGCGGCCCTGGCCTCGCTGCGCCGCGCCGACGAGGACTCGGTGAGTGTCGAGTGCCGCATGCGGCGCGGCCAGGCGTCCTGGCGCTGGTTCGAGCTCAATGCCCTCGTGGCCGATCGGGATGCGGGCGGCGAGCCGATCCGCGTCGTCGCCACCGCGCGCGACGTGCATGGCGAGCGGGAGGCCGGCGAGCGCCAGCAGGCCGCCGACGGGCTGTACCGTCAGCTGCAGGAGCGCATGGCGCGCCAGGCCCACTACGACGAGGTGACGCGGCTGCCCAACCGCGCCAGGCTCGCCCAGCTGCTGCAGGAGGCGCTGGCCACCAGCCAGCGCGAGGGCTCGCTGCTGACCGTGTGCCACCTCGACATCGACCACTTCAAGGCCATCAACGAACATCACGGCCACGACGCCGGAGACCGCCTGCTGGCGACCCTGGCCGCCCGGGTGCAGGCCTCGCTGCGCACCTGGGCGGGTGGCGACGACGTCGCGGCGCGTGTCGGCGGCGACGAATTCGCCCTGCTGTTGCGCACCGCCACGCTGCGCGAGAGCCACCATGCGGTCGAGCGCGTGCTGCAGCAGATCGCCCAGCCCTGCGACATCGGCCTGCCCGACGGGCCGCTGACGGTCACCGCCAGCGTCGGTGCGACTGTCTACCCTGTCGACCGGTCCGACGGCGAGGCGCTGCTGCGTCACGCCGACCAGGCCATGTACGGCGCCAAGCAGGCGGGCCGCAACGGCTACCTGTTCTTCGACGCCGAGCAGGACCGCCGCACCAAGGACCGCTTCGTCGCCCTGGGCCGCGTGCAGGAGGCGCTCGACGCCTCCGAGTTCACGCTGCACTACCAGCCCAAGGTCGACATGGCCAGCGGCCGCACGCTCGGCGCCGAGGCGCTGCTGCGCTGGAACCATCCCGAGCACGGCATGGTGCCGCCCGGGCAGTTCCTGCCGCTCGTGGAACACACCGGCCTGGGCGTGGCGCTCGGGCGCTGGGTGCTGGCCCAGGGCGTGGCGCAGCTCGCCGCCTGGCTGCGCGACGGGCTGGACCTCTCCGTGAGCGTCAACGTCTCGGCGCGGCACCTGCAGGAGCCGGCCTTCGCCGACGAGCTGGCCGCGCTGCTGTCTCGGCATGACCCGGCCGTGGCCAGCCACCTCGTGCTCGAAGTGCTCGAGACGGCCGCGCTGGCCGATGTCGACTACACCAGCGAGCTGATGAAGCGCTGCCGCGAGCTCGGCGTGCGCTTCGCGCTCGACGACTTCGGCACCGGCTACTCCACCTTCACCTACCTGAAGCGGCTGCCGCTGGACCAGCTGAAGATCGACCGCTCGTTCGTGCAGAACATGCTCGACGACCACCAGGACCTGGCCATCGTCGAGGGTGTGATCGCGCTGTCGCGCAGCTTCGGCTGCGTGGTCGTCGCCGAAGGTGTGGAGTCGGCCGCGCAGGCCTCGCGGCTGATCGCGCTCGGATGCCACGCCGGCCAGGGCAACGGCATCGCGGCCGCGATGCCGCCCGAGCAGCTGCCCGGCTGGGTGCGCTCGTACCGCGGGCCGACGGCGCCGACCGCGTAGACTTTGCCGGGTGATCCCGCCCGGCTTCATCCAGGACCTGCTCTCCCGCGCCGACATCGTCGACGTGGTCGGCCGCCACGTGCAGCTCAAGAAGGCGGGGATCAACCACAAGGGGCTGTGCCCCTTCCACGGCGAGAAGTCGCCCAGCTTCATCGTCAGCCCGAGCCGGCAGACCTACCACTGCTTCGGCTGCGGGGCGCACGGCAACGCGGTGGGCTTCCTGATGGAACACGCCGGGCTGAGCTTTCCCGACGCAGTGCGCGAACTGGCCCAGCAGTACGGCCTGGCGGTGCCGGAAGACGACACCTCGCCGGCCGAACGCGAGCGCGCCGCGGCGCAGAAGCAGCGCCAGGCCACGCTGACCGACGTGCTGACGCGTGCCAGCGAGCATTACCGCAAGGAGCTGCGCGGCAGCCCTCGCGCGATCGACTACCTCAAGCGCCGCGGCCTGACCGGCGAGATCGCCGCGCGCTTCGGCCTCGGCTATGCGCCGGACGGCTGGCGCAGCCTGGCCAGCGCCTTCCCGCGCTACGACGACCCGCTGCTCGAGGAGAGCGGCCTGGTGATCGCCAAGGCGGCGGAAGACGGCAACGAGGCCGACACCAAGCGCTACGACCGCTTCCGCGACCGCATCATGTTCCCGATCCGCTCGGTGCAGGGCGAGGTGATCGGCTTCGGCGGCCGCGTGATCGACCAGGGCGAACCGAAGTACCTGAACTCGCCCGAGACGCCGGTGTTCAGCAAGGGCCGCGAGCTGTACGGCCTGTACGAGGGCCGCAGCGCGATCCGCCAGCGCGGCTACGCGCTCGTCGTCGAGGGCTACATGGACGTGGTGGCGCTGGCGCAGAGCGGCTTCGGCAACGCCGTGGCCACGCTGGGCACGGCCTGCACGGCCGAGCACGTGCAGAAGCTGTTCCGCTTCACCGAATCGGTGGTGTTCAGCTTCGACGGCGACGCCGCCGGCCGCCGCGCCGCCGGCCGCGCGCTGGAGGCCAGCCTGCCGCACGCCGGCGACACCCGCACGGTGCGCTTCCTGTTCCTGCCGCCGGAGCACGACCCGGACAGCTACGTGCGCGAGTTCGGCGCCGAGGCCTTCGAGCGCTGCGTGGCCGAGGCCGTGCCGCTGTCGCGGCAGCTGATCGAGGCGGCCCGCAGCGACGTCGACACCGCCACCGCCGAGGGCCGGGCGCGCTTCGTGGTGCAGGCCAGGCCGCTGTGGTCCGCCCTGCCCGAGGGCATGCTCAAGCGCCAGCTGCTCGGGCAGATCGCCTCGGTGGCGGCGCTGCCGGTCGACGAACTCGCCGCGGCCTGGCAGACGCGCGCGGCGGCGCCCGCCCGGCCCGCGCTGCCGCGCACGCGTGCACCCGTCGCCCGGCGCCAGATGCCGCGTCAGCCCGAGGACCGGGCGCTGTGGGCGCTGCTGCTGGAAAGCGGCTGGTGGGCCCAGCTGGGTGCCGAAGACCACGAGACGCTGTGCGCCCTGGAAGGCTGGCACGGCGAGGTCTTCCGGCTCATCGACCGGCTGTCGGTCGACGAAGGTGCCCTGCCCTGGGCGGCGCTGCGCGAACGCGTGGCCACCGAGGAATGGGGGCCCCGGGCCGTCGCCCTGGTCGATGGCGAGGATCCGGCCATCGAGCCTTCCATCGACGACCTGCGCGCCTCGCTGGCCCAGCTGCGCAAGAGCGCGGCGCTGCTGGAAAGCATGCGCATCCTCGGCCGGCGCTGAAATTTGCTGCAACGAGACGTATAATCAAGGGTTTCGTACGCGCGGCAAGAGTGACAGCAGCACCTCCGGGCCCCGGCCACCCTGCGACACAGGGTCACATCGAAGGCCACCCTTTACCCGCAAGGGCTGCACCCTCCGGACTGATCACGCCAGCTTGCCCGCCCGATGCCGTCCGGCCGTTCGTGCGCCCCCAGGGCCGCGAGGCGGCCGGTCCGCATGTGCATTGGTGCTGTACCGGCGATGCCCGACGGGCCCAGCCGTCTGCAAGGCCCCCTACCATCCGAGGAATCGCATGACCGCGAAGAAGAGCGCTGCTCCTGCCAAGGCCGCGAAGGCCGCCAAGCCGGCCAAGGCCGAGGTCGAGGACAAGAAGAAGGCCAAGGCCGCTGCCGCCGAAGCAGCCGAGAAGCCGGCCAAGGCCGCCAAGGCCGCACCCGCCAAGGCCGCCAAGCCGGCCGCGAAGGCCGAGGCACCCGCCAAGGGCAAGCCGGGCCGCAAGCCAAAGGACGACAAGGCCAAGAAGGAAGAGGTCGAGGAGGACTTCTCCGACATCGACGCCGAGCTCGAGGGCGAGCCCGAGGTCGAGGCGGCCGACGAAAGCGGCTCCAAGGCCGAGAAGGCCAAGCCGCTGCGCATGAAGGTCTCGCGCGCCAAGGAGCGCGCACTGATGCGCGAATTCGGCCTGGACGAGACGCAGCTGACCGAGGAAGAGGTCACCAAGCGCCGCCAGGAGCTGAAGACGCTCATCAAGATGGGCAAGACGCGGGGTTTCCTGACGCACCAGGAGATCAACGACCACCTGCCCGAGAAGCTGGTCGACAACGAGATCCTCGAGGCCATCGTCTCGATGCTCAACGACATGGGCATCGCGGTCTACGAGCAGGCGCCCGACGCCGCCACGCTGCTGATCGCCGGCGGAGGCACCACCACTGCGACGGAAGAGGAAGCCGAGGAAGCGGCCGAAGCGGCGCTGTCCACGGTCGACTCCGAATTCGGCCGCACCCCCGACCCGGTGCGCATGTACATGCGCGAGATGGGCACGGTGGAGCTGCTCACGCGCGAG
>NZ_JBFXIO010000400.1:0-4497 GCF_050175855.1 Piscinibacter sp.
GGTCGGAGGCGGCGGCAGGCGGTGGTTCCCGAGGATGAACTGCCCCGGCGGCGTGCTCACCATGTAGTAGACGCGGTCGTCGGGGTCGGCCTCGATGATGTCCTGCGCGGCCTTCGGGAAGTCGATGAACAGCCCGTTGCCGATCGGCTTGACCTGACGCGCCAGCGCCTTCGAGGCGGTCGACAGCGAGGCGTCGATCGCCTGGTTGGCGTAGCGTGCGGTGAGGTTGTAGGTGAAGAGGGCGCCGGCCAGCCACAGCACCAGCTGCGGCAGCAGCAGCCACAGCAGCAGGTGGCGGTGCAGCGAGCTGCCGCTGGGCGTGACGCCGGGGAGCCGGTGCAGTGCGCGCTGGAGCGGCGACCACATGGCGCTGCTCAGGCTTCGCCTTCTTCGAGAAGGTAGCCGAGGCCGCGCACCGTGCGGATCGCCAGCCCCGAACCTTCCAGCTTGCGGCGCAGGCGATGGATGTAGACCTCGATCGACCCCGCACCCGACTCGCTGCGATCGACCGCCCAGCTCTCGGCGATCTGGTCCTTGGTGACGACGCGGTCGCGCTGGGTCAGCAGCAGATCGAGCAGCATCCACTCGCGGGGCGACAGGTCGAGCAGCGCCCCGTCCACCGAGGCGCGTCGAGCGTCGCGATCGAAGCTCAGCTTGCCGAACAGCTGGGCCGAGCCGCCGCCGGCGCCGCGCGTGCGCCGCAGCAGGGCGCGGATGCGCGCTTCCAGCTCGGGGAAGTCGAAGGGCTTGGTCAGGTAGTCATCGGCGCCGGCGTTCAGGCCGGCCACGCGGTGCTCCAGCCCGTCGAGTGCGGTCAGCACCAGCATGGGCAGCGCCGGCTTGGCCGCGCGCACCCGCTTGAGCACCGTCAGGCCATCGACCATCGGCAGGCCGAGATCGAGCACGCCGAGGTCGAAGTGCTGCCGCAGCAGCAGGAATTCGGCGACCGCGCCATTGGGCGCCACTTCCACCTCGAAGCCGGCCTTGGCGAGGCTGGCGCTCAGCGCATCGGCGAGGATCGCGTCGTCTTCGGCGAGCAGCAGTTTCATCGGCCGAAGCTTAACGGATTAACGAACAATTAACTTCAGTTGAATCCCGCAGGTGAGACACTCGCGCCATGCACCCGAACGCCCAACTGATCGACCGCTTCTATGCCGCCTTCGCGCGGCGCGACTGGGCCGGCATGGCCGCGTGCTACCACCCCGAGGTGCACTTCAGCGACGAGGCCTTCGACCTGCACGGCGCCGACGCCGGGATGATGTGGCGCATGCTGCTGACCAACGGCAAGGACCTGACGCTCGAGTACAGCGGCATCGAGGCCGCCGAGCGCACCGGACGTGCCCACTGGGACGCGCGCTACACCTTCAGCGCCACCGGCCGCAAGGTGCTCAACCGCATCGACGCGAGCTTCGAGTTCCGCGACGGCCTGATCGTGCGGCATGTCGATCGCTTCGACTTCTGGGCCTGGTCTCGCCAGGCGCTGGGGCTGCCTGGCCTGCTGCTGGGCTGGTCGGGCTTCCTGAAGGCCAAGGTGCGCGCCAAAGCGGCCGCAGGCCTGGCCGCGTTCAAGCAGAAGGTGGCCGCCGGCGGCTGATCAGCATTCGACGATGTTGACCGCGAGGCCGCCGCGCGCGGTCTCCTTGTACTTGGTCATCATGTCGGCGCCGGTCTCGCGCATGGTCTTGATCACCTTGTCCAGGCTGACGTGGTGGGTGCCGTCGCCGCGCAGCGCCATGCGCGCGGCGTTGATCGCCTTCACCGAGGCGATCGCGTTGCGCTCGATGCAGGGAATCTGCACCAGCCCGCCGACCGGGTCGCAGGTGAGCCCCAGGTGGTGCTCCATGCCGATCTCGGCGGCGTTCTCCACCTGCGCCGGCGTGCCGCCGAGCACTGCGGCCAGCGCACCCGCGGCCATCGAGCACGCCACGCCCACCTCGCCCTGGCAGCCGACCTCGGCGCCGGAGATGCTGGCGTTCTCCTTGTAGAGGATGCCGATCGCCGCCGCGGTGAGCAGGAAGTCGATCACGCCGCGCTCGGTGGCGCCCGGCACGAAGCGCACGTAGTAGTGCAGCACCGCCGGCACGATGCCGGCCGCGCCGTTGGTGGGCGCGGTGACGACCCGACCGCCGGCGGCGTTCTCCTCGTTGACCGCCAGCGCGTAGAAGTTGACCCAGTCGAGCACCTGCAGCGGATCGCGCAGTGCCGCTTCGGGGTTGCTGCACAGCTGGCGATGCAGCTCCTGCGCACGCCGCCGCACCTGGAAGCCGCCGGGCAGCGTGCCGCCCGTCTCGCACCCGCGCTTCACGCAGGCCTGCATCACGCCCCAGATGCGCAGCAGGCCGGCGTCGATCTCGGCGTCGCTGCGCCAGTGGCGCTCGTTGCGGCGCATCAGCTCGGCGATGCTGCAGCCCTCGTTCGTCGTCAGCGCGAGAAGCTCGGCACCACTGCGGAACGGGAAGGGCAGCACCGTGGTGTCCGGGGCGATCATCCGCTGTCGCGCGCCATCGGCCGCCACCTCGTCGCTGACGACGAAGCCGCCGCCCACCGAGTAGTAGGTGCGCTCGGCCAGGAGCGTGCCAGCGGCATCGAACGCCTCGAAGCGCATGCCGTTGGCGTGGAAGGGCAGGGTCTCCCGGCGGTGGAAGACGAGGTCGGTCTTCTCCTTGAAGGCAATGGCGTGCAGCCCGAGCAGTGCCAGCGGCGCGCCGCCACGCACCGCCTGCAGCAGTGCCGGGATGGCGTCGACGTCGACCGTGTCCGGCTCGTGGCCCATCAGGCCGAGCAGCACGGCCTTGTCGCTGCCGTGCCCCTTGCCGGTGGCGCCGAGCGAGCCGTAGAGCCGGGCCGCCACGCGGGCGGTGGCCGGGAGCACGCCATCGGCCTGCAGGCGCAACACGAACAGGCGCGCCGCGCGCATCGGCCCGACGGTGTGCGAGCTCGACGGCCCGATGCCGATCTTGAAGAGGTCGAAGACCGAGATCGCCATGGGCCGCCGTCTCGTTCAGGCGCCGTAGTAGTTCTCGACCGGCACGCAGGCGCAGAAGAGGTTGCGGTCGCCGTAGACGTTGTCCACTCGGCCCACCGGCGCCCAGTATTTCTGCCGGCGCAGCGAGGCCACCGGGTAGGCCGCCTCCTCGCGGGTATACGGATGCGCCCAGTCCGCGGCGAGCAAGGCTTCCGCCGTGTGCGGCGCGTGCTTCAGCGGGTTGTCTTCCTTCGGCCACTGGCCGGACTCCACCTTGGCGATCTCGCCTCGGATCGCGATCATCGCGTCGCAGAAGCGGTCGAGCTCGGCCAGCGATTCGCTCTCGGTCGGCTCCACCATCAGCGTGCCGGCCACCGGGAAGCTCAGCGTCGGCGCGTGGAAGCCGTAGTCGATCAGCCGCTTGGCCACGTCCTCGGCACTGATGCCGCTGGTCTCCTTCAGCGGGCGCAGGTCGAGGATGCACTCGTGGGCCACGCCGCCGCCCTTCAGGCCGGCGATCTCACCGCTGAAGTGGATGTCGTAGTGGCCGGCCAGGCGCGCCGCCACGTAGTTGGCCGCGAGGATGGCCGACTCGGTGGCGAACTGCAGGCCTTCCGCGCCCATCATGCGCACGTACATCCACGAGATCGGCAGCACCGCGGCGTTGCCCAGCGGCGCAGCGCTCACCGCGCCGACCTGCTGCGGCGTGCCGAGGCCGGCGCTGCGATGCGCCGGCAGGAAGGGCACGAGGTCCTCGACCACGCACACCGGCCCGACGCCGGGGCCGCCGCCGCCGTGCGGGATGCAGAAGGTCTTGTGCAGGTTGAGGTGGCTAACGTCGCCGCCGAATTCGCCCGGAGCGGCCACGCCCACCAGCGCGTTCATGTTCGCGCCATCGACGTAGACGCGGCCACCGAAGGAGTGCACCAGCTCGCACAACTCCTTCACGCGCGACTCGAACACGCCGTAGGTCGACGGGTAGGTGATCATCACGCAGGCCAGCCGCTCGCGGTGCTGCTCGCACTTGGCGCGCAGGTCGGCCAGGTCGACGTTGCCCAGCGCGTCGCATTTGACCACCACCACCTGCATGCCGGCCATCTGCGCGCTGGCCGGGTTGGTGCCGTGGGCCGATTCGGGAATCACGCAGACATCGCGCTGGTGGTCGCCGCGCGACTCGTGCCAGGCCTTGATCACCAGCAGCCCGGCGTACTCGCCCTGCGAGCCGGCGTTGGGCTGCAGGCTGATGCCGGCGTAGCCGGTGGCCTGCGACAGCCAGGCGCACAGCTGCTCGTTCAGCTCGGCGTAGCCGGCCAGTTGGTCCTGCGGCGCGAACGGGTGGACGTGCGCGAACTCCGGCCAGGTGATGGGAATCATCTCGCTGGTCGCGTTGAGCTTCATCGTGCACGAGCCGAGCGGGATCATCGTGCGGTCCAGCGCCAGGTCCTTGTCGGCCAGGCTGCGCAGGTAGCGCAGCATCTCGGTCTCGCTGTGGTAGCGATTGAAGACCGGGTGGGTCAGGAAGGCGCTGCTGC
>NZ_JBFXIO010000401.1:0-4495 GCF_050175855.1 Piscinibacter sp.
CCGGCCCGAGGTAGTCGGGCCGGAACGACACCACCTCGCAGGAGGCGTAGCAGACGCCGCAGCCGATGCACTCGATGCCGGCGTTGGCCGCCTGCCGCTGCGCAGAGGCCGGCTCGACGCGGGCGAAATCGTCGTGGCGCGTGGCCGTGCCCTCGAAGCGCCCCTTGGCGCGGGCCCACTTGTCGAAGAACTCGCGCATGTCGGTGGCCAGGTCGCGGATCACCGGCAGGTTGGCCAGCGGGCCGATCTGCAGCCGGCCGTCGGCGCCGACCACCTTGGCCACGTGGGTGCGGCAGGTCCAGCGTGCCACGCCGTTGACGGTCATCGCGCAGGAACCGCACATGCCGACGCGGCAGGCGAAGCGGTACGACAGCGAAGGCTCGAGGTGGCGCTGGATGTGCGTCACGACGTCGAGCACCGTCTGGCTGGTGCGGCGGGGCACCTCGTACTCGACCCAGCGGCCGTCCTGCGCGCCGCGCCACACCGAGACCTGCAGCGTCTCGCTCCGGTTGGCCGTCTTGTCCGTGCTCTGCGTGTTCAGCGTCATGGTCGAGTCACCCGGGAAGTCCGGATCGTGGCATCCTCGAAGCCCAAGCGAAAGCTAATTTTTCTTCCTTCCAGCAAAAGAGAGTCTTTAGCTCATGCCCTCCATCCGGACCCTGCGGATCTTCCTGGCCGTCGCCCGTGGCGGCAGCTTTGCCGCGGCCGGGGAAGAGGCCGGGCTGACCGCCGCCGCCGTGGGCCAGCAGATGCGCGCGCTCGAAGGCGAGCTCGGTCGGTCGCTGTTCGATCGCGGCCCGCGTTCGGCGGCGCTGAACGCCGCCGGCCGAGCGCTCGTCGCGCCGGTGGAAGACCTGCTGGTGCGCTACGCCGCGATCGCCGAGGAGTCCCGCGACGACGACGATCTGGCCGGCACGGTGCGCGTCGGCGCGCTGGTCTCGGCGCTGATGGGCGAGTTTGCCGACGCGCTGTGGGCGCTCAAGCGCGAACACCCGCGCCTGGACGTGAAGCTGTACGCCGGGCTGTCGGCCGGCTTCGCCCAGCAGGTCGAGCGCGGCGAACTCGATGCGGCGGTGGTCACGCAGCCGCCCATGCGCCTGCCGGCGGGCCTGGTGTGGAGCCCGCTGTACACCGAGCCGATGGTGCTCGTGGTGCCGCGCCGGCCGCACTTCGCGCTGGCAGCCCAGCCGCTCGAGATGCTGCGGCGCTCGCCCTTCCTGCGCTTCGACCCGGGCACCTGGACGGGCGACCTGGTCGACCGCGTCCTCGCGCAATGCGGCGCGACGAACGTCCACGAGGCGCTGGAGCTGAACTCGGTGGAGGCCATCCTCGCGCTGGTGCGGCAGGGCTTCGGCGTGTCCATCGTGCCGCAGCTGCGCAACGTCGACTGGTCGCGCGACCGCGCGCTGCGCGTGGTGCGGCTGGCGCGAGTCACCGTGCAGCGCCACGTCGGCCTGCTGGAGCGCCGGCAGCACCAGCGCAAGCGCTTCACCGCGGCGATCCGGCAGTACTTCGAGCTGCGCTGAGCGGCTCATCCCATCAGCAGGATGCCCGCCAGCACCAGCGCGGCGAGCCACAGCGTCTCCGCCAGGATGAGGCCGAAGGGCCGCCAGCCGGCGCGGGCGAGCTGCACGAAGCTGGTCTTCATGCCCAGCGCCGCGATCGCCACCACCAGGCAGGCGCGCGACAGCCAGCCCAGCGCCTCCTGGGTTGGCGCGTCGAGAGCGCCGAGCGAGTTCACCACCACCAGCCCGACGAACATCCACAGGAACCAGGGCACGAGCGGCTGGCGCGCCACCGGGTGGCCCAGCGGTGCCGCCGCGCGCGCCTCGCGGAAGGCCGCGGCAACGGCGACCACCACCACCGCCAGCATCGAGACGCGGAACAGCTTCACGATGGTGGCGAAGTCGCCCGCCTCGGGGCCCAGCGTGTAGCCCGCGCCGACGACCTGCGCGACGTCATGAATGGTGCCGCCGAGGAACAGGCCGGCCAGCCGCGGGTCGAGGTGCAGCACCCGGGCGATGAGGGGATAGACCACCATCGCCACGGTCGACAGCGCAGTGACCGTCACCACCACCAGCAGTGTGAAGCGTTCACCGTCCTTCTCCTTGGGCAACACCGCCGAGATGGCCAGGGCCGCCGAGGCGCCGCAGATCGCCACCGCGCCACCGGAGAGCACGCCCTGGGCGTGGGTCATGCCGAGGCGTCGCGCCAGCATCAGCCCGCCGATGATGGTCGTGAGCACGCCGGCAATCACCAGCCCGGCGGTGGCCCAGCCCAGCGAGGCGATCTGCTCGGCCGTGATGCGCGCGCCGAGCAGCCCCACGCCGAAGCGCAGCACGTGGCGCGAGCAGAACTCGATGCCGGGCTTGGTGGCCGGCTCGTGGCTGAGGTAGTGGAAGGCCACGCCGAAGAACAGCGCATACAGCAGCTGCGGGCCGCCGTGCAGCGTGGAGACGAAGGTCGCCGACAGCGCGATCACCGCCGCCAGCGCCGCGCCCGGACAGCATTGCCGGGCTTGCAGGACGCCGGCCCTCATGCCGTGGCCCCGTCGAGCAAGGTGACGAAGTCGTCGAGCAGCGCCGGTGTCGCCGCCGCGAGCGAGCGGCTGCCCGACCAGGGCTGGCCGTCGCGGGCGACGCAGCGCACACCGGCCTCGCGCAGAAGCAGCACGCCCGCCGCAGCATCCCACGGTGCCATGTCGTGCTCCCAGAAGGCATCGAGGCGGCCGGTGGCGAGCCAGGCGAGTTCGAGCGCCATCGCGCCTGAGCGCCGCACGCCGCCGGCGGCCGAGACCACGCGCGCGAACTCCGCCAGGTACTGCGGCAGGCGCGGTGAGCCGGGCTTGGGGAAGACCGTGCCGACCACCGCCTGCGACAGGGATCGCGGCGGCCGCGGCGAGGCCGCGCTTCCGCCCTCGAGGCGCACGCCGCCGCCGGAGGAGGCCGAGATGGTCTCGCCGCGGCACGGGTCGTGAACCACGCCGACCACCGGCTCGCCATCGACCACGAGCGCGATCGACACTGCCCAGGCCGGGTAGCCGCGCACGAAGTTCATGCTGCCGTCCAGCGGATCGACCAGCCAGTGAGGCGCGCCCGCATCGGAGCGGCCGCCGCCTTCCTCGCCGACGAAGCCGATGTGCGGGTCGACTTCCAGCAGCCGCGCGCGCAGCAGCGCCTCGGCGTCGCGGTCGGCGCGGCTGGCGACATCGCCGGGAGCCTTCTCCTCGACGCGCAGGGAGGCCAGGTCGAGCGCGGCGCGGCGCAGCAGTTCGCCGGCCTCGACCGCGGCCCCGCTGGCGCGTTCTCGCGCCGCTTCGAGTTGCCGCGGTGTCATGCGGGCCTCTGCAGCGTGCTCACGTATTCGTGATGCGCCGTGTTGAGCGTGGAGACGCGGTACTCGACCGGCTTGTCGCCGAAGGTCAGCGCGGTGCGGCGCACCTTGAGCACCGGCGCGCCGGGCGCCAGCGCGAGCACCCGGGCGACGGCGCGCTCGCAGGGCACCGCGCGGGCACGCTCGTGGGCGCGGACCACGGTGATGCCGTACTCCGTCTGGTACAGGTGGTAGATGGTGCTCGGGCGGCGCGCGAACCTGGTCTCGGTCAGGCCGCGGAAGAGGGCGGCCGGCAGCACCAGCCGGTCGTGGATGACGGCGCGGCCCTGCAGCGACAGGCGGTTCTCGATCACGATGGCCGGATCGCCCTCGCGCACCGACAGCGCCGCGGCCGCCTCCTCGTCGATGCGGCCGCGCTCGAAGGACAGCAGGTCGACCTGCGGCACCTCGTGCAGGCCGTCCTCGCGCTCGACGTGGAAGAACTGGAACAGGAAACGGTCGACGTTGTGCGTGGCGACGAAGGTGCCGCGGCCCTGGCGCCGCACGACGATGTGCTCGGCGGTCAGCTCGTCGACCGCCCGCCGCAGCGTGCCGATCGACACGCCCATGGCCTGCGCGAGCTCGGTCTCGCTGGGCAGGGCGGCGCCGGGCGCCGCGGCGCCCGACTCGATGGCGCGCAGCAGCGTACCCGTGTCGACGCGGAACAGCGGCAGGCCCTCGGCATCGGGCGCGATCGGCTGGAACGGAGGCAGGGGGCCGGGCATGGCGGCGGATGCTAGTGCGCTGCGCGCCATTCATGCAAGTCATCTATATGACCTGTTTGACATGCCGGAGCGGCTGCCTAAGATGCGTGCACCCCTGACCAAAGGAGCTTCACAGATGATTCATTTCGTGCTCCACGACGCGAAGGACACGGTCGCGGTCGTGGTAACCGAGGGCGTGAAGGCCGGCATGACGCTCAACGGCTGGATCATGGACGAGGACAAGGCCACCCAGGTCGTCGCCCGCCAGGACATCCCCATCGGCCACAAGGTGGCGCTCAAGGACATGAGCCCGGGCGACACCGTGTGGAAGTACGGCATCGACATGGGCAAGGTCGTCGCGCCGATCCAGGCCGGCGAGCACGCCCACGTGCACAACATCAAGACCAAGCGCTGGTAAG
>NZ_JBFXIO010000402.1:0-4474 GCF_050175855.1 Piscinibacter sp.
CGCCCTGCTGGGTCGACAGCGTGATCTGCGAGGCGCCACTGCCGGAGGCGTCGCCCGCGAGGATCAGGCGGTAACTGCCGAGCGTCTCCAGCGTGGAGACGCGCGAGGACACGTCGATGAGGTCGAGTTCGGCGCTGCCCGCCAGACGCCAGCGGCCCTGCACGGTCTCGACGCTGAGCCCGGGCGAGGACAGGCGGATGCTGCCGCCCATCTGCATGGTGTTCCAGGGCGTGCCCAGGCCGGCCAGCCAGGCGGTCGGCCACTGTCCCACCCAGCCGGGGCTGGGCGCCAGCGCCACGTTTACGCGGCCGAGGCCGGGCCGCACCAGCAGCGAGGCCGTGCCGTTGAGGCAGCAGGCCTGCCGCGCGCGCAGCTCCAGGGCCAGGCCCTTGAGGCCGACGGTCCAGTCGAGGCGGCCGGGCAGGGCGCTCGCATCGCGGCTGCCGGGTCCGCCGGTGAGTACCACCACGGCGCTGCCCGACCAGACCGTGCCGCGGGCATCGGCCAGCAGCAGGTGCTGGTTGGTGGCCGAGGCGATGGCACCGGCCAGCCAGGCCGCGGGAGCGAAAGCCACCACACCGGCCAGCACGCCGACCGCGATGCCGAACACCGCCCAGCGCGTGGCCGCACCACGCGACTTGTCCCAGGCGATCTCGGCGAACGTCGATTCGCCCCAGCCGGTGGCCGATGCGGTATTCGCCCAGCGCGGGCCCTTGCGGCGGCGGCCGATCATGGCGCGGCCCCGCTGGACAGGCTGACGACGATGGTGCCGCTGTAGCCCTGCGCGCCGCGGCTGAGCTGGGCTTCGGTGGGCCGCACGCGCGCGGCGCCGCGCGCCTCGAGCAGCCAGCCGCGCAGCGCCTCGGGCGAGACGCCGTTGAGCGTGAGCGAGGCGCGGTCGCCCTGCATCGACAGGCGGCCCTTGTCGCCGAGCCGGTCGGTGGCGGCCTTCAGCGCGGCGGCAGCCTGCGCCTGCGACACCGGAGCCACGCCGCGCAGGCCCTGGCTCTCGGCGGCCAGGCGCTGCATCTGCTGCAGTTGCGCATCCAGGGCATCGAGGCGCACCGGCGCCTCGCGCAGCGTGCGCCAGGCGGGCTGCACGAAGATCATCCAGACGAGGAACAGGCCCACCACGCTGGCGGCCGCCAGCACGGCCAGCCGTTCGCGCGGCGCGCGTGTCTTCCACCACGCGCGGGCCTTCTCGCGCGTCTGCGCGAGGGCGGGCGGCAGGGTCAGGGTGCGCGCGTTCACGAGCGGCCTCCAGGTCGGGCGCGCGACATCACGAGCTGCGCACCGCTGCTTTCCACCTGCCATCCGGCGCCCTGCAGCAGGCTGCGGAACTGGCCGACCTGCTGCTCGCTCCAGCCCGGCGCCGATAGCGTCAGGCGGCCGCTCTCGTAGCGCAGCGTGTCCACCGGCGGGCGGTCGGCCGGCCATGCCGAGGCGGCGGCCATCAGCATCGGCTCGAGGTCGATGTCGCCGGGCTTGCCGGACAGCGTGCGCAGCGCCTGCACCTCGCGCTGCATCACTGCCGCAGCGTCGCGCTGGATGTCGAGATCGCTCACCCGCGGGAAGGCGGTGCGCACCGCGGCCTGGATGGCTTTCTGGCGCGCCTCGATCGTGCTGCGCTGGTGCCAGGCCCACAGGTTGAGCCCGGCGATCTGCGCCACGACCAGCGCCGCCAGGCCCCAGCGCACCGGGCGCCACTGCGGGCTGGCGAACTTGCGCAGGCCGTCGCGCAGCGCGCGGGCGCCGCGGGTGCGCTGCGCCAGGTCGAACTGGCGCAGGTCCCACAGGCTGCGCGCCGCCTGCAGCGCACGCTCGGCGCGCGACATCACGTTGACCGGCATGCCCAGCCACTGCTCGGCGGCGGCCACGGCGCCGGGCGTGGCGCTCCAGCGCGTGCCGGCCGGCGCGGGGCGAGGAATCAGCGCTCGCGACAGGCCACCCTGCAGCCGGATGCTGGCCACGCCGCTGGCATGAGCCCAGTGCAGCAGCACGCCCTGGTCGGGGCCGCTGCCAGCGCTCGTTTCGGCGAAATGGCCGGTCGGAGGATCGTCGGGCCAGGAGTCCGGCACGATGCGGTCGACGAACACGTTGGCCTTCTCCAGCGCGGCCAGTTCGGCGCGCAGCCAGCGCCGGTCGACGGCGGCCACCCAGGCGGGCTGGCCGGCGGTGGCGCCCGGCGCGACGGCGAGGTGAACGTCTTCGGCGTCCTCCAGCAGCGCTTCCTCGAGCACGCCGACCAGCGCGGCACGCAGCCGTGCCGCCGGCGCCTTGGGCAGCGTGATGCGGTGCCAGCTCACGTCGGTGTCGGCCAGCATCGCCACCACGGTGGCAGCCCTGGGCAGCAGCGCCGCGCCGCACTCGCCCTGGCCGGTCATCACCAGGCCGTCGCTGCTGGTGACGTAGGCGTATTCGGTGCCCAGGCCCGAGCCCGCGGCCTCGGGCGCTGTACCGCCGCGCGCGCTCAGGCGCCGGCGCTCGGGAATCTGGACGACGACGATGGACATGGAGCGTGATTCAGGGGATGCCCGGCATTGTAGGCAGCCCCGCTCTACAAACCTTCACAAATCAATGACTTAGCAATGCAAGTTGTAGCGCGCCGGGACGTCCCGGCGCCAGAGGGGTGGCCCGGCGGCTTCACGAGCGCAATGCTTCCACCGTGGAAATCTGCTCACGCTGCAGCACGATCATGTCCAGGCCACGCCGCTCCACCAGCGAGCGCTGCTCCAGCACGCGGTCGTCCAGCCGCAGCCGGCCGCGCACCTCGAAGAAGCTCGAGACCACCGAGACCTGCTGGCTGTTGAGCGGGCCGAGCCCGGGAATCTGCGCCTCGACCGCGCCCAGCGTCTTGAACGGATCGCGCTGCCGCAATTGCACCAGCCGCTCTGCGGTGGCGAGGTCCAGCCCCTTGATCGCCGCGGCCAGCACCTCGCGCGAGGCGGTGTTCGCATTGACCGGCGTGCGCACCGGCAGCAGCGTGACGTAGGGCTCGAGCGACGCGATCGTGGCGGCATCGACCCCCAGCCAGGTGAGCTGCGCCACGCTGCGCGGCCGCAACGGTGCCGTGCCGCTGCCCTGTGCGCCGACGGCCTGTGCGTCGCGAAGGCCCGCGGCGATTCGCGCGGCGACGTCGCTCGACACGCCGACCGTCTGGCACAGCCGTTCGAGTGCATCCACTTCGGCCTGGACGACCTTGCCGCTCGCGTCGAGCAGGCTGGCCAGGTTGTAGCGCGACTGCGCATCGCTGATCGCGCCGGAGAGGAAGGCCTCGGGGCCCTCGTCGGCGTTGTTGTCCTTGTCGGCGGCCAGGAAGGTCGACAGTCGCGCCTCGGCCAGCGGAGTGGCCCAGGGCTCGGTCAGTGCGGTCGGGCGGCCCGAGCGCGCATCCTCGCGCAGGATCAGCCGCGCCCAGTCGAGCGCACCCTGGAGGATCCAGGCCGACTGCATGCGCGCTCGCTCGGCCGCCTCCACCTGCACCGCGCGCCACTGCTGCCAGACCATCGAGGCGGCCAGCGTGACCACGAGCGTGACGATGATCAGCGCGACGAGCAGCGCGGCACCGCGCTGGCGGCGAGGCGGGGTCAGGACCCGGCGCATGGCGGTCACGGCCCCAGCATCACGTCGCGCGTGAGCGTGCCGGCCAGGCCACCGCCGGAGGCGAAGCTCAGCACCACGCGAACGCCGGAGGGCAGCGCCTGGCGCGGCACCACGCCGCTGGCTGCGCCGGCCGGCGGCGCGGCGACATTGCCGGTGGACTGGGCGTTGCTCCAGGCATTGCCCTGGAAGAAGTACACCTGCCACTGGGAGACGCCCTCCACGGCGCGCAGGTGGCCGGGTTCGCCGCCCTGCAGCTGCTGGCTGGCGAACCAGCTGTCCTGCAGCGCGGCGCTGCCGGTCACGGCAGGCCCGGCCCAGCGGCGCCAGGCGTTGTCGCTCGACTCGGGGCGCAGCGACCAGGCCACCACCTGCACGCCTTCCGGAGTGCCGCGCGTCATCCGGAGCGTCGCCCCGTCGAATACCAGCGGCGGCACGGCACCGGTGTCCTGCACGGCGGCCAGGTCGGTCTGCCATTGCGCCAGCACGGTGTTCAGGCGAAGCGTCTGCTCGAGCTGCCGCTCGCTGGCTTCGCGCGCGCGCACGATGCCGTCCACGCCCTGCCAGGCCATGGCCGCCATGATCGACAGGATCAGCAGCGCCACCAGCACCTCGACGAGGGTGAATCCGCGAGCCGTCTTCATGACTTCAGTAGCGCCCGAGCACCGTGGACAGGCTGAGCACAGGCTCTCCCGCCTCGTTGAAGATCTGCGCGTCGACGCGGCGGAAGTTCGGGTTCGGCGTCGGTCGCACGGCCAGCTTGCCGCGGTAGGAGCGGCCCAGCTGTTCGCAGCCGAAATCGCCGTCGCCGGTGCTGGGGAACTGCTTGGTCAGCTTCAGACCGGTGAGCTGGTTGTCGGCGCACCATTGCGCC
>NZ_JBFXIO010000403.1:0-4446 GCF_050175855.1 Piscinibacter sp.
AGTTCGCCGGCGGCCTCGGCAACGACTGGACCAACGTGCGTGCGCTGGGCAGCCACATCAAGGGCACCAACGGCAAGAGCCAGGGCGTGGTGCCGTTCCTGAAGGTGGTCAACGATACCGCCGTGGCCGTGAACCAGGGCGGCAAGCGCAAGGGCGCGGTCTGCGCGTACCTGGAGAGCTGGCACCTCGACCTGGAGGAGTTCCTCGAGCTGCGCAAGAACACCGGCGACGACCGCCGTCGCACGCACGACATGAACACGGCGAACTGGATTCCCGACCTGTTCATGAAGCGCGTCGTCGAAGGCGGCGACTGGACGCTGTTCTCGCCGTCGACCTGCCCGGACCTGCACGACAAGTTCGGCAAGGACTTCGAGGAGGCCTACCTGCGCTACGAGGCCAAGACAGACACCGGCGAGATCAAGCTGTTCAAGAAGGTGCCGGCCAAGGACCTGTGGCGCAAGATGCTGTCGATGCTGTTCGAGACCGGGCATCCCTGGATCACCTTCAAGGACGCCTGCAACGTGCGCTCGCCGCAGCAGCATGTCGGCGTGGTGCACTCGAGCAACCTGTGCACCGAGATCACGCTGAACACCAGCGAGACCGAGATCGCGGTCTGCAACCTCGGCTCGGTGAATTTGGCCCACCACCTCAAGGATGGCCAGATCGACCAGGAGAAGCTGAAGAGGACGGTGTCGACGGCGATGCGCATGCTCGACAACGTCATCGACATCAACTACTACGCGGTCAAGAAGGCGCGCGACTCGAACCTGAAGCACCGCCCGGTCGGCCTGGGCATCATGGGCTTCCAGGACGCGCTGCACGAGCTGCGCGTGCCGTACGCCTCGCAGGCGGCGGTGGAGTTCGCCGATCGCTCGATGGAGGCGGTCTGCTACCACGCCTACTGGGCCTCGACCGAGCTCGCCCGCGAGCGCGGCCGATACTCCAGCTACCGCGGCTCGCTGTGGGATCGCGGCATCCTGCCGCTGGACTCGCTGAACCTCCTCGAGGAGCAGCGCGGCGGCTATGTCGAGGTCGATCGCAGCACCTCGATGGACTGGGATGCGCTGCGTGCGTGCATCGCGGAGCACGGCATGCGCAACTCCAACTGCGTGGCCATCGCCCCGACCGCGACGATCTCCAACATCATCGGCGTCAGCGCCTCGATCGAGCCGTCCTTCGGCAACCTGTCGGTGAAGTCCAACCTGTCCGGCGAGTTCACGGTGCTCAACGAGTACCTGGTTCGCGACCTGAAGAAGCTCGGCCTGTGGGACGACGTGATGGTCATGGACCTCAAGCACTTCGACGGTTCGCTGCGCCGCATCGACCGCGTGCCGGAGGATCTGAAGTCGCTGTACGCCACGGCCTTCGAGATCGAGACGCAGTGGCTGGTCGAGGCTGCCGCGCGCCGCCAGAAGTGGATCGACCAGGCGCAGTCGCTGAACATCTATATGGCCGGCGCCTCGGGGAAGAAGCTCGACGAGACCTACAAGCTCGCCTGGCTGCGTGGCCTGAAGACCACGTACTACCTGCGCACCATCGGTGCCACGCATGCGGAGAAGTCCACCGTCAAAGCGGGACAGCTCAACGCGGTGGCGAGCCACGTGGACAGTGGATCGCAGATGAGTGCTGCAGTGTCTTCCGAGCCGGCGACCGAGGTGAAGTTCTGCTCGCTGGACGACCCGACCTGCGAAGCCTGCCAGTGAGATCGAGCTCGCATTTCGATGCGAGCGTGCAACAACCAGTCGCGCCGAATGTCAAGAAGTGCTTGGTGTTCCGGCGCAACACTTGGATAATTTCCAGGATCGGGAAGCGAACATGCTTGTCTGGGACGACGAAGTAAGACCCACGAATACGCGCAGCGTGCACCAGCCCATGGTCGGGCAGGAGCAGTCGCCTTCTCTTCGCTTGGCGGAGCATCAGTTTCAGCAGGACTCCACTACTTTGAACGAACCCGCGCCGTCGGCCGTTCCGTCGGTCAGCCAGCGCCGAGTGAAGGCTGCCGACAAGCGGATCATCAACGGCCAGACCGACGTCAACCAGCTGGTGCCGTTCAAGTACAAGTGGGCGTGGGAGAAGTACCTCGCCACCTGCGCGAATCACTGGATGCCCCAGGAGATCAACATGTCGCGGGACATCGCGACGTGGAAGGATCCCAACGGCCTGACCGAGGACGAGCGGCGCATCATCAAGCGCAACCTCGGCTTCTTCGTCACCGCCGATTCGCTGGCGGCGAACAACATCGTGCTCGGCAGCTACCGCCACATCACGGCACCCGAGTGCCGGCAGTTCCTTCTGCGCCAGGCGTTCGAGGAAGCCATCCATACCCACGCGTACCAGTACATCGTGGAGTCGCTGGGGCTGGACGAAAGCGAGATCTTCAACGCCTATCACGAGATCCAGTCGATCCGCGACAAGGACGAATTCCTGCTGCCCTTCATCGAGCAGATCATGGATCCGTCGTTCCGGACCGGTACGCCGGAGAACGACCAGCGCCTGCTGAAGTCGCTGATCGTCTTCGCCTGCCTGATGGAAGGCCTGTTCTTCTACGTGGGCTTCACGCAGATCCTCGCGCTGGGTCGACAGAACAAGATGACCGGCGCCGCGGAGCAGTATCAGTACATCCTGCGCGACGAGTCGATGCACTGCAATTTCGGCATCGATCTGATCAACCAGATCAAGCTCGAGAACCCGCATCTGTGGACGTCGACCTTCAAGGCGGAAGTGAAGGCGTTGTTCCTGAAGGCCGTGGAACTCGAGTACCGCTACGCCGAAGACACCATGCCTCGTGGTGTGCTGGGCATGAACGCATCGATGTTCAAGGGCTATCTGCGCTATATCGCGAATCGCCGCGCCACGCAGATCGGACTGGAGGAGTTGTTCCCCAACGAGGAGAACCCCTTCCCCTGGATGAGCGAGATGATCGACCTGAAGAAGGAGCGCAACTTCTTCGAGACCCGCGTGATCGAGTACCAGTCGGGTGGGGCGTTGTCCTGGGATTGATGTGCCCAGAAACAGGCGCTCGGGTCTGTGCGAGAGATCAAGATTCGCGGATCGTGAATGACTGACACAGAAGCAGCATCGCGTTCCGTCATGGATTCACCGGATCGAGGCGTCCCTCCTGGACATGCCGCGGACGGTGAATGGCTGCAGCGCAAAGGTCGACAGGCCACGGGCTGCAGTGTCTTTCAACTTGATCAAGGAGAAATGTGATGGCAACTGCGAAGAAGGCTGCGGCGAAGAAGGCCCCGGCGAAGAAGGCCGCGGCGAAGAAGGCCCCGGCGAAGAAGGCCGCAGCCAAGAAGCCGGCAGCCAAGAAGGCTCCGGCGAAGAAGGCTCCGGCGAAGAAGGCCGCAGCCAAGAAGCCGGCAGTCAAGAAGGCCGCGGCGAAGAAGGCCCCGGCGAAGAAGGCCGCGGCGAAGAAGGCCCCGGCGAAGAAAGCCGCAGCCAAGAAGCCGGCAGTCAAGAAAGCTGCGGCGAAGAAGGCTCCGGCGAAGAAGGCCGCTGCCAAGAAGGCTCCGGCGAAAAAGGCCGCTGCCAAGAAGGCCGCCAAGAAGCCCGCCGCAAAGAAGGCTGCCGCGCCCGCCCCCGCTGCCGTCCCCCCGGCAAAGACGGCGCTGAGCCCGCAGGCGGCATGGCCTTTCCCGACGGGAACCAAGCCCTGACCGGCGTGGTGTCGTGAACTTGGGGCTCCGGAAACGGAGCCCCTTCCATTTTGTTCAAGGCTTCCACGCTCCTGCGCTGGCGCGCGGCGGTGACGGAGATGTTGTGCGCATGTGGGGCCGTAGAGCGGCATGTCTGCATCGCCGCTCAGGAAAACTGAGCTGCCCCGGGGATTCGTGGCGAGCAGCTTGCGAGTTCGATCAACCCTAGACGAAGATCGAACCGATGAAGAAGCGATGCGCCGAGGAACAGATCATCGGCTTCTTATGTGAGGATGATGCCTGGCTGCCAGTCAAGGAACTGCGCCGGAAGCAAAGCTTCAGCCAGTTGAGCGACCAAGCCCGAACAGCCAGGTCCAGCAGCATGAACGTGTCGGCCACCAATTCCAGCGGCCGCAGCCCCGGCCGGCCCACGCCAGCGAACTTCTTTGGCCAGACGTACAACGTCGCCTCGCCGATGCCCATCTGGTGGCAAACCTCGTCGGCGCTGGTGGCCGGCCCCGTCTGTTTCAACGCGAACGCGATCGGCTCGTCAGTGGACTTGCTCTTCCTGATGGCATGATCTCCTCCATCGCAGTGGAGCGTCCGTCATGACGGTTGTTCTGTTGGTGAACGGTTCCACATCCTGGGTCTGGCTCAATGCCATCAACTTGAGGCCCGTGGGCCAGGAGTGATCCGCCCGTCGGGGGCAGCATTGCACCTTAACCAGAACGCACCCGCAGCCGGACCGAACGGGCGGCGCCGTTCAGGGCCTAGTGCGGCAATGCTCCAGAGAGAGCGAGGCGGC
>NZ_JBFXIO010000404.1:0-4424 GCF_050175855.1 Piscinibacter sp.
GGATGCTGGCGCGCGTTCGCGACGGCTCCGACCAGCCGCTCGGCCTGGCCGCGCTGGCCGTGCTGCTGATGCTGCTGGCCACGCGGGCGCACACGCTGCGCATTGCGCCGCACATCGGCTGGCTGGCCACGGGCGTGGCGCTCACGCCGCTCGCCAACGCCGCGTTGCTGGTTGCGCCGCCGCTGGCCTGTGCGCTGATCGCTGCGCTGGCGCTGGCCGCCGCGCTGATGGCCTGGCTGCCGGTGAATGGGTCGCGCGCGCCGCTGGCCGGCCTGGTGCTGCTGGCGCTGCCGTGGATCGCCTCGCTGCAGTACTACGGCGGCTATCCGCTGCGCGTGGTCACCGCGCAGGCCAGCGCGGGGCTGCTGCAGCTGGTCGGCCTCGAGGCCGAGCGCAGCGGCACGGCCATGCTGGTGCAGGGCCGGCTGGTGATCGTCGACGCGCCCTGCTCGGGCGTGCAGATGGCCTGGATGGCCTGGTTCTGCGCCTGTGCGGTGGCGGCGCTGGTGAGCCTACGCGATGGCGACTTCGTGCGCCGCCTGCCGTGGGTCGGCGTGATCGTGCTGGGCGGCAACGTGCTGCGCAACACCGTGCTGGTCGCTCTGGAGTCGCGCCCGCAGGGCCTGGCCGCAGCGCTGCACGAGGGCATCGGCCTGGCCGCGCTGGCGCTGGTGTGCGCTGCGGTGGTCGGGGTGATCGCGAAGGGAGGCCGCCGTGATGCGATCGCCTGAACTCTGGCAGCGCCACTGGCCGGCGCTGGCGATGCTGCTGCTGGCGCTGTCGGCCGCGCTGCCGCTGCTGTCGGCGCCGCGTGTCGAAGCGACGGCACGCCACGCCGAGTGGCCGCACGAGTGGGAAGGCCGCGCGCTGCGGCCGCTGGCCACCAGCGAGGTGGAGCAGCGCTTCGCGGCACGCTTTCCCGGCGCGATCGCCCGCTTCTCCGACGGCCAGCGCGTGCTGGTGCTGCGCCGCGTGCACGAGCCGACACGCATGCTGCATCCGGCCGCCGACTGCTTCCGCGGCCTGGGCTACCGCATCGAGCAGGCCCGGCTGGAGCACGACGCGCAGCAGCGCCTGTGGCGCTGCTTCGCGGCGGAGGCGGGCGATGGCGCGCGGCTGCGCGTGTGCGAGCGCATCGAGCCGCTCGCGGGTGGCGACGGCGAGGCCTTCGTCGATCCGTCGTCGTGGTTCTGGGCGGCGGTGCTGGGCCGATCGAAGGGGCCCTGGCAAGCGGTGACCGTGGTGGAGGCGATGTGATCAAACGACTGCTGAAGTTTCTGGCCGGCGTGCTGCTGGCCGGGGTGCTGGTGATCGCCGCACTGGCGGCGCTGGCCTGGAACGCGGTGGCGCCGCAGCCGGGCGAGTGGACGGCCCGGCTTGCGCTCTGGAAGTTCGAGCACCGGGCCAGCGTGCCCACGCTGCTGCGCTGGGCCACGCACCCGCTGGTGATGCCGCAGCTGGTCGGCCGCCGCCTGGGTGACTGGCGGGTGGAGAGCGCCGCAGGGCATCGCCTCGAAGCGCGCTGCGCGCCCTGCCGTGTGCAGCTCGATGCGCTCGGCCCGCAGCCGGTGGCGATCGACGAAGCGCGGCTGATCGCCGACGTGCGTGGTGCCGATCGTTTCGACGGCACGCTGCGCCTGGGCGCGGCCGAGGCGCCGGTGACACTGCGCTGGCGCGGCGAACTGAAGCGCGAAGGCCTCGCGCTGCAGGCCGAGTTGGCGCCCACGCCGCTGGCGCGCGTAATGGCGGTGTTCGGCGAGGCGCTGCCCGAAGCGCGGCGCGCACGCATCGACGGCACGGTCTCGCTGCGCGCCACGGCCACATGGGGCGCGGAAGGGCTGTACTTCGCGAAGCTGGTGCCGAAGCTGGCCGACGTGTCGGTCGACGGACTGGGCACCGAGACGCTGCGCGACGTCGACGTGGCGGCGCGCTGCCGGCCGCAGCCGGCCATCGGCCGCGTCGGAGGCTGGATCCAGAACGCGGTGATCGCCGCCGAGGATGCACGCTTCTTCGAGCACCCCGGCTACGAGCTCGACGCCTGGCTCGCGGTGTTGATGGCCAACCAACGTGACGGCCAGAAGCTGCAGGGCGCCAGCACCATCACGCAGCAGCTCGCCAAGCTGCTCTACACCGGCGACGCGCGCGACCCGGCGCGCAAGCTGCGCGAGTGGCTGTATGCGGTGGAGATGGAGCGCACGCTAGGCAAGGGCCGCATCCTGCAGCTTTACCTGGCCGTGCTGCCCTGGGGCGACGGCATCTGCGGCGCCGAGGCCGCGGCACGCCACCACCTCGGCAAGCGCGCCAACCAGCTCAAGCCGCACGAGGCCGCCTGGCTGGCCAGCCTGCTGGTCAACCCCGACCAGCAGCTGCAGCGCTGGGCGCGCGACGAGGACGCCGCACGCGAGCGCGCCGCCGCCGTGCTCAAGGGCATCAAGCGGCTGCCGCGCGAGCGCCGCGAGGCCGAGCTCGATGCGCTGGTGAGCTGGCGGCCGCCGATCGGGCGGCAGGCGCGATGATCACTTCAGGCTGGAAGCCAGGAAGGCCTCGAGCCGCTGCGCGAAGTCGTAGCGGGTCTCGGCCTTGAACCAGCCGTGCCACTCGTCGGCGTAGAGCACCCATTGCGGATCGTTGCCGGCCTTGCGCAGCGCCGCACGCATGCGCTCGCCGTGTTCCAGCGGAACGCGCGTGTCCTCGCGCCCGTAGGCCAGCAACAGTGGTGCCTTGATGCGATGCGCCAGCTCCACGGGAGCTATGGCAGCCAGCCGCTCGACCTCCGTGTTCGGATCCCCGATCAGCACCGGCAGCGAGTGGCGCCTGGCCTCCTGCGAGATGTCGTTCACCCAGGGCAGGCCGAAGAGCAGGCGCGGATCGGTGACGGCCACCCAGGCCGCGCCGCAACGAAAGACCTCGGGGTCGCGCGCCAGCCCCATCAGCGTCGCGTAGCCTCCGTAGCTCCCGCCGGCGACGCACACCCGTTTCGGGTCGATCCAGCCTCGTCCGGCGGCCCACTTCACGGCGTCGATCAGATCGTCCTGCATGGCCGCGCCCCACTGCTTCCAGCCAGCCTCGAAGTGGCGCACGCCGTAGCCCGCGCTGCCGCGAAACTCGGGTTCGATCACCACGTAGCCTCGCGATGCGAGGAACTGCGCATCCGCGTTCCATTCCCAGCGGCGTCCGCGCACCCAGGGGCCGCCGTGCACCAGCAGCACGGCCGGGCGCGGCACAGCGGCATCGCCCGCGGGGCGCGTCACCCAGACGGGAATCTCCAGGCCGTCGCGCGCCTTGATGCGGTGGAGGTCGAGCTGCCCCATGCGACGCGGATCGATGTCGCCACGGACCGCGCCCACGCGCTGCCACTGGTCGCCCACCGGCCGGTAAATCCAGTACTCGCCCGGATGCTGGTCCGACCACGAACGAACCAGCACCACGGCGTCGTCGGCCTGGCATCGGCGGCAGGTGAGCCGGTTCACGCGGCCGGGCAGCCGCAGGTCGACCGCCTTCTGAAGCTGGCGCAGGCGCGGATCGAACCAGACCGTGGTCTCCGCGTCCGTGGTCGTGCGCACGCCCAGCGTGCGGCCTTCGCCGTAGCTGCCCACCAGCCTGCCGGAGAAGTCGAAACCGGGCGTGCTCACCAGTGGCGACGGCTCGGGCTTGCCGCTGGCGAAGTCGAAGCGGTAGAGCGCGCGGTATCCCGCCTCGCCACGTGCCAGGGTCACGAAGAGCTGCCCGTCGGTATCGGTGGTGTGCGCCAGGAACGGCATGCGCAGGCTGGGGCCGCTGGCGATCGGTTTCCAGCCGCTGTCTTCCGAGCGGCGCCAGTGGTAGGTGCTCGTCCCGTCGCGCGTGGTCGAGACCAGCCAGGGACGGCCCTTGGCGTCGAACCACCAGCCGGTGGCGCCATCCGGTGCGCCCATGGCGAGCGATCGGGTCTGCTGTGTCTGCACGTCCAGGAGAAGCGGCGCGATCGATTCGACATCGCCGATCGCGCTGCGCGAGACACGCCCGACGATGACCTTGGCCTCGCCCGTCTCGGGCACCGAGAGCAGTTCGTGGTCCCACTCGAGCAGGCGCTCGTTCTGGCGCTGCGAGACGTAGACGTCGCGGCGCATCTTGATCAGCTGGCGCATGCCCGAGCCGTCGGCCTTCACGCTGAACAGCCCTGGCGCGCGGCGTTGATCGCCGCCGCCGAGCGTGCGGTCGACGAGGTTGAAGACGAGGTACTCCTCGTTCACCCAGCGGAAGGAGTAAATGTCCGCGTCATCGAAGCGGGCCACGATGCGTGGCTGCGCACCGCCCGCCAGGTCGAAGACCGCCAGCGCCACCCGGTCGCTGCCCACGCCCGACGTCAGCGCGAGCTGCCGACCCGAGGGCGAAAGCGCCACCTCGTCCATGTCGGCATGGCGATAGAACGCCTGGACCGGTAT
>NZ_JBFXIO010000405.1:0-4397 GCF_050175855.1 Piscinibacter sp.
ATCGGGGCCGATCGCCACCGCCGTGCCGGGCGCCACCGGCGCGCCGGCCACCGGCGACAGCGTAGTGAGGGCCAGGTCCTCGCGCCACAGCCGGCCGGTGCCGCTGTCGGCCACCAGCAGGTCGCTGCCGCGCAGCGCCACGGCGGTGGGCGCGAGCAGCTTGACGAAGGCGCCGGTGCCCGGCCGCGCCGGCAGGCCGAAGGCCGCTCCCGGCGGCGCGAGGAAGCCCCCCTGCAGCGTGCGCCAGGGACGCAGGGCGACCGGCGCGCCCGGGGCGGAGACCGGGCCGGGCGGCGCGGGCGCCGGCGTGACACAGGCGCCGAGCACCGCCAGCGCGGCGCCCATCGCCGTCGTGCGCAGCAGCGGCGCGAATGCGTTCATCGTCTCACCACCGCCCCGGCCCCGAGGTCTGCGCGCCGCCGGCAATGCCGCTCGGCAGGTTGGGCAGGCCCGAGTGGCACAGCTCGCAGCGCTCCGGGCCCCAGGCCACCTGGCCGTTGTGGCACATGCCGCAGAACTTGCCATCGACGATGTCGGCCATCCGCACGTCATTGGCGCCGGCGCGCATCTTGAAGCCGAGCTCGCTGTGGCAGACCTTGCAGCGGAAGCGGATGCGGTGGAACCAGTGCGGAAAGATCACCGGCCGCATGCCTTCCTGGTCGGAGCGCCTGTTGAGCACCACGTCGCCGTACTCGGCGAACGGCGTGCCTTGCGGGATCGCGCAGGCCAGCGCGAGCAGCACGGCCTGCGCGACGCGCCAGGAACGCCGTCGCCTCGTCATGGCTGCCCCACCTGCCGACGCAGCAGCTCGTTGGGCACGCTGTGGCAGCGGTTGCACTCGGTCAGCGGGAAGGCCACCGCGCCGTGGCACAGGCCGCACTGCTCGCCGTTGAGGATGGCCTGCATGCTCAGCTTGTTGGCGCCGGCCTTCTCGATGAACGGCGACGGGTGGCAGTTCGAGCAGTCCAGCCACAGCGTGTGCTGGCGGTGCGGAAACTTCACCGCCGGCATCGAGCCGTACTTGGAGACGATGATGTCCTGGTCGAGCACGCGCACCTTCGTCTCCGGCAGGATGTTGGTTCGCGGATTGATCGCGCCGCTCTCCAGCGCCTGCACCCAGCGCACCAGGTTGCCGGCGGTGTCGCGCGGCAAGGGCCGCAGCGCATCGGCCGGCTGCTGCAGCTCGCGGATGCCGGGGTTGCGCGGGTCGTGCAGGCCGTCCTTTTCCAGTGGCAGCCACGGCGCGGTGGAGGCGGCCAGGGACGATGCGCACAGCATCGTCATCATCCATGCCATCCATCGTCGCCCTCGTGGACCCATGCGTGCTCATCCCGGGATGTAGATCCCGCCGGAGCGGATGGCGCGGACGAGTTCGCGGGTCGAGTCCTCGAGCAACCTGATGCCCGCGGCATGGTCCCCCTTCTTCGCCTGCGCCTCGGCCTCGACGCGCAGCGCCGCCGCCTTCTCGGTGAACGGCGCCATCGCGGGCGCCGCATCCTTGCGGTCGGCCAGCAGCACCTTGATCAGCATCGCGTGGGTGTCGTTGCGGTCGATCTCGTAGTCGTATTCCTCGCGCTTGCTGGCGAAGTTCAGCGAGCGCACCAGCGTGTCGCCGCGGCGCATGCTCTCGATCGACACGCGCGCGGTCAGGTAGGCGCGCTCGAGCACCGGCCGCGCCTCCTCGTAGCGGCCCTGCGCGGCGATGCCCTGTGCCTCGCCGATCTGACGCTCGATGCTGCGCGCGGCGTCCTGGGCTTCCTTCGTGGCGCCCTTCTCCTTCGTGATGCGCTGCTGCGCGGCCAGCAGCGCGCGGGCGCTCTCCAGCCGCGCCTCGAAGTCGCGCTTGTGCTTCTCGCCGGCCACCTGCTCGGGCCGGGCCAGGCGCGCACCGTCCATCATCTCGCGGGCGGCCTGGTCGAGCAGCTTCGCCGCGCCGCCGGGGTCGTTGGCAGCCAGTGCCGCCACCGCCTCGCGGTGGATCAGCCGGGCGTTGTCGCGCCGCTCGCGCGCCGCGGCCACGCCGCTGCTGTCGATCTGCTTCGCCGCCGACGAGCTCTCGATCAGCGTGCCGACCGACTGCACGCGGCGCTCGACCTGCTCGCGCTCCTGCGCAGCGGCGCCGAAGGCGAAGCTGGCCAGCACCAGCGCGGCGAACAGCCGCGACATCAGGTTGGGTCGGTTTCGACGGGCGTTCATGGCGTGGTTCCGGTGGGCTGCGGCGCGACGAGGCCGGCCGCCAGCAGGGCCCGCTGCACGAACAGCGTGGCGTTGCGGAGATGGGCGAGCGCCTGCACGACGTCGCCGGACTGGAAGTGCTGCAGCGCCTGGGCATACAGCGCGTTGCGGCTCTCGCCGAAGCGCTCGATCTGCGCCATCGCCTCGGCGCGCGGCTGCAGGTCGCGCACGGCCAGCGGGACCAGCTCGGCCAGGCCGCGATGCCGCGCCAGCTCGACCTGGAACTCCTCCACCGGCGACGAGGCACGCACGGTGTAGTCCAGCGTCGTCGCGTTGAGGGTGCGGTTCATGCCGGCCAGCACGTGGCGCTCGGCCTGCCCGAGCGACTGGTTGGCTTCTTCGTAGCGGCCCTCCTGCGCCTGCTGGCGGCTCACCGCCATCAGCCCCAGCGCCGCCGTCACGTCGGCCGCTTCGTCCTTCCCGGCACGGGCGCGCAGCGACTCGAGCAGCCGCTCGACGCTGGCCAGCAACTGCTCGTGGCGGGCCTTCGCCGCCTCGCGGCGCGCGGGCGCGTCGGGCACGTGGCGGCTGGCCATGCCCAGGTGCTTGAGGGCCTCGTCGGCGGCCTTGCGCGCGCCGGCGAGATCGCCCTTGGCCAGCAGTTCGCCGGCCAGCGAGTGGTGCACCCGGCCTTCGTCGAGGTGCGCCACCGCCTCGCTGCTGCCACTGGTGACGATGCGCTGGGCGCGACGCGAGTCCGACAGCAGGCTGGCCACCAGCTTGAGGCGCTGCTCGACCTGCGCGCGCTGCATGGCGTCGTCAGGCGCCTGCGCCTGCGCGGGTGCGCCGACCAGCAGTGCCGCGGCGAGCGCCGCGCTGCCGAGGTGCCGGTCGCTCGTCACGGCTTCTTCTCCGTGGCCACCACCGCCTCGGTCTTCTTCTTCGAGTGGCACAGCCGGCACTCCGACACCGGGAAGGCCACCTTGCCGTGGCACACGCCGCATTTCTGGCCGAGCAGGATGGAGGCCATGCTGATCTGGTTGGCGCCCTTCTGCGGCACGAAGATCTTCGGGTGGCAGTTCGAGCAGTCGAGCCACTCGGTGTGCTGCTTGTGCGGGTAGACCACGTCGGGCATCGAGCCCTTGACCTCGCGCACGATGTTCAGGTCCATCACCACGGCGGCCGCATTCGGGTCGTTGCGGTCCCAGCGCGGCGCGATCGCCTTGCTGTCGAGCGACTTGACCCAGTCGACGTGGTTGCCCGCCATGCTCTTGGGCATCGCGGCGAAGGCCACCGAGGGCGGCTGCAGCTGCAGCGTCATGTCGTTGGCCGGGTCGTGGATGCCCGATTCGACCGCCGGCCGATTGAAGCGGCCCACCGGCTTGAGCAGCCGGTTGAAGGCGTTGACCTCGGCGCTCTGCGCCGGCGTGGGCGCTGCGGCGCGGGCGGCAGCGAGCGTGGCTTCGGGCGTCGTGGCCGGCGTGGCGACGGCCGGCGTGGCCGCCGGTGTTGCTGCAGCCGCAGGCGCGGCAGCGGGCGCCGCCGCCGCCGTCACGGGTGCGGGCTTGGCCGCGGGCTTCTCGGCCAGCTTCTCGGCCGGCTTCGCAGCCGGCTTAGCGGCGGCCACCGCCGCCTTGCCGCCCCCCATCATGTACTCGATGGTCTCCTTCAGCTGCGCCGCGCTCAGGTCGGCCCGCCCGCCCTTGGGCGGCATGCCCTTGGTCGTGCCGGCGGTTGCGCTCTTGACGAGCCCGTCGATGCCGCCGGCCGCCTTGGCGCGCGCACCCCAGGCCGCTGCGTCGCCGAGCTTGGGCGCGCCGAGCACGCCGCTGCCGTGGCAGCCGGCGCAGGCGGCGTCGTAGATCGCCTTGCCGCCCGCCTGCGCGAAGCTGTCGAAGGCGCTGAGGAAGAGGCCGGCCGCCGCCAGGCCCGCGATGACGATGCGCTTCATGGCCGGGCCCTCACTTGCGCGCCGGCGCACTGGCGCCGGAGATCACCGGGGAGGCGGCCGCCGCGGGGGGCCCCGCCGGTGCACCGAGCTTCTGCAGCGTGCTCTCGTGCACCTGCGTCAGCGTGCCCGGCTTGCCGGAGTGGCACAGGTTGCAGTTCTCGGCCGACCAGGCGATCTCGCCGTTGTGGCAGGCGCCGCAGTACTGGCCGTCGATGATCTTGAGCATGTTGATCTGGTTGCCGCCGGCCTTGAACTCGAAGCCGAGGTCGGC
>NZ_JBFXIO010000406.1:0-4384 GCF_050175855.1 Piscinibacter sp.
GTTCCAGTCGCAGGAATTCGCGCAGCAGCTCGGGCGGCAGGTTGTCGACGCAGAAGAAGCCGGCATCCTCCAGCGCATGCAAGGCCACGGACTTGCCCGAGCCGGAGATGCCGGTGACGAGCACGACCTCGCGCGGCGCCTGGGGATCGGCGGGCACGGGATTGAGGCGCTCGAGGTGGTCGAGCACCTCGCGCAGGTTGTCGCTGCCCGGCGTGGTCATGACTTGCGGCCCTTGCGCGCCGGCGACGGGGCCGAACCGACCGACAGCATCTCCTGGGCATGCGCGAGGCTGGTGCCCGACAGCCGCTCGCCGCCGAGCATGCGCGCCACCTCTGCCACGCGCGTCTCTCCGCTCACGCCCTGGATCTCGCTGCGCACGCGGCCACCCTGGGCCTGCTTGGCGACGACGAAGTGGTGGTCGGCGCAGGCCGCGACCTGCGGCAGGTGGGTGACGGCCAGCACCTGACGGTCGCGGCCGAGCTGCTTCATCAGCCGGCCGACGGTCTCGGCCACGGCACCGCCGACGCCGGCATCGACCTCGTCGAAGATCAGCGTGCCGGCCGCGCCAAGCTGGCTGGTGGTGACCGCGATCGCCAGCGCGATGCGCGACAGCTCGCCGCCCGAAGCCACCTTGGCCAGCGGCCGCGGCGTGCTGCCGGCGTGGCCGGCGACGAGGAACTCGGCCGACTCCAGCCCGAAGGATTGCGGCGACTCCTGCGCCAGCAGCGCCACCTCGAAGCGGCCGCCGGCCATGCCGAGCTGCTGCATGCCCTGCGTGACGGCCGCGGCCAGCCTGGGTGCGGCGGCGCGGCGCTGTTTCGAGACCGCGGCGGCGGCCTTGTCGAAGGTCGCCTTGGCGGTGTCGGCTGCGTGCTGCAGGGCGTCGAGGTCGGTGGCGGCGTCGAGCGCGCCGAGCTCGTTGCGCCACTGCGTCAGCAGCGCGGCCAGCTCCGCCGGCGGGCGGCGATAACGGCGCGCCAGGCTCATCCAGGCCGACAGGCGATCATCAAGAGACTGCAGGCGCTGCGGGTCGAGGTCGGCGCGGTCGAGATAGCTCGACAACGTGTGCGCTGCATCTTGGAGCTGCGCCTGCGCGCCCTGCAGCACTTCGATCACGCCAGCCAGCGCGGCGTCGTACTCGGCCACGTCCTGCAGCTTGTCGATCGCCAGGTCGGCAAGCTGCTCGGCGCTCGGGTCCGCCTCGGAAATGGCCTCGAGCGCGGCTCGTGCGCCGTCCATCAGCGCCTGCGCGTGCGACAGCCGGCGGTGTTCCGCGTCGAGCTCGTCCCACTCGCCCTCGGCCGGCGCGAGCTTATCGAGTTCGCCGATCTGCCAGGCCAGGCGCTCGCGTTCGCGCTCCAGGTCGGCCTGCGCGCCGCGGGCCTTTTCCAGCGCTTCCTGGGCACTGCGCCAGTGCTGCCAGGCGGCTGCCAGTGGCGCGGTGTCGACGCCGCCGTAGGCATCGAGCAGTCCGCGGACCGAGGCGCTGCGCGTCAGGCTCTGCCAGGCATGCTGGCCATGGATGTCGACCAGTGCATCGGCCACTTCGCGCAGCTGCGCGACGGTGGCGGCGCTGCCGTTGATCCACGCCCGGCTCTTGCCCTGGGCGTCGATCGATCGGCGCAGCAGCAGGGTGTCGCCGGTATCGAATCCGGCCTCGTCGAGCCAGGCCGTGAGGCAGGCCGGCAGGTCGAACTCGGCGCCGATCTCGGCGCGGGCCGCGCCCTCGCGCACCACGCCGGCGTCGCCACGGCTGCCCAGCGCGAGCTGCAGCGCATCGATCAGGATGGACTTGCCGGCACCGGTCTCGCCGGTGAGCACGGTGAACCCGCCGTCCAACTCGACCTCGAGTTCGGTGACGATGACGAAATCCCGAAGCGACAACCTTCGCAGCATGATCAGGCCAACCCGGCGTTCCAGTGAAGCTTGCGGCGCAGCGTGGCGTAGTAGCTCCAGCCGCGCGGATGCAGGAATCGCACCTGGTCGCGCGAGCGGCGCACGGCGATGCGGTCGCCGTGCAGCAGGCTGGCCAGGGCGTGCATGTCGAACGAGACGCTGGTGTCCCGGCCGGCCACGATCTCGATGACGATCTCGCCGGTGTCGGGCAGCACGATCGGGCGGTTGGAGAGGTCGTGCGGCGCGATCGGCACCATCACGAAGCCGGCGATGCCCGGGTGCAGGATCGGGCCGCCGGCCGAGAGTGCGTAGGCCGTCGAGCCGGTGGGCGCCGCGAGGATCAGGCCGTCGGCGCGGAAGTTGGCCACGAACTCGCTGCCGATCTCCACCTTCAGCTCGACCATGCTGCTGGCCGCGCCGCGGCTGACCACGACGTCGTTGACGGCGAAGCCCTCGAAGATGCGCTCCTCGTCGCGCCAGACCACGCCGGTGAGCATGGTGCGCCGCTCCTCCTCGTAGTCGCCGGCGATCATCGGCGCCAGCGCGCGCGCGAACTCGTTGACCGGCACGTCGGTGATGAAGCCCAGCCGGCCCTGGTTGATGCCCACCAGCGGCGTGCCATGGCGGGCCAATTCGCGGGCGATGCCGAGCATGGTGCCGTCGCCGCCGACCACCACGGCCAGGTCGCAGTGGCGACCCAGTTCGTCGGGGGTGAAGGCGCCGTAGTCGGCGATGCCGGTGTTCTGCGCCGTCTGCTTCTCCAGCGACACTTCCAGTCCCTGGCGCACGAGGAAGTGGGCGATCTCCTCCAGCACCGGGCGGATGCCCCGCGCCTGGTACTTGCCCACCAGCGCGGCGTGTCGGAAGCGGCTTGACATGCGAGGAATTACACCACAGGGCCTCCGCGCGGCCGGGGCGGAAAACCCGTCGCGCCTACAATGAAAACCATGCTGGACGAGCGCGCCAAGACACTGCTGAAGACGCTGGTCGAACGCTACATCGCGGACGGCCAGCCGGTCGGTTCGCGCACGCTGTCCAAGGCCAGCGGGCTGGAGCTGTCGCCGGCGACCATCCGCAACGTGATGGCCGACCTGGAAGAACTCGGCCTGATCGCCAGCCCGCATACCAGCGCTGGGCGCGTGCCCACCGCGCGCGGCTACCGCCTCTTCGTCGACACCATGCTGACGGCGCAGCCGCTCAAGCTCGACGCGCCACCCGAGGCCGCGCTGCCGCCCGACCAGCCGCAGCGCGTGATCGCCAACGCGGCGCAGCTGCTGTCCAGCCTGTCGAGCTTCGTCGGCGTGGTCACCGCGCCGCGCAAGCCGAGCGTGTTCCACCACATCGAGTTCATGCGCCTGTCGGAGAAGCGCGTGCTGGTGATCATCGTCGCACCCGACGGCGACGTGCAGAACCGCGTGATCTTCACCGCGCAGGACTACACCCAGGCGCAGCTGATCGAGGCCAGCAACTACCTGACCGCCAACTACGCTGGCCTCACCATCGAGCAGGTGCGCGAGCGGCTGAAGACCGAGGTCGACGCGCTGCGCGGCGAGATCGCGGCGCTGATGCAGGCCGCCGTGCAGGCCGGCAGCGAGGCCATCGCCGACAGCCAGGAGCAGGTGGTCATCTCGGGCGAGCGCAACCTGCTGACCGTGCAGGACCTGGCCACCGACATGGGCAGCCTGCGCAAGCTGTTCGACCTGTTCGAGCAGAAGACGCAGCTGATGCGGCTGCTCGAGGTGAGCAGCCGCGCCGAGGGCGTGCGCATCTACATCGGCGGCGAGAGCATGGTCGTTCCCTACGAGGAACTGTCGGTCGTCTCGGCGCCCTACGTGGTCGACGGCCAGGTGGTGGGCACGCTTGGCGTCATCGGCCCGACGCGCATGGCCTACGACCGCATGATCCAGATCGTCGACATCACCTCGCGGCTGGTCAGCAACGCGCTCAGCGCGAAATAGAGCCTCGCGCGGGCGCTGCCTACAATCGCCGCTCCCCGGGCCGTTAGCTCAGTTGGTCAGAGCAGAGGACTCATAATCCTTTGGTCGCTGGTTCGAGCCCAGCACGGCCTACCAAGGGTCTGCCGGGCCACCGGCAAGTGATTGATTCACAAGGGATTTTTGTAATCCCCCGTTCGTCTCTCCGCTAAGTCCTCCGGTTTCCGGAGGTTCTACACTCATCGGAGAGCGAACATGAATCACTATCCTCAGTCCTCTGTACAAAGTAACAAACCGGAGGACTCCGGCGCCGTCCGCACGCGCAGCAGTGCCGGCCTGTCCTTCTGCACCGAGACGCGCACCCGGCGCGGCCGGTGGCTCGGCTGCAGCCACTTCGATGTTCCTCATGAGAAGTACGCCGATGGCTTCACGACAGGCCTGCGTGCGTTCGGCGAGCTGGTGCAGCACCTGCAGCAGATGGAGCAGGGGGGCTGGGTTGCAGACCGCAACCTGATCGCGGCCATCCTCGCCGATGCTGGCCAGGCGAAGCACGA
>NZ_JBFXIO010000407.1:0-4379 GCF_050175855.1 Piscinibacter sp.
ATGCGGTTGGCCGAGGTCACCGCCTGGGTGTTGACCTTCAGGTCGGCGCGGCCGGTGGCCTTCTTCACCTCGTCGACGATCTTCCCGCAGATCTCCCAGCCGAAGCCGATGGGCTGGGCCTTGTCGACGAGGTAGGAGAACGGGATCGACGACTCGCGGTAGGCCACGGTGATGGCGCCGCTGGACTTGACCTTGTCGAGCGTGGATTGCGCCTGGGCGGCCAGGGGCAGCGCGCAGGCGGCAGCCGTGGTGGCGATCAGGCTGAGAGCGAACTTGTGCATCGGTTCTTTCCTTCGTGAGGGAGGGATTCGGCAGCCGGTCGCCGCCGCAAGAACCATGCTAGCGAGGCGCACCGATTTGTCACTCGGTGACTTTCACCCCCTTCCAGAAGGCGACGCGACCCTTGATCTCCTTCGCCGCCTCGCTGGGCTCGGGGTAGTACCAGACCGCGTCCGGGTTCATCTCGCCGTTGACCAGCAGGCTCAGGTAGTGCGCCTGGCCCTTCCAGGCGCAGCTTGTGCGATGGTTGCTGAAGGTCGTGTACTCGCGCTTCAGGCTCGCCTCGGGGAAGTAGTGGTTGCCCTCCACCACCACGGTGTCGTCGCTCTCGGCGATCACCACGCCGTTCCAGATGGCCTTCATCCCGCGCTCCAGTGCTTGAAAGGGCTCAAGCGTACTGCGCCGCGGCGCTCGCGAGGCGCTGCGCGATCGCCGCCGCCAGCGCCTTGTCGCCGGTTACCTGGACGCTGTCGCCGTGACGCAGGATGTCCATCGCCAGCTCGGTGGCATCGGTGTAGGGCACCTGCAGCTCGTAGCGGCCGTCGGCGAGGTGGCGCGACTTCTGCTGCGGATGCCATTCCTCGTTGGCCACCCATTGCGCGGCCTCGGCGGTGAACAGCAGCGTGGCCCACTTCACCTTGGCATCGCCGCCGCCGTAGATGCCGTAGCCGGCGTCCAGCGCCGCCTCCAGCTCGCGCACCGGCACGTTCTTCGCCTTGGTCTCCAGCACCTCGGCGCCGCGCACCGCGTCGAGGGCGAAGCGGCGCAGCCCATCGCTGGCGTGGCACCAGGCGTCGAGGTACCAGGTGGCGCGGTAGTGCACCAGGCGCTGCGGCGAGACCTCGCGCTCGCTCTCGCGCCGGTCGCTGCGCTTGAAGTAGCGCAGCCACACCCGCCGGCGCTGCACCAGCGCGCTGCCCAGGCGCTCGAACCAGCGGCTGGGCACGCGCCGCCGCGCGGTGCCGATCACCTTGATGCGGCGCATCAGCTCGCGCGACTCGGCGGCGTCGCTGCCGAGCATGCCCTGCAGCCGCTCGAGCATGGGCTGCAGATGGCGCGACAGCACGCCGTCGTCGTCCAGCCCGGCGAGCAGCTGGTGCATGGTCAGCAGCGCGTGGATCTCGTGCTCGCTGAACCACAGGCCGGGCAGCTCGTGGCGGGCGCCGGCCTGCGCGCCCTGCTCGAAGCAGTAGCCGTTGTCGAACGCGTCGTAGACGATCGGCGCGTGCAGCCGGTCGCGCAGGTACTGCAGGTCGCGCTTGAGCGTGGCGGGCGAGACGCCGAGCTCCTCGCGCAGCACCGCGAAGCTGACGCTGCCGCGGCTCTTGAGCAGCAGCTCGATCTTGTAGAAGCGTTCGGTACGGTCCATGGGTGGCGTATAGCCGACGTGTAGTGGATGGGTGGCTCACCCGATGAGCCAGTCGGCCCGAGCTTACCCCGAGCCCGATGCGCGGGGGTGGCTCACGCCTTGAGCCACCCCGCCGCGAGACTGCCCTCCATGCCGCAGCCCGCGGCGTCCACCGAGGAACGCGCCATGGCCACCGCCTTCACCCACGAACTCTTCCCCGCCACCACGTTGACCACCCACGAGCACATCGGCTTCGAGCTCGGCTGGGACTACGCCCACCACGGCATGACCCCGCAGGCACCGTACGACCTGCAGCCCTCCAGCCTGCGCCACGGCCTGCTGGCCGGCCAGGCCGCCTTCGGCCGGCGCACCCTGCTGCCCAGCCGCCACGTGCGCAAGTGGCTGCAGCTGCGCCTGCATGCCTGGCTGCGCGGCCGCAGCGTCGAGCTGGTGCAGGTCACGCCCAACCACCTGCAGCAGATCGAGGTGAGCCACTGCCCGATCACCCGCGTGCTGTTGTCCAGCGCCACGCTGGAGGCCAGCGACGCTTCCGTCGACCGGGTGCGCAACGACGCCGGCTACGCCGCCGGCAACCTGGCGATGATGTCCACCAAGGCCAACCACGCCAAGGCGGCCAACGGCTTTCGCGACGCGCTGCGCATCGTGCGCGATCTGGAAGCCGCCAGCTCGCCCGCCGGCGGCGGGCTGACGGTGCCGCAGTGGGCGCGCGTGGCGGTGCTGTGCAGCTTCGTCGAGCCGCTGTCGCACGAGGAGGCCAGCGCGCTGCCGATGCTGGTGCTGCCGCCGAACCGGCTGCGCCTGTTCAACCCGGTGCAGGCGCTGCAGGCCTTCGTCAGCCGCCAGCTGCTCACGCCCGGCTGGAGCCAGCGCATCGCCCGCTTCGACGCCCTGCTGCCGGGCAAGCCGGCGCGGCGTGCCTTCCAGATGTTCTTCCATGCGCTGCTGCCGCGCGTGCTCGAAGCCGGCCGCACCGACGAGCCGATGCGCGAGCGCTGGGCGGTGGAAGACGCCTGGCGCAACCCGCTGGTGATGAAGCGCTGGACGGCCTTCGCCCGCCTGCTGACGCCGAGCCAATGTGAGGACCTGCTTTCGCGTGCAGCCGCCAAGCATCTCGCCACCCAGCGCATCGAGCAGATCGATGCCGACACCGCCACCGATGGCTGGAACCTCGAATCGCGCGGCTACGTGCCCCATGCCGTGCTGATGCGGCGCTCGCCGGCCGGCCGCCAGGCGGCGCTGCCGCTCTGACCGGCCCGACCACCCTCCGCGGGGACACCCCCGGGGAACCCGAAGCCCCTGCTGACCAGTCGGTCATTAACTGAGATTTCAATCAATCGATTGATTGGCCGGCTAGCATCGCCGGCATGACCGAGATCAACCCCGTCCGCGCCCCGCGGGCCGCCCGCCCGGATGGCGAGGCGTCGCGCGAGCGGCTGCTGCACGCCGCACTGAACCTGTTCGCCCACCAGGGCTTCGCCAAGACCTCGACGCGCGAGATCGCCGAGGCCGCCGGCACCAACCTCGCCGCCATCAAGTACTACTTCGGCGACAAGGCCGGCCTGTACCGCGCCGTCTTCTTCGACCTGCAGTCGAAACCGGATGAGGAGATTCGTCGCTACGGCAACGAGGCGATGGGCCTGCGCGATGCGCTGCGCGGCTTCTATCTCGGCTTCCTCGAGCCGCTCAAGCAAGGAGAACTGACCACGCTGTGCATGAAGCTGCACATGCGCGAGATGCTCGAGCCCACCGGCCTGTGGGCCGAGGAGATCGACCAGGGCATCCGCCCGATGCACGAGGCGCTGGTCAAGGTGCTGTGCCGCCACGTCGGCGTGGACTCGCCCGACGACGAGATCCAGCGCCTGGCGGTATGCGTCTCGGCGCTGGGCGTGCACCTGCACGTCGGCCGTGACGTGACCGACGCGCTGGCGCCGGCGCTGAACGGCAGCCCCGACGCGCTCGACCGCTGGCTCGACACGCTGGTGATGTACGCCGAGGCCATGGTCGCCGCCGAAGTGCAGCGCCGCAGCGGCGGCTGACGCCCCCACGAAGGGAGAACAAGAAGCATGAACCGCACGATGTTCCCGAACCGCGACCGCGCCGCACGGCTGGCCGCCCTGGCTGCCACGATGGCCCTGGCGGGCTGCGCCAGCCTCGACGCGGCGGCACCGGCCACGCCGGCCGCACCCGCCGCCGCCCAGTGGCAGGCGCCGCTGCCGGCCGCCGACCCCGGCGCCGAACTGCGCCAATGGTGGCAGCAGTTCGACGACCCGCTGCTGCCACGGCTGATCGCCGCCGCCCAGGCCGCCAGCCCGACGCTGGCCGACGCCCGTGCCCGCATCGAGCAGGCCCGTGCCGCGCGCGTGGCCGGCGGCGCCGCCCTCGGGCCGACGCTCGACGCGAACGCACAGGCCGCGCGCGGCCGCTTCGACCTCGCCACGCCGGTGGGCACCAGCGCCGGCGCCAGCCTGCAGGCCGCCTGGGAAATCGACCTGTTCGGCGGCGTGCGCGCCGGCCGCGACGCCGCCCAGGCCCGACTGGAAGGCGCGCAGGCCTCGTGGCACGACGCGCGCATCTCGGTGGCCGCCGAGACCGCCTCGGCCTACCTGGCGCTGCGCGCCTGCGAGGCGCAGCTCGCCCAGACCGAGCTCGACGCCGCCTCGCGCGCCGAGACCGCGCGGCTGACCGAGCTGTCGGCCAAGGCCGGCTTCCAGGCCCCGGCCAGCGCCGACCT
>NZ_JBFXIO010000408.1:0-4296 GCF_050175855.1 Piscinibacter sp.
GCTGGGTTTCGCGGTGCTGGCGGTCGTCTACAGCGGCTTCGGCCAGAGCACGGCGGAGCTGCCGTCGGAAGACAGCGTGCTCGAAGACGCCCGCGCCGCCTGGGAGTGGATCGCCCGCGAGCACCCGGGCCGGGCACGCTACATCTTCGGCCACTCGCTGGGCGGCGCGATCGCGGTGCAACTGGCCGGCCAGGTCGAAGACGCCCGCGGGCTGATCGTCGAAGGCACCTTCACGTCCATCCCCGACGTGTTCCGCAGCTTCAAGTGGGGCTGGCTGCCGGTCACGCCGCTGATCACCCAGCGTTTCGACTCGGCCCGCCGCATCGGTGAGGTGCGCGTGCCTGTGCTGGTGGTGCACGGCGCCAACGACGGCCTGATCAAGCCGGAGCTGGGCCGCGCGCTGTACGAGAAGGCGCCGGAGCCGAAGCGCTTCGTGCTGGTCGAGGGCGGCACGCACTACAGCACCAACGGCGTGGGTCAGGCCCTCTACCGCGATGCACTGAAGGACCTGTTCGGACTGGACGGCTGACGCGGGCATGGTCCAATCGCGGCCATGGCCACCCTGAAGCTCAAGAAACCCGCGGCCGGCAGCACCGCCGGCCGACGCGCCCCGCTGCGTGGCCCCGGCGCCAAACCCCGGCCGACGCTCGCCCAGGCACAGGCCGAACGCGCCGAGCGCGCCGCGCAGCGCCCCGCGGAAGCACCGCGGCCGGCGCCAGCCAAGAAGCATTCGCCGGCACGGCCCGCCCCTGCGCGCCCGGCCCCGGCGCGTCCCGCGCCTGCGCGCCCCGCTCCCGCCCGGCCCGCCCCCGCACCGCTGCCGCCGGCCCGCCCGGCCGGCACGAATACCGCTTTCAGCGGCCGCCCGCGGCCGTCGCCTCCACCGCCGGCCAGCGGCGCGCCGCACCCTGAGGGCAGCGTGCGCCTGTCCAAGCGCATGAGCGAGTTGGGCCTGGCCTCGCGCCGCGAGGCCGACGAGTGGATCGAGCGCGGCTGGGTGCGCGTCGACGGGCAGGTCGTCGCCGAACTCGGCGCGCGGGTGCTGCCGAACCAGCAGGTGACGGTGGACAAACGCGCGCGCAGTGAACAGGCGCAGCGCGTGACCGTGCTGCTGAACAAGCCGGTGGGCTACGTCAGCGGCCAGGCCGAAGACGGCTATGAGCCGGCCTCGGTGCTCATCACCGCGGCCAACCACTGGCGCGACGATCCCAGCGGCATCCGCTTTCAGCGTGAGCACCTGCGCTACCTCGCGCCGGCCGGCCGGCTCGACATCGACTCGGTCGGCCTGCTGGTGCTGACGCAGGACGGCCGCATCGCCAAGCAGCTGATCGGCGAAGACAGCGCGATCGAGAAGGAATACCTGGTGCGCGTGCAGCCGGCGGCCGGCGAGCCGCTGTCGGCCGAAGGCCTGCGGCTGCTCAACCATGGCCTCGAGCTCGACGGCGAGCCGCTCAAGCCGGCGCGCGTGGAGTGGGTCAACGAGGAACAGCTGCGCTTCGTGCTCACCGAAGGCAAGAAGCGGCAGATCCGCCGCATGTGCGAGGCCGTGGGGCTGAAGGTCACCGGCCTCAAGCGCGTGCGCATCGGCCGCGTGATGCTCGGCGACCTGCCGGCGGGGCAGTTCCGCTACCTGGGCGAGGGCGAGTCCTTCGCCTGAGCCTGCAGCGAGGCCAGCAGGGCGCGGGCACGATCGGACCAGGTGGCATCCGCCACGGCCACGCCCTGCCTCGCCGCGGCGAGTGCGGCTTCACGCTGGCCGAGATCCGCGCGCGTGCTGGCCAGGTTGATCCAGGCCGGCGCGCTGCCCGGATGCAGGCGCGTCGCATCCTCGAAGGCCTGCGCCGCGGCCGCCCGGTCACCGCTGGCGTGCAGGCTGTTGCCCAGGCCCATCTGCAGGCTGAGGCTGCCGCCGAAGCGCTGCAACGCGCTGCGGTAGGCGCGCACCGCCTGGGCGGGAGCGGCGGCACGCTCGAAGCCCACGGCGGCCTCGACCACGGCGGCCTCCTCGGCCGTCGCCGGCCACTGCCCCGGCGGCAGCGCCACGAAGGCCCAGCTGCCGGCGCGCACCCAGGTGTGCTCGAACGTGCGCATCGGCAGCACCTGCCGCTCGGTGGTGCCCGAGCGCAGGATCACATCGCCCGCCTCGAGGTCGTAGCCGACCAGCACCGCGTAGTGCCAGGCGGGATACCAGCTCAGGCCGAGGTTCTGCAGCACCACCACCGGGTGGCCGGCCTGCAGTTCGCGCAGCAGCGCCTCCAGCGTGCCGGGCAGCTTCGTCGCCACCGCGCCGTGGCGGCGCGCGCCGGCGATCATCTCGATCTGCAGCGTGCCGGTGCGCGCCGGCAGGAAGACCTCGTCGCCCAGCCGCTGCGGCGTCGCCTCGCGGCCGATGTCGGGCCAGCCCGCCAGCACCGTGGCCAGCGCCGCCGGGCCGCAGTGGTACTCGGTCTGGGGGAAGAAGGGCGTGGCCGCCAGCTCGACGCGCGGGGCCAGGCCGGAGGGCGGGGCGCGGCGCAGTGTCTCCGTCTGCACCGCGCAGCCCGCCAGCAGCGCCATCAGCAGCGCGAGCGCGGCAGCGAGCCACGCTCGCCGCGGCATGGCGCTCAGCGGATCGAGCGGGTGAACGGGAAGATCTTCGTGAAGCCGAGGATGTCGGTGATCAGCAGCAGCACGAAGATGAAGACGATGGTGCCGAGGATGTCGCTGGCGCCGGCCGGGGCGGTGTCCAGCGTGTGGGCCACGTGGGCGACTTCGGCATCGGTCAGCGCGGCGACACGAGCCTTGGCCTGGGCGAGATCGATGCCGCGCTCCTGCAGGGCCTGCGCCACGTCGGCGCGGTCGAGCATCGAGTTGACGTAGGCGCGCTGCTCGGTAGCGCTGATCACGCCCTCGCTGGCCGCCACCTGCTCGGTGCTGACGAGGGTGGCCTGCGCGCTGTGCATGAAGCCGGCGAAGCTGAGGCAGACGGCGATCAGGCGGGTCGTCCAACGGGTCAGGGTGTTCATCGTTTGTCGTCCTTTGCGAGCTGCGGCTTGCTGGTTGTAGGAAGAGCACATGGGCAAGCCTCCCACGTGCTGCGGATATCGTAACAAGCGGCCGGCGCCTCGCGTCACCGATTGCAACGGCGGCGGCAGGGTCGTTGCGCCGCGCCTGTTAGGCTCGCGCCATGTCGTCCCCGGTTCCCGAACGCCACGGCATGCGCCCTGCCGTGGTCGTGCTGCTGCTGACCCTGCTGCTGGGCATCCAGCCGATCACCACCGATCTCTACCTGCCCGCGCTGCCCACGCTGCAGCGCGACCTGGGCGCCAGCATGTCGGCCACGCAGCTGACGCTGTCGGCGCTGATCATCTGCTTCGGCAGCGCGCAGCTGGTGCTCGGCCCGCTGGCCGACCGCTTCGGCCGCCGGCCGGTGCTGCTCTCGGGGCTGGCGGTCTACACGCTGGCCAGCGTAGCCGCGGCACTGGCGCCGAGCATCGAGGCGCTGGTGGCCTGGCGCGCGCTGCAAGGCGCCGGCATGGCAGCGGCGGTGACCTGCGCGCGCTCGATCGTGCGCGACCTGTTCGCGCCACAGGAAGGCGCCCGGGTGATGTCCAAGGCGCTCAGCGGCCTGGGCCTGATCGCGATGGCCAGCCCGCTGGTGGGCGGCATCACGGTGCAGTGGCTGAACTGGCATGCCGCGCTGCTGGTGGTGGCGGTGTTCGGCGCGGCGACGCTGACCATCGTGGCGTGGCGCTACGAGGAGACGGTGCCCGAGCGCAACCCGCGCGCCACGCAGTTCGCGGCACTGGCGGCCAACTGGCGGGCCGTGCTCGCGAACCCGACCTTCCGCGCCTGGACGCTGCTCTCGGGCTTCGCCTACGGCGCCTTGTTCTTCCTGCTCGCCGGCACCTCGTTCGTCTACATCGGCCTGCTGGGCACCAGCAAGGTGGGCTATGGGGCGATCATGCTCACGCACTCGTTCGCCTACTTCGCCGGCACCTTCTGGTGCCGCCGCCTGCTGGCGCGGCACGGCCTGCGCGGCGCGGTGCGGCGCGGCGCCTGGCTGACCCTGGCCGGCGGCCTCTCGATGGCGGGCTTCGCGCTGGCCGGCATCCACACCGTGTGGGCGGTGATGCTGCCCTCCTGGCTGTTCTGCATCGGCCACGGCGTGCACCAGCCCTGCGGGCAGGCGGGCGCCGTCGGCCCGTTCCCCGAGAAGGCCGGGACGGCCGCCTCCGTGTCCGGCGGCTGGATGATGGCGGTGGCCTTCGTCGGCGGCCGGTTCCTCGGCCGCACCGCCGGTGCGAGCGTCTACCC
>NZ_JBFXIO010000409.1:0-4290 GCF_050175855.1 Piscinibacter sp.
CGCTCTATGGACGTGACCTGACCGTGCGCAACGGCCTGAAGGAGTCGGACCGCATCAACTTGCGCCTGCTGAAGGCGTTCTGAGGCCCCTGAGCCACAATGAAACCCGGCGTTTTCGAATCGCCGGGGCCAGCGCGAACACACAGCGTCGAACACAATTCCCATGCGAGCTGTCGTCTACAAGAGCCCCGGGCACGTCGAAGTCAGCGACGTCCCAGAACCGCATGTTGCGGAGGCGACTGATGCTATCGTGAAGGTCACGCACGCCGGCATCTGTGGCACGGACTTGCATGTAGTGAAAGGCGACTTCGCGGGTATCACGCCGGGTGCGGTGGTTGGACACGAATTCGTTGGCGAGGTCGTGGAAGCAGGTCGTGCAGTTCACCGAATTCGCTTGGGCGACAAGGTGATGTCTTCCGACTTCACTGCCTGCGGCCAGTGCCGCTGGTGCGATCGAGCCGAACACTGGCAGTGCACTGAGCGTGCCTTCTTCGGCACCGGCACCGCATTTGGCCCCAGCATCTCCGGAGCGCAGGCGGAGTACGTCCGGGTGCCGTTTGCCGACCAGACGCTGGGCCATTTGCCGGAACAGTGTCCACCGGAAGCAGCCTTGCTAATGGGCGACAACCTCGCCACCGGCTGGGTCGCGATCGAGCGCGCCAGCACCCAAGCGGGGGACTTCGTCGTAGTCATCGGCGGCGGCGCTGTTGGCCAGCTCGCCGCATTGTCGGCGCAGGTGGCCGGTGCGGGGGTTGTCGTGCTGGTCGAACCCAACGAAACGCGCAGGGCGTTCGCGAATGCCCAGGGATCCATCGCCGTGCACCCGGACGACGCCGCGGCGCTGGTGCGGAAACTGACGGATGGCGACGGTGCCGAGGTCGTCGTTGAGGCGGTCGGCGGCAATGGCACACTCGACTTCGCGATGTCGCTGGCGCGCGCGCGCGGACGCGTCGTATCCGTGGGCGCGCACGTGGCAGAAAGCTGGGCCTTTCCGGTCGGCCGCGCGTTCAGGGACGAGCTGACACTCAGCTTCGCGATCGGCGACAGCATTCGCCTGCGTCGCAAGCTGCTGCGCTTGGTCACCAGCGGAGCCCTAGATCCGACCGTGGTGGTGGATGCCCGCGGCCGCCTGACTGATGCGCCTAGCCTTTACGACCTGCTCGCAAGGCAGCAGCGCATGAAAGCAGTGATGACCCCATGATCCGGCGCGCGCACGACGGCGCAGACTCGGGGGCATGGGAAGTCGATTCACCTCCGAGCCAACGCTGATGCCGGGCGCACTGACGGGCGTTCTCGAGCCGATTGCGACTGCAGCGGCCCGTGGGCAGTACGACCTCCTGCTCGCGGAGGCAGAACGGGCCGTTGCCGAACTGGTCCCCGCCGCCCGCGCGCGCGTCATTCTTCGCACCGGCGGCGCCTGGTATGCGCCGTCAACGCTGGAACATGTTAACGAAACACCGGGTCTGGATCTTCCCGGAGGACTCGAGACGTGCGAAGCACCGCTGCGGGTGGGGAAGGGCGTGTTTGTCCCGGTTGCCCCCGGCGCGCTCGCTCTGCTGATTGAGGGGGATCCCGTCACGATCGAAGCCTCCGAGTCGCTCGGCGTGTTCTGCAAGTTCTTCGCGCTTGCGCTACAGACCTGCGAGCGCCAACGGATTGCGGTCCAGAACCTCGACGAGGTGCAGGCGCTGCAGCGGGTCGCCACCCGCATGCTCAAGAGCCACGACCTGAGCGAGATCCTGCTGCTCATCACGCAGGAGGCCAAGCAATTGCTGTCGGCGGACATCTGCGGCGTTCTGCTGCGGCAGGACGACAGGATCGTCATGCGCCGCTGCGTCGGTAACCGCTCCCCGGAAACGGCGAACCTGCAGATGGGGCCCGGGCAGGGGTTGGCGGGGCTCGTCCTGGCGCACCGCACACCAGCCTCGGTCGAGGACTATGTAACCAGCGAGTCGATCAGTCGCGATTTCTTCCATCTGGCCGAGGCCGAACTCGTTCGCTCGGCGCTGGCGGCCCCTCTGCTCGGACGCGACGACATCATCGGCGTGCTGGAAGTTTGGCGGCGGCGACCTTCGACGTTCACACCCCAGGACACAACCAGGCTGACGGCACTGGCGAACCTGACATCCATCGCCATCGAGAATGCGGAGCTCTACGCTGGGCAACGCCGCATGGTCGAGGAGCTGGGGCGTGCGCACGAGGCGCTCAACCAGCGGTACGACGTCGTGCGCAGCGTGTCGAGCCTCACGCAGACACTGATGCTGCTGTTGCTCCAAGGGGCCGGATTGAACACCATCGTGTCGACGGCGGCGACGACGCTAAAGACGGACGTCGCCGTCATCGACCGGGACGGTACGCTGTTGTCATGGAGCGGCAGTGACCGCGCCCATGAACTGGTTGCTGGCGCGGCCGCTGCTGCCATCGCGCGAGGAGTCGCCACCGCAGGGTTGTCGGTGACTCAGGACGGCATGTCCTGGCGAGCCCAACCGATCTTCGTCGAGGGCGAGGCGGTGGCCTGGATCCTCGGAACGCTCGATGACGGGCAGCGCTTGGAGCTCATTGAGCTGACACTCTCGCAAGTTGCGGTCATCGCTGCCTTGCAGCGGCTGGAACAGCGATCGGCAAGCCGAGCCCGATCGGAATCGATTGATGCGACGGTGTGGGATTTGTTGCGCGCGGACGAAACCGCACGTGCAGCGGCCATCGACCGCTCGGCAGATCTCAAGCTGGATCTGGAAGGCCCGATGCGACTCTATCTCTGCGAACTCGGCGCCGCGGTGCCGGGATCTGCGGAGAGTTCGGGCTCCATCCTTCGCCAGAAGATCACACGTTCCGTTCAGGCCATACGTGGCGAGAAGGTGCGCGCCATTGCATTGCAGGGCCTGTCGATCGCCGTGTTGTGTTCCGACCAAGCGCTCGGCGATGCCGAACGCTTTGCTAAGGGTCTCGCAGGAGCCATCAGCGATGGTCTCAGCGGACGCCATGTTGTGGTGGGTGGGAGTAGCCGCTGCCACGTTCCCCGTGCGCTCGCAATCGCATACCGGGAGGCGCAGATCGCGCTGGACGTCTCGCGACAGATGGGCAAGACCGCCTCGGTCGTGTACGACCGTGCAGGCGTAGTCGGCATGTTGCTGAGTCTGCGCCATGATGTCGGCATGCGGAGATTCCTGGAACTGAACCTTGGTGGGTTGCTGAACGAGGAACCGAAGCAGCGCGACCTTTTCTTGCAGACGCTGCGCGTCTACTTCGACGTGAACTGTTCACACGAAGCAGCGTCGCAGAAGCTTGGTGTGCACAGGAAGACCGTCGCACACCGGCTTGGTCGAATCTCTGATTTAACGGGCCTGGATCTCAGTACGCACGACGACCGGTTGGTCGCGGACCTTTCGCTTTACGTCTTCCAGCTGCTGAACAACGGTACAGCATCCGGCGATGCAGAGGATCGGCGCGGCAGGTAGTTGGTAAGCAACTGGATGGACGCCCAACCACCCGTTGAAGGCAGCAGCGTGCCAGAGCAGCATTCGACGAAAGGAGTTCCGAACGGGGGCAATGAGTTAACATAATTAACCTCGTCACGCATTGAGATTTGCACCCAAAGTGTGGCAAATCACGGCGACAAGACCTGGGATTTAAACCCAAGGCGCCAGGGATCTAGCCCTTGGCGGCCGCCGCCAGCGCGCCGCGCGACTTCGAACGCTCCAGCGGCTTGCGCTCAGGCACCCGGGTCGTCTTGCGTTCGGCTGCATAGCGCCAGCCCGGCAAGGCCTTCGCGACCTCGGGCACCTGCGCCGGCGCCAACTCCAGCAACATCGTGCCAGCTAGCGACTTCACCACCGTCGCGCCATAGGAGCGCGCTGCCTTCTCAGCGGCCGCCAGGACCTTGCTGTCTTGGGCGTTGCTGTTGTGGAAGACGTAGCGTGCTATGCATCATGAGTATCGGCTGATCTCGGCTCTGTCGCTTGCATCGATCTTCCGAGCGCTCTATGATGTACATAACGTACACAACGCGGACGCCCACCATGGCCAAACTGCAGCAGCCCGCAACGGCGGTCGGATTCATTCCCGCCGAAGAGCGCTCGCCCGATGTCGTCCAGACCACGATCCGCCTGGGCGGCATGATCGTCGAAGTCGACGAGATCGGCGTCGGCTGGGGTAATCGTATTTTTCCTGCAGATTGACACGCTGGCCCACAAAAACTATAGGCGCGACAACCACTTGCAAAACCGGCCGTCGCGGACCCCTTGTGCTTTCGGTGCAGATTGACACGCTTCGACCTGCCGCAGCCGATCAC
>NZ_JBFXIO010000410.1:0-4247 GCF_050175855.1 Piscinibacter sp.
CGCTCTTCCGATCTAAGCGCAACCCGAACTGGTGGGGCAAGTTCGAGGGCAACGTGCACGAGATCGTCTACACGCCGATCGGCAACGACGCCACGCGACTGGCCGCGCTGGTCTCCGGCGAGATCGACTTCGTGCTCGACCCGGCCCCGCGCGACGTGCCGCGCCTGCGCAACACCGCCGGCGTGAAGATCATCGACGGGCCGGAGAACCGCATCGTCTTCATCGGCATGGACCAGTTCCGCGACAAGCTGCTGTACGGCAACGTGCCGGGAGACAAGAACCCCTTCAAGGACCAGCGCGTGCGCCGGGCGATGTACCAGGCAGTGGACATCGAGACCATCAAGACCAAGCTGATGAACGGCCAGAGCTACCCGACCGGCGGCCTGACGCCTTCACCTCTGGGCTCCTACAACGACCCGGAGATCGAGGGCCGGCTGCCCTACGACCTGGCCGCCGCACGCAAGCTGATGGCCGACGCCGGCTACGCCGACGGCTTCGAGGTCACGCTCGATTGCCCGAACAACCGCTACATCAACGACGAGGAGATCTGCATCGCGCTGGCCGGCATGTGGGCGCAGCTGAAGATCAAGGTCAAGGTCAGCGCGCAACCGCGCGCCACCTACTTCCCGAAGATCGAGAAGCAGGACACCAGCCTGTACATGCTTGGCTGGGGCGGCGCCATCACCGACGCGGAGACCACCTTCACGCCGGTGCTGCGCAACCGCGGCGAAAAGGGCGTGGGCTACTGGAACTTCGGCGGCGTCAAGAACGACAAGTTCGACGCGCTGGCCGCGCAGAGCAGCGTCGAGCCCGATGCGAAGAAGCGCGAAGGCCTGATCAAGGCGGCGATGCGCGAGTACAAGGAGCAGGTGCACGTGATCCCGCTGCACCGCCAGGTGATCCCCTGGGCGGCGCGCAGCAACGTGACCGCCGTTCACCGGGCCGACAACTGGCTCGAGGTGCAGTGGATCACCGTGGGTAAATGAGAGACGCTGCGATCGCCCACATCACCAGGGCGATCGCCGCATCGAGCACCCGCCACGCGGCCGGGCGCGCGAACAGCGGCGCCAGCAGGCGAGCGCCGTAGCCCAGCGAGAAGAACCACACGGCGCTCGCGCTGGCCGCGCCGGCGCCGAACACGGTGCGCGCGTCTTCGGGCTGCTGCGCGGCGATCGAGCCGAGCAGCACCACGGTGTCGAGCCAGCAGTGCGGGTTCAGGTAGGTGAAGGCGAGGCACGCGGCGATCGCACCGCGCAGGTCGCCCACTGCGCCGCCCTGCACCGACAGCGCATGCGGCGAGAGCGCCCGCCGCGCCGCCAGCACGCCGTAGGCGACCAGGAAGGCCGCACCGCCCCAGCGCGTGACCGTCAGCAGCACCGGGTGCTCCTGCACCCAGCGGCCGAGCCCGGCCACGCCCAGCGAGATCAGCAGCGCATCCGACAGCGCGCACACCAGCACCACCGGCAGCACGTGGCTGCGCGCCAGCCCCTGGCGCAGCACGAAGGCGTTCTGCGCACCGATGGCGACGATCAGCGCAAGCGAGGTGGCGAAGCCCTGGAAGAAGACGGCGGCGTTCATGTCGCCCGCCATGCTCGCGGCGGGCTGCGATCACGTCCAGCTAAACTTCCTGAAGTTCCATTAGCCAAACTGATGCAGCTCGACTCCCGCCAACTCGCCGCCTTCGCCGCCGTGCTGCGCGAAGGCAGCTTCGACGCCGCGGCGCGCGCGCTGCACGTCACGCCCTCGGCGGTAAGCCAGCGCATCAAGGCGCTGGAGGAACGGCTCGGCCGGGTGCTGATCCGCCGCGGCAGCCCCTGTGTGGCCACCGAGGCCGGCGAATCGCTGCAGCGCCATGCGCAGCAGCTGCAGCTGCTGGAGGCCCAGGCGCTGGCTCCGTTCGGGTTGGACGGCGACGCCGCACCGTCGCTGCCGCTGGCCATTGCCGTCAACGCCGACTCGCTGGCCACCTGGTTCGTGCCGGCGCTGGCGGCGCTGCGCGAGCGCCACGAGGTTGGCCTGGACCTGCACGTCGAGGACCAGGACCACTCCAGCGAACTGCTGCGCCAGGGCCGTGTGCTCGCCGCGGTGAGCGCCGAGCCGGTGCCGGTGCAGGGCTGCAAGGTGAGTCCGCTCGGGCGCATGCGCTACCGGGCGGTGGCCAGCCCGGCCTTCATGCGCCGGCACTTCCCGCGCGGCGTGGACGACGATGCGCTGGCCCGGGCGCCGTGCAGCGTCTTCAACCAGAAGGACCAGCTGCAGGCCCGCTTCCTGCGGCTGCTGTCGCGGCGCCGGTTGCAGCCGCCGCAGCACCGCATTCCCAGCACCCACGGCTTCGTGCACGCCGCGCTGCACGGGCTGGGCTGGGGCATGAACCCCGAGGCGCTGGTGGCGCCGCTGCTGGCCAGCGGCGATCTCGTGGAGCTGGCGCCGGGCCGCGCGCTGGACGTGCCGCTGTACTGGCAGCGCTGGAGCCTGGAGTCGCGGGTGCTGCGCGACCTCACCGACGCGGTCTCCGCCGCCGCGCGTGCAGGACTGCTGCCCCTGCGAACGCCCTCATCCGCGGGGGTGCCCCGTTGAAGCACCCTGGCTGCCTGCGTACATTCTCACGAACCGTGGAACCCAGCGCATGATCACTGCCCTCATCGTCGTCGTCGGAGGCGTCGTCGCCTGGCTGCTGGTCGACCGTGGCCTGACCTGGTGGCGCGAGCGCAACCTGGAAGGGCCGTCGACCTGGCACGGGCAAGGCCCGGGGTCGACCATCCACTCCGATGGTTTCGAGGACACCCTGCCGCCTCACGAGGCGGCGGAGGCTGCTAGAGGAAGTGCTGGAGCATCCGCTCGAGCGCCATCGTGAACGGTGCCTGCATCATCGGCAGCGTCAGCAGTACACCGACCAGGCCCACCGTCAGCGTGATCGGGAAGCCGATCGCGAACAGGTTGAGCTGCTGAGCCACGCGCGAGGTGATGCCCATCACCAGGTTGACGAACAGCAGCATCGCCACCATTGGCAGCGCGATCCACAGGCCGATGGCGAACACCTCGGCGCCCCAGCGGTGCGGCAGCACCGTCTTGACGAAGGCGAATGGCTCCGGGCTCACCGGGAAGCTGTGAAAGCTCTGCATCACGCCGGCGATCACCAGCAGGTGGCCGCCGGTGACGACGAACACCCAGCTCACCGTGACGCCGAAGAAGCGGCTCACGGCGGTGGTCTGGCCGCCGGTGGCGGGGTCGAAGAAGCCGGCGAAATTCAGGCCCATCTGCAGCCCGACCAGCTCGCCGGCGAACTCCACCGCGGCGAAGACGATGCGCACCGCGAAGCCGAGCGACACGCCGATCACGATCTGCTGCAGCACGACGAGGAAGGTCACGGCCGAGTCGAGCGGGATCGGCGGAATCGGCGGCAGCGAGGCCTGCGCGCACACGGCGATCAGGAAGGCCAGCGCCACGCGGGCACGCGCCGGCACCGTGCGCTGGCCGATCACCGGCAGCGTGCCCAGCAGCGCGAGCACGCGCAGGAACGGCCAGATCACCGGCGTGATCCAGGCGAGGATCTGCGCTTCGGTGAACGTGAGCATGGGCCCTCGGCGCAGGCTATCCGACGACGGTCGGGATCGCCTGCAGCGTGCGCTGCAGGTACTCGACCAGCGTGGTCAGCATCCACGGGCCGGCCACCGCCAGCACCGCCACTGCGGCGACGATCTTCGGCACGAAGGTCAGCGTGGCCTCGTTGATCTGCGTGGCGGCCTGGAAGATGCTCACCAGCAGGCCGACGGCCAGCACGGTCAGCAGCATCGGCGCGGCCACCATCAGCAGCGTGTACAGGCCTTCCTGGCCGAAGGTGAAGACGATCTGGGGATTCATGTCACGAAGCTCGCGGCAAGGGAGCCGAGCAGCAGGTTCCAGCCGTCGGCCAGCACGAACAGCATCAGCTTGAAGGGCAGGGCCACCAGCACCGGGCTGAGCATCATCATGCCCAGGCTCATCAGCACGCTGGCCACCACCATGTCGATGATGAGGAAGGGAATGAAGATCAGGAAGCCGATCTGGAACGCGCTCTTGAGCTCGCTGGTCACGAAGGCCGGTACCAGCACCTTGAACGGCACCTCGGCCGCCGGCGTGGCCGCATCGATCTTGGCCAGGCGCGAGACCAGCATCACGTCGGACTGCCGCGTCTGCTTGAGCATGAACTCGCGCATCGGCTTCTCGCCGCGCTTGAGCGCCTCGTCGAAGGGGATCTTGTTCTCCGA
>NZ_JBFXIO010000411.1:0-4219 GCF_050175855.1 Piscinibacter sp.
TGGAGGGCGGGCCGGTGATGCTGTCGTGGCGCGACGTGGACGATGCCGGCGACAGCGCCGCCTGGGGCTACACCGTGGTGGTCCACGAGTTCGCGCATGTGCTCGACATGCGCGACGGCGCCGCCGATGGCGTGCCGCTGCTGCCCGACCGCGCCTCCCGCGAGCGCTGGCTGGCGGTGCTCGAGCCGCAATGGAACGACTTCTGCCAGCGCGTGGACGCCGGCGAGGAGACGCTGATCGATCCCTACGGCGCCGAGGCCATCGACGAATTCTTCGCCGTCGCCTCGGAGCTCTTTTTCGTCGACGCGGGCTCCATGCGCCGGGAGCACCCGGCGCTGTACGACCTGCTCGCCGGCTACTACCGGCAGGACCCGGCGACCAGCGCCGGCTGAATTCAGGCCGTCGCCGGCTCAGCCTTCGGCTTGTCGCTCTTCTTCGGCGGCGTGATGTCGAGCACCGGCTTGCCGTCGGCGTCGATGTCCACCCTCAGCCGGCCGCCGTCGACCAGGCGGCCGAACAGCAGCTCGTCGGCCAGCGCGCGCCGGATCGTGTCCTGGATCAGCCGTTGCATCGGGCGTGCGCCCATCAGCGGGTCGAACCCGGTCTTGGCCAGGTGCCTGCGCAGGCCATCGGTGAAGGTGACCTCCACCTTCTTCTCGGCCAGCTGGCTCTCGAGCTGCAGCAGGAACTTGTCGACCACGCGCAGGATTATCTCCTCGTCGAGCGCGCGGAACGAGACGATCGCGTCGAGCCGGTTGCGGAACTCCGGCGTGAACAGGCGCTTGATGTCGCCCATCTCGTCGCCGGCCTGGCGCGAGCTGGTGAAGCCGATGGTCGACTTCTGCATCGTCTCGGCGCCTGCGTTCGTCGTCATGATGATGATGACGTTGCGGAAGTCGGCCTTGCGCCCGTTGTTGTCGGTCAGCGTGCCGTGGTCCATCACCTGCAGCAGCACGTTGAAGACGTCGGGGTGCGCCTTCTCGATCTCGTCGAGCAGCAGCACCGCGTGCGGCTTCTTGCTGATCGCCTCGGTCAGCAGGCCGCCCTGGTCGAAGCCGACGTAGCCCGGAGGCGCGCCGATCAGGCGGCTCACCGCATGGCGCTCCATGTACTCCGACATGTCGAAGCGGATCAGCTCGATGCCGAGGATGTAGGCCAGCTGCTTGGCGACCTCGGTCTTGCCGACGCCGGTGGGGCCGCTGAAGAGGAAGGAGCCGATCGGCTTGTCCGGCCGGCCCAGGCCCGAGCGCGCCATCTTGATGGCCGAGGCCAGCGCCTCGATGGCCGGTTCCTGACCGAACACCACGCTGTTCAGATCGCGGTCCAGGCTCTTGAGCTTGCCGCGGTCGTCGCTGGAGACGCTGGTCGGCGGGATGCGCGCGATCTTGGCGACGATGTCCTCGACCTCGGCGCGCGTGATGGTCTTCTTCTGCTTGCTCTTGGGCAGGATGCGCTGCGCCGCGCCGGCTTCGTCGATCACGTCGATCGCCTTGTCGGGCAGGTGGCGGTCGTTGATGTACTTGGCCGATAGCTCGGCGGCGGCCTGCAACGCGCCGAGCGCGTACTTGACGCTGTGGTGCTCCTCGAAGCGCGACTTCAGGCCCTTGAGGATCTCCACGGTCTGCTCGACCGAGGGCTCGACCACATCGATCTTCTGGAAGCGCCGCGACAGCGCAGCGTCCTTCTCGAAGATGCCTCGGTACTCGGTGAAGGTGGTCGCGCCGATGCACTTCATCGACCCGGAGCTCAGCGCCGGCTTGAGCAGGTTGCTGGCGTCGAGCGTGCCGCCCGAGGCCGCACCCGCACCGATCAGCGTGTGGATCTCGTCGATGAAGAGGATCGCGTTGGGCTGGTCCTTCAAGTGCTTGAGCACGCCCTTCAGGCGCTGCTCGAAGTCACCGCGGTACTTGGTGCCGGCCAGCAGCGCGCCCATGTCGAGTGCGTAGACCACCGAGTGCGACAGCACCTCGGGCACGTCGCCCTGGGTGATGCGCCAGGCCAGGCCCTCGGCGATGGCGGTCTTGCCGACCCCCGCCTCGCCGACCAGCAGCGGGTTGTTCTTCCGCCGGCGGCACAGGATCTGGATCACGCGCTCGACCTCGTGCTCGCGGCCGATCAGCGGGTCGATCTTGCCGTCGCGGGCGAGCTGGTTGAGGTTCTGGGTGAACTGGTCGATCGGCGAACCCTTGCCTTCGCCTTCTTCCTTCTCGCCCTCGTTACCGCCGCTGCTGCCCTCGCTGGGCTTGCTCGGCTCGGGCGGATCGCTCTTCTTGATGCCATGGGCGATGAAATTGACCACGTCCAGCCGCGTCACGCCCTGCTGGTGCAGGTAGTACACGGCATGGGAGTCCTTCTCGCCGAAGATCGCGACCAGCACGTTGGCGCCGGTGACTTCCTTCTTGCCGCTCCCGGTGGACTGCACGTGCATGATCGCGCGTTGGATCACGCGCTGGAAACCTAGCGTCGGCTGGGTGTCGACCTCCTCGGTGCCACCGACCGTGGGCGTGTTTTCCTTGATGAAACCGGCCAGGCTCTTGCGCAGGTCGTCCATGTTGGCCGAACACGCGCGCAGCACCTCGGCGGCCGAGGGGTTGTCGAGCAGTGCCAGCAGCAGGTGCTCCACGGTGATGAACTCATGGCGCTGCTGGCGCGCCTCGACGAACGCCATGTGCAGGCTGACTTCGAGTTCCTGGGCAATCATGCGGCCTCCATAATGCACTGCAACGGGTGGCCGCCGCGACGCGCAGCGGCCAGTACCAGTTCTACCTTGGTCGCGGCCACGTCCTTGGTATAGACGCCGCAGACACCGCGACCCTCATGGTGAATCTTCAACATGATCTGGGTCGCGGTTTCGAGGTCGCGCTTGAAATACTCCTGCAGCACCATGACGACAAACTCCATCGGCGTGTAGTCGTCATTGAGCATCACCACCTGGTACATCCGCGGCGGCTGCGTTCGCTGCGTCTTGCGCTCGACGACGACCGCGCCCTGCCCGTCATCGGGCTTGCCTGTACCCGGGGGCACAGGGGGCTGCGGCGGTGTTTCGTCTGGCATGAAACCATTCTATCGAGTTGGCCGCGGACCCGGTCACTCGGCTGGATATTGCGCTTCGCCGGTGGATCACAAGTGCGCGAAATGACGGTTCAAGACCCCGCTGTTCGGTGCCGCGGGCGTTGGGGCGGTCGCGCGGCTTGCGTTGCTTCCTTGACACGCGAGCGAGCAGCGCTCGAAAATTGCCGATCGATTGAGGAGAGCGACATGCCGATCGGCACCGTGAAATGGTTCAACGACGCCAAGGGTTTCGGGTTCATCGAACCCGAAGGCGGCGGCGACGACGTCTTCGCCCATTTTTCGGCCATCCAGATGGACGGCTTCCGCACCCTCAAGCAGGGCGGCAAGGTCAGCTACGAGCTGGTGCAGGGCCCCAAGGGTCAGCTGGCGCAGAACATCCAGCCGGTCGACGCCGCGGGCGCCACCCGCCGGGCGCCCGACACCGCCGAGTCCGAGCGCTGAGTCTCTGCTGCCACGAAAGAAAAGGGCCCGCGATGCGGGCCCTTTTCTTTTCGTCGCAGGCGGCGCTGCCGCCGCCTTCACATGTGGTCGATCATGACCTGGCCGAAGCCGGAGCACGACACCTGCGTCGCGCCTTCCATCAGGCGGGCGAAGTCGTAGGTGACCTTCTTGGAGGCGATCGCCTTCTCCATCGAGCTGATGATCAGGTCGGCCGCCTCGGTCCAGCCCATGTGGCGCAGCATCATCTCGGCCGAGAGGATCTCGGAGCCCGGGTTGACGTAGTCCTTGCCGGCGTACTTCGGTGCCGTGCCGTGGGTGGCCTCGAAGCAAGCCACCGAGTCGGACAGGTTCGCGCCCGGCGCGATGCCGATGCCGCCGACCTGCGCCGCCAGCGCGTCGGAGATGTAGTCGCCGTTGAGGTTCAGCGTGGCGATCACCGAATACTCTGCCGGGCGAAGCAGGATCTGCTGCAGGAATGCGTCGGCGATCGAGTCCTTGACGACGATGTCCTTGCCGGTCTTGGGGTTCTTGAACTTGCACCACGGGCCGCCGTCGATCAGCTCGGCGCCGAACTCGTTGCGCGCCAGGGCGTAGGCCCAGTCGCGGAAGCCGCCCTCGGTGAACTTCATGATGTTGCCCTTGTGCACGATGGTCACGCTGGGCTTGTCGTTGTCGATGGCGTACTGGATCGCCTTGCGCACCAGGC
>NZ_JBFXIO010000412.1:0-4198 GCF_050175855.1 Piscinibacter sp.
TCGAGGTCGATCGGGTTGCCGCTCTCCCACTCGGCGCGGAAGGCGCCCAGCCAGCCGGAGAGCTTCTTCAGATGGCCCGACTGCACGTCGCGCTCGCGGCGCTGCGGCAGCGCGCCACCGGCGCGGTCGAGCAGCAGCGTGACCTCGAGCTTGTCGGCCAGCATCGCCGCGGCGCGCTCGGCCGCGTCGGCGCGGCCGATCACCAGGCAACGGCCCTCCGAGCGATAGGTGACCGTGGTGACCGGATCGGGGTCGGGCAGCTGCGCGGCAGCCAGCAGTGCGGCGATCTTCGGCGCGGCGTCCTTGGCGTCCTTCGACCAGCCGCCGGTCTCGCGGATGTTGACGAAGCGGATCGGCCGCTCGGCCACCGGCAGCGCGCCCTCGGTCTGCTCGTTCAGTTCGAGGAAGAGGCGGCTCTCCTGCGTGCAGGCCACCAGCAGGTCGTCGCCGGACTTGGCGGCGCGCTGGAAAGCGCCGGCCTCTCGCCGGCACAGCAGGGTGTGGACGGTTTCGAGACCGTCAGCGCTCGCCAGCGGCGTCTTGGCCAGCGCCTGGCTCACCGGCGCCAGGCTCTGCGGCGTCAGCGGCATCGTGCGATTGCAGTCGCAGATCAGCGTCTTCATCGGTTGTCTCTTCCGGGGGATGGGCGGGCGCCGGCGCAGGGCCGTTCGCCGAGGGCTTCTTCTCGTCGCCGAACAGGCCAAGGAACTGCGACTGCACCATCTGGCGCAGCATGCCCGCCGGCAATGGATCGGGCTTGCCGTAGTCGTCGATGTAGATGTCCAGGCCGTCCATCACGTTGAAGTGCGGGTCGGCGAACAGCTTCTTCAGCGCGGCGTTCTTGACCGTGGGGTCGACGTCGCGGGCGACGAAGCGGGTGAAGTCGGAGGCAGGCGTGAGCGTCGCGGTCTCTTCGAGCGTGGGCGGCGGCGCGGCGGGATCGGCGGCCGGAGCCGGCTCCGGCTCCGGTCGCGGCGGCACGGCGGCCGGCACCGCTGCCGCCACCGGTTCCGCGGAGGGCGCTGTCGGCAGCGGTTCGGCCGGCGCGCGTCCTTCGCGCACCAGGGCCTTGCGCTTCGCCCAGCGCGAGAGGAAGCCGTCCTCGCTGCTCATGGTGCCCCCGTGCGGCGCTCAGCCGCCACGCCGGTCCGGCGCCTGGAAAGACGCCGGGCGCTTGCGCTGCTTGGGCTCGGGCCGGTAGTTCTGTTCGGTATAGGCCTGCAGCCACTCGCGCCACTCGGGCTGCAGCGGCACGTTGTCGACCTTCTCCTGCGCGTCGAGCCGGCGGCCGGCCTCGTTGTACGACAGCGTCACCTGCTCGGGCCAGGCGCGCGACGGATCCTCATCGTCGCTGCGCCAGACCACGAACCACACCGGCGCGCCGCTGCTCAGATTGAGGTAGTAGCCCTCGCCCTCGTCGGCGAACAGCTCGACCGTGAAGCCCGGGTGCAAGGTGCGCTGCAGCTTGCCGTCGTCGCGCAGCACGCGCGGCGCCTCGCCGAAGCCTTCCTCCATCGGCACCACCTCGACGATGCGGTGCCGCCAGTCCTCCCAGCGATTGGGCTGGAAGTCGCGCTCCATCACGACCGCGACGGTGACCGAAGGACGCGGAGCGGCCATGGCGGATCAGGTGTTCTTGGAGATCGAGATGGTCGGGAACTTCGAGCTGAAGTCCTTGGCGCGCTGGGCGATCTTCACTGCCACCTGGCGCGCCACGCCCTTGTACAGGCCGGCGATCTCGCCGTCGGGTTCGCTGACCACGGTGGGCCGGCCGGCGTCGGCCTGCACGCGGATCGACAGGTTCAGCGGCAACGCGCCGAGGTAGTCCATCTGGTACTCGGCGGCCATGCGCTTGCCGCCTTCCTCGCCGAAGATGTGCTCGACGTGGCCGCACTTCTCGCACACATGCACCGCCATGTTCTCGACGATGCCGAGGATGGGCACGCCCACCTTCTCGAACATCTTGATGCCCTTGCGGGCGTCGAGCAGGGCGATGTCCTGCGGCGTGGTGACGATCACCGCGCCGGTCAGCGGCACGCGCTGGCTGAGCGTGAGCTGGATGTCGCCGGTGCCCGGCGGCATGTCGACGATCAGGTAGTCGAGATTGCCCCAGTTGGTCTGGCGCAGCAGCTGCTCGAGCGCCTGCGTGGCCATCGGGCCGCGCCAGATCATCGGGTTGTCGGGCTCGATCAGGAAGCCGATCGAGATCACCTGAACGCCATAGTTCTCCAGCGGCTCCATGGTCTTGCCGTCGGCACTCTCGGGGCGGCCCTCGATGCCCATCATCATCGGCTGGCTGGGGCCGTAGATGTCGGCGTCGAGGATGCCCACCGTCGCGCCCTCGGCGGCCAGCGCCAGCGCCAGGTTGACGGCCGTGGTGCTCTTGCCCACGCCGCCCTTGCCCGAAGCCACGGCGACGATGTTCTTGACATTGGGCAGGAGCTGCACGCCGCGCTGCACCGCGTGGGCGATGATCTTCGAGCCGATGTTGGCGCTGACGTTCTCGACACCGGCCACCGAGCGCGCCGCGGCGATCAGCGCCTTGCGCAGCGCCGGGATCTGGCTCTTGGCGGGGTAGCCGAGCTCGACGTCGAAGGAGACGTCGCCGCCCTCGACTTTGAGGTTCTTCAGCTGCTTCGTCGAGACGAAGTCCTTCCCGGTGTTGGGATCGATCACGCCCTTGAGGGCGTCGTGCAGGGCGGATTCGGAGGCGGCCATGAAGACGGTTGCATAAGGCGGAGCGGGGCCGGCAGTCTAGCGCTTCTAGAATGGGCGGATGACCCGCAAGCTCTTCGTCACCACCGCCCTGCCCTACGCCAACGCGCCGTTCCACGTCGGGCACATGATGGAGTACATCCAGGCCGACATCTGGGTGCGCTTCCAGCGGATGCTCGGTCACGAGGTGCATTTCGTCTGTGCCGACGACGCCCACGGCGCGCCGATCATGATCGCCGCCGAGAAGGCCGGCCTCAGTCCTCAGGAGTTCGTGGCGAAGATCGCCGCCGGCCGCCGGCAGTACCTCGACGGCTTCCACATCGGCTTCGACAACTGGCACTCCACCGACGGGCCTGAGAACCACGCCTTCGCCCAGGACATCTACCTCAAGCTGCGCAAGCAGGGCCTGATCTCGGTGCGCTCGATCGAGCAGTTCTACGACCCGGTCAAGGGCATGTTCCTGCCGGATCGCTACATCAAGGGCGAATGCCCGAAGTGCGGCGCGAAAGCCCAGTACGGCGACAGCTGCGAAGTCTGCGGCGCGGTCTATGCGCCCACGGAACTGAAGAACCCCTACTCCACGCTGACCGGCGCCACGCCGGTGATGAAGTCCAGCGAGCATCACTTCTTCCAGCTCTCGTCGCAGCGCTGCCTCGATTTCCTGCAGGACTGGACGCAGACCCCCGGCCGGCTGCAGCCGGAGGTGCTGAACAAGATCCGCGAGTGGTTCGCCACCGACGACGAAGGCCGCGTCGGCCTGGCCGACTGGGACATCAGCCGCGACGCGCCCTACTTCGGCATCCGCATCCCCGACACGGAAGACAAGTACTTCTATGTCTGGCTCGACGCGCCAGTGGGCTACCTCGCCTCGCTGAAGAACTACTGCGACAGGAGCGGCCGCGACTACGACGCGCTGATGGCCGACCCGGTGCTGGAGCAGATCCACTTCATCGGCAAGGACATCACCTACTTCCACACCCTCTTCTGGCCGGCGATGCTGCACTTCAGCGGCCGCAAGACGCCGGACAAGGTGTTCGTGCACGGCTTCATCACCGTCAACGGCGGCGAGAAGATGAGCAAGAGTCGCGGCACCGGCATCTCGCCGCTGAAGTACCTCGAGCTCGGCATGAACGCCGAGTGGCTGCGCTACTACATCGCCGCCAAGCTGAACTCCAAGGTCGAGGACATCGACTTCAACCCCGACGACTTCGTCGCCCGCGTCAACAGCGATCTGATCGGCAAGTACATCAACATCGCCAGCCGCGCCGCGGGCTTCCTGACCAAGCGCTTCGGCGGGCACCTCAGCGCCGACATCGGCGTCGAGGGCCGCACGCTGCTCGACGGCCTGCGCGCGCATCGCGGCGAGGTCGAGCGCCTTTACGAGGAGCGCGAGTACGGCAAGGCGCTGCGCGAGATCATGCTGCTGGCCGACCGCGTCAACGAGTACGTCGACACCCACAAGCCCTGGGAACTGGCCAAGCAG
>NZ_JBFXIO010000413.1:0-4192 GCF_050175855.1 Piscinibacter sp.
AGTGCAGCGCGGCGGCGATTGCCCACGCTGACGTTCGCCCCTCGCCGATGAGCGCGCCGCATCGCTGTTTCGACGTCTGCAACGGCGACGCCGACGGCCTGTGCGCGGTGCGCCAGTGGCGATTGCACGACCCCCGGCCCGCCACGCTGGTCACCGGCCTGAAGCGCGAGATCGCCCTGCTTCAGCGCGTCCCTTCCGACGCTGCGGACGACGTGCTCGTCTGCGACCTGTCCATGGCACGCAACCGCGACGCGCTGCTGCGCCTGCTCGATCGTGGCGCCCGCGTGCTCTGGTTCGACCACCATGCAGCCGGTGAAGTGCCGGCTCATTCCGGGTTGTCGGCGCATCTGGACTTCAGCGCGGACATCTGCAGCAGCCTGCTGGTCGATCGCCATCTCCGCGGCGCGCACCGCGCCTGGGCGCTGGTGGGAGCCTATGGGGACGATCTGACGGTCGTCGCGGAGAGGCTGGCCATCGAAAGCGGGTTCGGCGCTACGCAGCGCGAGGCGCTCCAGCGCCTCGGACGCTCGATCAACTACAACGCCTATGGCGAGGAGCCCGAAGACGTCTGCATGGCCCCGGCCTCGCTCTACGCCCTCATGGCCCGACATGCCGACCCGCTGGCCATGCTGGCGGCCGAGCCGGTGTTCGCCGAGATCGACGAACTGCGTCAATCCGATCTGCAGCAGGCGCTGGGCCTGCTCCCGGCCTGGCAGAACGAACGCGCACGGATCCTCGTGCTGCCGGAAGCACCATGGAGCCGCCGGGTGTCGGGCACCTTGGCCAACACGCTCGCGCAGGCCCGACCCGACGCGGCACACGCCGTGCTGCGACCGAACCGCACCGGCGGCTACAGCGTGAGCCTGCGCGCGCCGCGCAGCATGCCGCGCGGTGCGGCGGCCTTGTGCGCTGACTTCGGTGGCAGCGGACGCGCCGCGGCGGCGGGCATCGACGACCTGCCCGCGGCCGACCTCGACCGCTTCATCGCGGCCGTCGCTACCGCCGACTGGTCGGGCGAGGCCGGCTGATCGATCAGGCCCTGCCGGGCGCCAGCGGCACCACGTTGACGTCGTGCCCGGCCGCGCCGAAGGCCTGCTCGCGCAGCAGCGCCAGCTGGTCGCGCACCCGCGCCGCTTTCTCGAACTCGAGGTTCTTGGCGTGGTCAAGCATCTGCTTCTCGAGCAGCTTGATGCGTTTGGCCAGGTCCTTCTCGCTCATGGCCTCGACGGCCGCGGCCTCGGCGATCGCCTTGGCGTCGTCCTTCGCGCTCTTCTCGCTGTAGACGCCGTCGATCAGGTCCTTGATGCGCTTGTTCACGCTGCGCGGCACGATGCCGTGCTCGGCGTTGAAGGCGATCTGCTTGGCGCGGCGGCGCTCGGTCTCGCCGATCGCCTTGCGCATCGACTCGGTGATGGTATCGGCGTACAGGATCGCGCGGCCGTTGAGGTTGCGCGCCGCCCGGCCGATGGTCTGGATCAGGCTGCGCTCGGCGCGCAGGAAGCCTTCCTTGTCGGCGTCGAGGATGGCCACCAGCGACACCTCGGGAATGTCCAGGCCCTCGCGCAGCAGGTTGATGCCCACCAGCACGTCGAAGCTGCCCAGGCGCAGGTCGCGCAGGATCTCCACGCGCTCGATATTGTCGACGTCGCTGTGCAGGTAGCGCACCTTCACGCCGTTCTCGCCCAGGTAGTCGGTGAGCTGCTCGGCCATGCGCTTGGTCAGCGTGGTGATGAGCACGCGCTCGTTGACCTTCACGCGCTCGCGGATCTCCTGCAGCACGTCGTCGACCTGGTGTGTCGCCGGGCGGACTTCCACCTCGGGATCGATCAGTCCGGTGGGCCGCACCAGTTGTTCGACCACCTGCCCCGCATGCTGCTGCTCGTAGGCCGCCGGCGTGGCCGACACGAAGATCGCCTGGCGCATCTTCTTCTCGAACTCCTCGAACTTCAGCGGCCGGTTGTCCAGCGCGCTGGGCAGCCGGAAGCCGTACTCCACCAGCACCGTCTTGCGCGCGCGGTCGCCATTGAACATGCCGCCGAACTGGCCGATCAGCACGTGGCTCTCGTCGAGGAACATCAGTGCGTCGGCCGGCAGGTAGTCGACCAGCGTCGGCGGCGGCTCGCCCGGCGCCGCGCCGGAGAGGTGCCGCGTGTAGTTCTCGATGCCCTTGCAGTGGCCCACCTCCTGCAGCATCTCGAGGTCGAAGCGGGTGCGTTGCTCGAGGCGCTGCGCCTCGACCAGCTTGCCCATCTTGACCAGCTCGTCCAGGCGAAGCCGCAGCTCTTCCTTGATGGTCTCGATGGCGGCCACCACGCGGTCGCGCGGCGTCACGTAGTGGCTGGAGGGATAGACCGTGAAGCGCGGGATCTTCTGGCGGATGCGGCCGGTCAGCGGGTCGAACAGCTGCAGCGACTCGACCTCGTCGTCGAACAGCTCGATGCGGATCGCCAGCTCGGAGTGCTCGGCGGGGAAGACGTCGATGGTGTCGCCGCGCACGCGAAAGGTGCCGCGCGAGAAGTCGGTCTCGTTGCGCTGGTACTGCATGCGGATCAGGTGCGCGATCACGTCGCGCTGGCCGAGCTTGTCGCCCACGCGCAGCGTCATCACCATGCGGTGGTAGTCGCTCGGGTTACCGATGCCGTAGATCGCGCTGACGCTGGCGACGATGATCACGTCGCGCCGCTCCAGCAGGCTCTTGGTGGCCGACAGGCGCATCTGCTCGATGTGCTCGTTGATCGAGCTGTCCTTCTCGATGAACAGGTCGCGCTGCGGCACGTAGGCCTCGGGCTGGTAGTAGTCGTAGTAGCTGACGAAATACTCGACCGCATTCTTCGGGAAGAACTCGCGGAACTCGCTGTACAGCTGCGCGGCCAGCGTCTTGTTGGGCGCGAACACGATCGCGGGCCGCCCCAGCCGGGCGATCACGTTGGCCATCGTGAAGGTCTTGCCCGAGCCGGTGACGCCCAGCAGCGTCTGGTAGCTCAGGCCGTCGTGCACGCCCTCCACCAGCTGCTCGATCGCCTGCGGCTGGTCGCCCGCCGGCGGATACGGCTGGAAGAGCTGGAACGGCGAATCGGGGAAGCTCACGAACTCCCCCACCGGCGCCTCGTTCGGCACCGGCGCCGGTCGCACATCGCTGACTTCGGGTCTATCGGCCATGGCGGATAAAATCTCCGGGTTAACCCGCCTCGCAAAGGTGCAAGGCAATCGGACAGGTTAACGGAATTCCTCCCCCTGCTCTACTGACAAGGACTGACCATGGCTTCGCCCGCTTCGTCGCTGTTCGCCGCCGTCGAGATGGCCCCGCGCGACCCGATCCTCGGCCTGAACGAACAGTTCGCGGCCGACCCCAACCCGGCGAAGGTCAACCTCGGTGTCGGGGTCTACTACGACGACGCCGGCAAGCTGCCGCTGCTCAAGTGCGTGCAGGAAGCCGAGAAGCTGCTGATGGAAGCGCCGAAACCGCGCGGCTACCTGCCGATCGACGGCATCGCCGCCTACGACAAGGCGGTGCAGGGCCTGGTGTTCGGCGCCGACAGCGCGATGGTCAAGGGCGGCCGCGTGGCCACCGTGCAGGCGCTCGGCGGCACCGGCGGCCTGAAGATCGGGGCCGACTTCCTCAAGCGCATCAATCCGTCGGCCAAGGTGCTGATCAGCGACCCGAGCTGGGAGAACCACCGCGCGCTTTTCGAGAGCGCCGGCTTCGTGGTCGAGAACTACCCCTACTACGACGCGGCCAAGCGCGGCGTGAACTTCGACGGCATGCTCGCCGCGCTGAAGGCGGCACCGGCCGGCACGGTCGTCGTGCTGCACGCCTGCTGCCACAACCCGACCGGCTACGACATCGATGGCAGCCAGTGGGACCAGGTGGTCGCCGCGATCAAGGCGAACCAGCTCGTCGCCTTCCTCGACATGGCCTACCAGGGCTTCGGCGACGGCATCGCCGAGGACGGCGCAGTGATCGGCAAGTTCGTCGCGGCGAGCCTGGACTTCTTCGTCTCCACCAGCTTCTCGAAGAGCTTCTCGCTGTACGGCGAGCGTGTCGGCGCCCTGTCGGTGGCCTGCGAGTCGAAGGACGAGGCCGTCCGCGTGCTCAGCCAGCTCAAGCGGGTGATCCGCACCAACTATTCCTACCCGCCGTCGCACGGCGCCCAGGTGGTGGCCTCGGTGCTGAACACCCCGGCACTGCGTG
>NZ_JBFXIO010000414.1:0-4192 GCF_050175855.1 Piscinibacter sp.
TCTCGCACGCGCTGCTGAAGGTGACGGTGAAGGAACAGTGCTCGACATGCCACGCCGCGCCGAAGGACTCGTTCCACCGCGACCTGAAGGCGGAGTGCAGCCAGTGCCACGGCGACAAGACCTGGAAGCCGGCGCACTTCGAGCACAGGCTGCTGGCTGCTGCCGTGCTCGACCGCTGCGAAAGTTGCCACAACGCGCCGACCGACCGACTGCACCGCCAGATCCAGGGCAGCTGCAAGAGCTGCCACAAGACGGAGGCCTGGAAGCCGGCGACCTTCGACCACGACAAGTACTTCGTGCTGGATCGCGACCACGAGGCGCCCTGCGACACCTGCCACCGCAACAACGATTACAGCCGCTACACCTGCTACGGTTGCCACGAACACTCGGAGGCGAAGGTCCGTGCGGAACACCTCGAAGAAGGCATCCGGGACTTCCAGGACTGCGTGGAGTGCCACCGCGACCCGAGGGTCGAGCCGCAGAAGGGACGGGGCGGGGATCGAGGCGGGCGCGAGCGTGACTGACCCACGGCAATCGGTGCGCGAGCACGTGGCTGGCGCGGCATGAGCCGGCGCAGGGTCCCGCTTGATCGCCTGGAGTCGCTGCCACCCGTCGCGCAGGGCCTGAGCGCGCAGCAGGTCGAGCACCAGCGCAGCTTCGGGTTCAACGACATCGTGGCGCCCACCACCGGCGGCTGGCTCGTCGTCGCGCGCGACACGGCACGCGACCCGATGCTGTGGTTCCTGCTGCTGACGGCGGGCCTGTTCGGCCTGCTCGGGCAGGTCACCGAGTCGCTCACGCTGCTCGCCGCAATGGCGCCCTTGCTCGGCATGGACGCCTGGCTGCATCGGCGCACTTCGGCATCCTCGGCGGGCCTGGCGAGCCGGCTGGCCAGTTCGGCGACGGTGCTGCGCGACGGGCAGTGGCGCAGCATCCCGTCACGGGAGCTGGTGCCCGGCGACCTGGTCGAGGTCACGCCGGGGGAGTACTTCCCGGCCGACGGCCTGCTGGTCGGCGGCGCCGGGCTCCAGGCCGACGAATCGACCCTGACGGGCGAATCGCTGCCGGTGGCCAAGCGCGCGCTCGATCCGTCGGTGCCGCTGCCCGCGAGCGTGCTTGACGAACACTGGGGAACGGCGGGAACGCGCCTGCTCACGGGAACGGCACGGCTGCGCATCGTCTTCATCGGCGGCGAGACGCGTTATGGCGAGATCGTCCGTTCTGCCACAGAGGGGAGCCACGCCGCGACCCCGCTGCAGAAGGCCATCGGCGAACTCGTGGCCGTGCTGATCGCTGTGGCGGTGGTCATGTGCGTCGTGCTGGCCGCGATCAGGCTGTGGCACGGCCATGGCTGGGTCGATGCCCTGCTCAGCGCATTGACGCTGGCCGTGGCCGCGTTGCCGGAGGAGTTCCCGGTCGTCTACACCTTCTTCCTCGGCGTCGGCGTCTTTCGCCTGGCGCGCCGCAAGGCCCTGGTGCGCCGTGCGGTGGCGGTGGAGAACATCGGCCGCGTGAGCTGCATCGTGTCCGACAAGACCGGGACGATCACCGCCGGCTCGCTGGTGCTGGCGCACCGGTCTGCCGCCGACGGGTTCGACGAGCCGTCGCTGCTGCAGGCGGCGGCCTTCGCCTCGCGCCCGGACAGCGGCGACCCGCTCGACCAGGCGCTGCGCGGCGCCGCGGGGCCGTTGCCGCCGGCGACGCGGCTGGCCGACTTCCCGTTCACCGAGGCGCGGCGCCGCGAGACGGTGATGCTGCGCCGCGACGGCGAGCAGGCGGTGGCGTTCACCAAGGGCGCGCCGGAAACCGTGCTGGCGATGTGCGACGGCTCGGCAGACGAACGAGCCGGCTGGCTCGCGCAGGTGGAGGCCTTCGCGCGCACGGGCCACAAGGTCATCGGCTGCGCCCGTCGTGGCATGGCCGATGGCGAGCGCCTCGACATCGAGCCCGAGACCGGCTTCGTGTTTGCGGGCCTGCTGGCCTTCGAGGACCCGGTGCGAGAGGGCGTGCGCGAGGCCATGGCCGACTGCCTGGCCGCGGGCATGCGGGTGCTCATGGTCACCGGCGACCATCCGGCCACCGCGGCCGCGATCGCGCGCGAGATCGGGCTCGGCGGCCCGCAGCCCGGCGTGGTGGCCCTGGCGCCCGACGACGACGCGGGCGCCGTGCTCCGCCGACCTGGCAGCGTGCACGTGGTGGCGCGGGCGACACCGCCGCAGAAGCTTGCCCTGGTGCAGGCGCTCCAGGCGCAGGGGGAACTGGTCGCCGTCACTGGCGATGGCGTGAACGACGTGCCCGCGCTGCGGCTGGCCGACGTCGGCGTGGCGATGGGAGAGCGTGGCACGCGCAGTGCCCGCGAGGTGGCGCCGGTGGTGCTGCTCGACGACAACTTCAGGACCATCGTCGCCGCCGTGGCCGAAGGCCGCCAGCTGTTCCAGAACCTGCGGCTGGCCTTTGCCTATCTTCTGCTCGTCCACCTGCCGCTGGTGATCGGGGCAGCGGCCATCCCGCTGATGGACCTGCCCCTGCTGTTCCTGCCGGTGCACATCGTCTGGCTGGAACTGGTCATCCATCCGACCGCGATGCTGGCCTTCCAGGACCTGCCTGCGGAGGGATCGCTCGCGCCGGTGCAACGCCTGCGGCGGGCGCGCTTCTTCTCGGCCGGCGCCTGGTCGGCCATGGTTGCCGTCGGCGCGCTGGTCAGCGTGGCCGTGGTCTGGAGCTACCTGCACGCGCTCGGCGCGGACCGGGACGTCGAGCACGCGCGCGCAATGGCCATGAGCGTGCTGCTCGCGGCCAGCGCTGGCCTGACGGTGGGCCTGACGAGACTGCGCCAGTCCACGCCGCGCTGGCTCGTGGCCGGCACGCTCGTTTCGCTCGGCGCCCTGGTCCAGATCCCGGTGCTCAGCCGGTTGCTGAACCTGCGTCCTCTGCACGCCGCCGACTGGGCGCTGGTGGCCGGGGTGTTGGCCGCCTCCGCCGTGGCCGCAGCGCTGGTGGCCGCGCGGCTGAACCGTCAGCCGCGCTGACCGGGTCGGGCAGGGTCTAGGTCGTCCAGATCCGTGGGGACACGGCATCCAGGCCCCAGGCCTGCGCACGCCAGCGATGGCGTACGGCCTTGAACAGGTCCATCAGCGGCTCGACCCGCGGCGCCAGCGCGCGCAGCACCACCACGCGGTCGTTCGGCGCGGTGGCTCCGGCCTGGCGTGCGAGGGCGTGATCGGCGGCCAGGCCGCGCGCCTCGTCGAGCAGGGCATCGCGCCGCGTTGCCGCTAGCGGCGTGCCGGCCGCAAACCACAGCGTGCCCAGCACGCGCTGGCCGGCCAGGCCCAGCGGCGAGTCGAGCAGCACGGCGTCGTCGGCCGCGATGGTGCCGCGCTCCAGCCAGACCCCGGGCAATTCCAGGTGCTGGCGGTAGCGGCCACGCTCGAAGGGCTGGTCGGCGGCCGGCAGGCCGAGCGCGAGCACGTCCCAGCCGAGCATCTCGGCATCGCCGTTCAGCGTGAAGACGAGGCGGTTCTCGCCGTCGCAGCCGCTGTAGGCCAGGGTTTCGAGCGGCAGCCATTCGAGCCGCGAACCGGCGGCCAGCGTGGCCTGCACCTGCTGCACCGCGCGATCGCCCTGGCTGCGATAGAAGCGCGCCGCACCAGGGCTGGTGATCACCGCGTGGCTGCCTTCGGCCAGGTTGAGCGCGATGCCCAGCGTGTCGCCGCCCACCATGCCGCCGGGCGGATGCACCAGCACGTGGTGGCAGATGCCCGGTCCTTCCGGGTACAGCCGCTGCAGCACGCGCAGCGGGCCGTCGTGGCGGTCGTGGGCTTGCGTGGTGTCGCCGTCGCGGCGGTAGTCGAGTTCGAGTCGGCCGTGCCAGCCCATGGATGCGCGAGAGAGTGCCCCGGCAGTGTAGCCAGGGCCGTGCCAGGCCCGGCCCGCTCAGGCCGCCGCGCCGCGCCGGTAGTCGCTCGGCGGCAGCCCCAGGTGCGCGCGGAACACGCGGCTGAAGTGCGCCATGTTGGAGAAGCCGAAGGCGAAGGCGATGTCGGTGATCGAGCGGTGTGCCTGCGCGCGGTCGTCGAAGCAGCGGCGGCAGCCTTCCAGCCGCCGGCGCAGGATGTAGCCGGCCACGCCGTCGGGCTCCTCGGCGAAGGCGTTGTAGAGCTGGCGGCGGCTGCAGTTCAGCGCTGCGCTCCGG
>NZ_JBFXIO010000415.1:0-4175 GCF_050175855.1 Piscinibacter sp.
GCGAAGGCGGTCAGGATGGTGCTCATGATGCGCACGTTGCGGGCGCTGATCTCCTCCATGTTGCGCAGCATGGTGGCCTTGCTGAAGGCGCCGGCCACGCGCGGCACGGCCTTGATGGCCTCGAGCAGCTTCTCCTCGCGGCCGCGCTCGGTGGCCAGCACGAAGCCGCTGGAGAGGTCGCCGTCGCCAAGCGCGCGGTTCAGCGTCGTGCGGTCGATGTAGGCGTTCAGGCCCATCATCTCGCGCACCGTGGCGCCCACGGTCAGCGTGATGCGCCGCGGCCGGCCTTCGAGCACTTCCACCTCCAGCGGCTCGCCGACGCGCACGCCGAGCTTGTCGGCCAGCCGGTCGGTGATCACCAGGCCGCGGCCTTCCAGCACCGTGGCGCGGTTGTCGGCGTCGACCACGCGGTAGAGCACCGCGCGGCCGTCGTAGCCGCGGATCAGGCTACGCTCGCTGCGGTGGCCGTGGTGCAGGATCACCGGCACGAAGCGCGTCGACTCCACCTGCGTCACCGCGGGCAGGCGGGCGAGATCGAGCCGCATCGCGTCGTCGCCGGGCTCGGCCAGCCACACCGCGACATCGCTGCGCATCGCCACGTTGAACTGCGCATCGACGATGGTCTCGATCGCGTCGCGGAAGAAGTTGCCGAGCACCACGATGGCCACCGACGCGGCCACGCCGGCGATCGACAGGCCGGTGCGCAGCGGCCGGCGCTCCATGTTGCGGATGATCATGCGCAGCGCCGGGCCGATGGCCTGGATGCCCAGCCGTTCGAGCAGCGTGCGGCGGTAGTGCCCCGGCGCCGGCGGTCGCATCGCCTGCGCCGGCGCCAGGCGCACGGTGGCCAGGATGGCGTTGAGCGTGCCCAGCACCGCGGTCACCACGGTGATGCCGATGCTGACCAGCAGCAGCCACGGCGCGATGCGGTGGTCGAAGCGCGGGAAGTAGAAGAACTCGGCATACAGCCCGGTGAACATGGTGCCGAGCCGGTCGCCGACCACCACGCCGAGCGCCAGCCCGGCCAGCACGATCAGCAGCACCAGCTTGAGGTAGTGCGCGGCGATGTCGTGGTTGGCGTAGCCCAGCGCCTTCAAGGCGGCGATCTGCTCGCGCTGCGTGGCCACCAGGCGCGACACCACCACGTTGAGCAGGAAGGCCGCCACGCCGAGGAAGATCGCCGGCAGCACGGTGCCGAGCACGCGCTGCTCCTTGATCTCGTTGTCGAGCATGGCGTGCGAGGTCTGGTCGGCGCGGCCGACGACCTCGCGGCCGCCCCAGGGCGCCAGGGTGCGGGAGAGCGAGTCGATCACCGCTTCTTCCGACGCGCCCGGCGCGAGCCGGATGGCGATGCGGTTGAAGGCCCCGTTCATGTCGTAGGCCGAGGCCAGCGCCTCGCGGTCCATCCAGAAGATGCCGAAGCCGCGCAGGTCGGGCATGCCCCACAGGCCGGCGAACACGAACTCCGGCGACAGCGCCGTGCCCACGATCACCAGCGTGCGCTGTCGCCCGTTGACCAGCGCCTTCAGCGTGGCGCCGGGCTTCAGGCCGCGCGCCTGCGCGAAGCCCTCGGAGACCAGCACCTCCATCGCGCCGTCGCCGCGGCGCGAGCCGCCGCCGTCGAGCGCGCGGCCGCTGGCCAGCGTGACGCGGTTCAGCGAGTGCGGACGACGCGGGTCCAGCCCGATCAGCTGGCCGATGATGGGGTCGGCCGTGTCCGGCAGCTCGATGCGCACCATCTGCTCAACCGTGGTCTGCACCTCGGCCACGCCGGGCTGCGCGGCGAGCTGCCCGGCCAGCGCCTGCGGTGCGCGCTTGACGCTGGCGAACAGGTCGGCGAAGCGGGCATCGGCGTAGAAGCCGTCGCGGGCGAGCGCCAGCGATTCCACCGCCGAGAGGCTGGTGATGAAGCCGCCGATGCCGCTGGCCACCACCAGCGCGATGGTCAGCGCCTGGCTCCACATCAGGCGCAGGTCGCGCAGCAGCTTGCGGTCCAGGGCTCTCATCGTGTGCTCACCACGACAGCTCGGACGGCGAGATCTTGTGCGAGTTGCGCTCGATGCGCTGCACCGTGCCGTCGCCGAGGTGGATCACGGTGTCGGCCATGCCGGCGATGGCCGCGTTGTGCGTGATCACCACCGCCGTCGTGCCGAGCTCGCGGTTGATGCGCGCGATCACCTCCAGCACCAGCTTGCCGGTGGTGTAGTCGAGCGCGCCGGTCGGCTCGTCGCACAGCAGCACCTGCGGCCGCTTGGCGATGGCGCGTGCGATCGCCACGCGCTGCTGTTCGCCGCCGGAGAGCTGGGCCGGGAAGTGGTCGCGCCGCGGGGTCAGACCGACGAGGTCGATCGCCTCGTCCGCCGGCATCGGGTTCTCGGCGATGTCGGTCACCAGCGCGACGTTCTCGCGCACCGTCAGGCTGGGGATGAGGTTGTAGAACTGGAACACGAAGCCGACATGCTCGCGCCGGTAGGTGGTCAGCTCGGCTTCGCTGGCGCCGGTCAGGCGGTGGTCGGCGAACCACACCTCGCCGTCGCTGGGCACGTCGAGCCCGCCGAGGATGTTCAGCAGGGTCGATTTGCCGCTTCCCGAGGGCCCGAGCAGCACCACGAACTCGCCGGCGGCAATCTGCAGGTCGACGCCGTGCAGCGCCCGCACCTCGACCTCGCCGGTGCGATAGGTCTTGGCCAGGCCGCGGGCGCGGAAGAGGGCGGCGGCGGTGTCCATGGGCAGCTGTGGATTCTGCGGGCCCCCTGCCGTGGCGCCCTGAGCGACATCAAGCGAGATTTCGCACGCTGGCGGGCGCTCGCTTCGTGCGCGAGAGGTCGAACTGCGACAATCATTCGGCTTCACACCACTCGAACGCTGGCCGCCGATGTCCGCCCCCGCCATTCCCACCAAGACCGCCCTGGGTCAGGAGGCGATGCGCAAGCGCACCGGCGAGATCACCCAGCGCCACCGCACGGTGCTGTTCCTCGTCGACGGCCGCCGGCCGCTGTCGGAGGTGCTGAGCCTGGCGCACCAGGCCGGCGCCGCGACCAGCCACCTCGAGGATCTGGTGCGCATGGGCTACGTGGAACTGCCGCCCGAGGAGCCGCCGGCGCCGCCGCCGGTGGAGGTGCCGCTGGAGAGCCCGCCAGCGGCCGAGATCACCGAGCTGGCGGTGGATGTCGAGACAGCAGCGCAGCCGGTGCCCGAGGCACCGGTGCCGGCCGAACTCCCGCCGCCACTGCCTGCGCCGCCGCCTCCGCCCGCGCCGCGCGTGGTGGCCGCGGCCGTGGCCCCGGCCGTCGACGAACTGCCGAAGCGCCCCTTCCTGCCACCCGGCCGGGTGGTGCCGCCGCCGCAGCCCCCGGCGCCGCCGGTGGTCGTGCTGGCCGAAGACCTGCCCGTGCTGGAGCAAGCGCGCGGCCAGCTGCTCGAGTGCCTGCGCTGCGATCCGCAGCCCAACGGCGGACGGCTGGTCGAGCGCGTGCGTGCCGCGAAGGGCAGCTCGGAGCTGATCGAGGTGGTGTGGACGATGGAGCGCGGCCTGCACCACCACCAGCGCACCCACCGCGGCCTGATCGCCCTGCAGCGCGCCCGCGAGCTGCTCGGCCTGGGCAACACCCTGGTCGACGAGGACAGCACGCCGGGCCGGCTGGACGACGACGACTGGTAGGAAACTGAGCCCCTCGGCCGACGGGTACGTCGGTCGATCCCCCAGGGGGATCGCGGGCCGGCTTGGGAACAACCCGGCTCTCAGCCCGCGTGCACCGCCTCGGCTCAGTGTCCGGCAGTGACGCGATTACGGCCTTCGCGCTTGGAGCGATACAGCGCCTGGTCGGCGCGGTCGATCAGCGCGTCCATCGACTCACCAGGCTTCCAGGCCGCCACGCCCAGCGAGACGGTGATGGCGCCCACGCTTTCCTGGCTCTTGCCCCGGCGCACGCGAGCCGCGGCGATGGTGGTGCGGATCTGCTCGGCCAGCGCCGCGGCGCCGGCCAGCGCCGTGCCCGGCAGCAGCACGACGAACTCCTCGCCGCCGTAGCGCGCGACCAGGTCGCGGCCCTTCACGCACGAGCGGATGGCCAGCGCCACGCTCTTGAGCACGGTGTCGCCGAAGACGTGGCCGTACTGGTCGTTGATCTGCTTGAAGTGGTCGAGGTCGATCAGAACGACGCTCGGGCCGGCCT
>NZ_JBFXIO010000416.1:0-4157 GCF_050175855.1 Piscinibacter sp.
AGCGTGGCCGTGCCCATCAGCGAGGACATGCTGAGCATGCCGCTCGAGCGCAGGAAGCTGCGCCGCGTGGGCCTGGCCTCGTCGGCGGCGGCAGCCACGGCGGGGTCGGCGGACGCCGGCGGCACTGCGCAGCTGCAGGCGGAGCCCGGCTGCCCGCAGTCGGGGCGCTTCGATTCGGTCACCACGGTTGTTCTCCAGCGAAAGTTGGCGGGCCCACGCTGTCGTGGACCCTCTGAAACCAGCTGTCACTGTCGATGGCCGCTGAGACGCGACGACTGATCGATATCAAAACCCCCGGGCGACCATGGCCGGGCCGCCGGTCAGACCGAAGGAGCTTTGATCTTCGACAACCCGGCGCCGGTGGCGCCGAGGCGCGGCGGGTTCAACCCCCGCCGCGCTGGGTGTACAGGTCGAAATAGCGCATGAAGTCCTGGCGTTCGGCCTCGCCCACGCGCTCGAAGTGGAACGACACCGCCAGCCGCGGCATGCGCAGCAGGGCGATCTGGCGCGGCGGCAGCTCGCGCCAGGCCATCTCCAGCCGTCCGGCGTCGATCGCCACTTCGGCCGAGCGTTCCATCAGCCTGACCGCGCGGCCGTTCACCGCGCCGGGCAGCCACATCAGCAGCTCGGCTTCGGTGCAACCCATCTCGCGCTTGAAGTCTGCGGGGTACCAAGCCTGCATTTCTTTGTTGCTCCGACATCCCCCAGGGCCGGGCCTGCAGGCCCGGCCTCACCCACCTGCGATGGGCGGCCAGATCGCCAGCACGTCGCCTTCCTTCAGCACGTGCGTCAGCCGCTGCTCGGGCGGCACGTAGGTGCCGTTGACGAGCACCAGGTGCACGAGCTTCTCCGGAAGGCCGAAGGGCTCGATCGCCTGGGCCACCGCACTGCCCTCGGGCAGCTCGAGCTGCACGCGGTTGTCGTAGCGGTTCTCGGCGGGCAGGTACTGCGTGAGGCTGGCGTAGAGCTTGAAGGTGATGTTCATTTCGGAGGGACGAGCGCACGGGCAGCCTGGCCCTGAGCGCTGGCGAGATAGGCTTCCATCAGCAGGGTCGGATCGTGCTTCAGACGCTCCTTCCACTCGCCGAGTTTCACCTGCCCTTCCACCAGGCCGCGCATCACGCCCACGTGCTGCGTCCAGCCGATGCTGTTGCAGCCGACCATCACGTCGTCCTTGAACTGCAGGCTCAGGTGCTTGCCGGCCGGCCGATCCGTCAGCTCGACGTGCTCGCCTCCCTCAACGCCCTGCCAGCTGCCGAAGCTGGCCGAGATCAGGCCCAGCGTGTCGAGCACGTTGATCTGGGTGACGCCCTTGAGCACGGCCTTCTTCCCGACCATGTTCATCGCCGCCACGTAGGCCTGGTCGGCCGCATTGGGCTGGATGGCGCTGACGATGGTCTTGCCGCTGACGATGTCGAAGGCCTCGGCGCAGTCGCCGGCGGCGTACACCCCGTCCACACTGGTCTGGAGGTGCTCGTCCGTGAGCACGCCGACCAGGCACTTGATGGGCGAGTTCTGCAGGAAGCCGATGTTCGGCTTCACCCCCGTGGCACTGATCACCAGGTCGGCCTCGAGGGTCTGCCCACCAGAGAGCTTCACCGCCATCGAACCGTTGCCCGATGCCGAAGCGCCGCCCAGCCCCACCGCCGAGGCCAGCTTGCCCAGCAACCCGGGCTCGCCGCCGCCGGCCGCCTCGATGGCCTCGACGCGCGCGCCGGTGAAGACACGCACGCCCTTGGCCTCGCACCAGTCCTTGATCATGCCGCCGGCGGTCGGGCCCATCATGCGCGGCACCATGCGATCACCCATCTCCACCACGGTGAGCTCGACGCCTCGCGCCGCCAGCGCTTCCATGATGATGCAGCCGATGAAGCCGGCGCCCATCTGCAGAACGCGCGTGCCCTTGCCGGCGCGGGCCATGATCGCGCGCGCGTCGGCAAGCGTCCAGCAGCTGTGCACGTTGGGCAGGTCCATGCCGGGGATCGGCGGGCGCACCGGGCTCGAGCCGGTGGCGATCAGCAGCCGGTCGTAGGGCAGCGAGCTGCCGTCCTCCAGGTGCACGTGCCTGCGGCCGGTGTCGATGCCCTTGGCGCGGCCGCGCTTGAGCTCGATGCACAGCTTGTCGAAGTGGTCGGCGCCGTGGCGCAGGTGGGTTCCCTCTTCGGGGATGTTGCCGATCAGCAGGTAGGGGATCGCCATGCGCGAGTACGGCCGCTCGGGCTCGTCGCCGACGAGGATGACGCGGTCGTTCGGGGCGTGCTTGCGGATGGTCTCCGCGGCGATCACGCCGGCCGGGCCGGCGCCGAGGATGACGTGGTTCATGTCGTTCGTTCCTTCAAAGAAAGAAGGCGGTCTTGCAACCGCCTTCGTTCATGCGAGCCGAGCGCGGATCACAGGCCCAGGCGGGCGCGCGTCTCCGGCTTGAGCTGGCCATCGGCATCCCAGCCGCGCGCCGCGTAGTACTTCGGCAGCATCTCCGGCAGCTTGTTGACCAGGCCCTTGGCCGGGCCGGTCTTGGCCGGCTCGGTCAGCAGCCGCTTGGGCAGCGTGTCGTCCTTGGCGGTGAAACCGGCGCGGTTGTTGAAGTCGCGCTCCATGTTCCAGATGCGCTCGCCGATCTTGGCCATGTTCTCCAGCGTGAACTCGGGGCCGCAAGCGGCGGCCACCTGCGGTGCCACGTCGGCCAGGCCCCAGGCGAAGCTGGTGAAGATGCAGATGCCGGCGGAGTCGAAGGCGGCCGTCGCATCCTGGAAGGCGATCACCAGTTCCGGCTTGCCTTCGGCGGTGAGCGGGTCGGTCTTGACCGGGATGCCCAGCACTTCCGAGGCCACGGTGTAGCTGCGCAGGTGGCAGGCGCCGCGGTTGCTCGTCGCGTAGGTCAGGCCCATGCCCTGGATGCCACGCGAGTCGTAGGCCGGGAACTCCTGGCCCTTGACGCTCATGGAGAGCTCGGGGTGGCCGTACTTCTCGCACAGGCGCTTGGAGCCCAGGCCGATCTCCTTGCCGAAGCCTTCGCCGCGCGCGGTGATCTCGGCGAAGTGGGCCAGCGCCTGCGCGCTGCCGAACTTGGCATCGATGCCGAGCTGCTCCTTGGTGAGCACGCCCATCTCGTAGAGCTCCATCACCGCGCCGATGGTGGCGCCGAAGGAGATCGGATCCATGCCCTGCTCGTTGCACAGCAGGTTGGCGTACTGCAGCGCTTCCAGGTCATTGACGCCGTTGGCGGCGCCCAGCGCCCAGGCCGCCTCGTACTCGAGGCCGCCGCTGGCGCCCCAGTACTGCGGCTTGTTCTCGACGGTGAAGTGGCCCTGGTCCATCTTGCTGATGCGGCCGCAGGCGATCGTGCAGCCGAAGCAGGCCTGGTTGGTCACCAGGTGCTTCTTGCCGTCGGTCTTGCGCGGCGTTGCCATCGCCTCGGCGGAGATGTCCTTCGCGCCCTCGAACTGCACGTCCTTGTGGTTGCGCGTCGGCAGCGCGCCGATCTCGTTGATGACGTTCATCAGCACCTGGGTGCCGTAGGTCGGCAGGCCCTGGCCCGTCACCGCGTTGTCGGCGAGGATCTTCTTCTTCTCGAAGGTGACCTTCATGAACTCCTTGGGGTCGGCCACGTTGCCGACGCCCTTGGTGCCGCGCACCACCACCGCCTTCAGGTTCTTGCTGCCCATCACCGCGCCCACGCCGGAGCGGCCGGCGGCGCGGTGCAGGTCGTTCACCACCGCGGCGTAGAGCACCTGGTTCTCGCCGGCCAGGCCGATGCTCGAGACACGCGCCAGCGGCTGCTGCAGCTGTTTCTTCAGCGTCTCTTCGGTTTCCCAGACGCTCTTGCCCCACAGGTGCGAGGCGTCGCGCAGTTCGGCCACGTCGTCCTCGACGTAGAGGAACACCGGCTTCGAGGACTTGCCTTCGAAGATGACCATGTCCCAGCCGGCCATCTTCAGCTCGGCGCCCCAGTAGCCACCCGAGTTCGAGCAGGCGATGGCGCCGGTCAGCGGGCCCTTGGTGACGACGGTGTAGCGGCCGCCGGTGGAGGCCATCGTGCCGGTCAGCGGGCCGGTGGCCCAGATCAGCTTGTTGGCCGGCGCCAGCGGATCGACCTTGGGGTCGACCTCTTCGACGATGTACTTGGTGGCCAGGCCGCGCGAGCCGAGATAGGCGCG
>NZ_JBFXIO010000417.1:0-4145 GCF_050175855.1 Piscinibacter sp.
TGTAGCCCCACAGGTGCGCCTTGAAGCCGGGCGCCATCTCGCGCACCACCGGCTCGGCCACCAGATGGAACTCCTTGACGCCGTTGTTCATGCGCCAGGGCAGCGTCCAGCCGTTGAGCGTGACCACCGGGTTGTAGGGCCGTCCGCTGTCCGGCACCAGCGGCGGCATGGTGTCGGGCTTCGATTGCAGCACCGGCTCGGGCAAGGCGGCCATCGCCACCTTGCTGACCGCCGCGGCGCTGGCAGCGGCGGTGATCGCACCGGCACCGGAGAGGAAATTGCGTCGTGAAACCATGGTTCGGTCCGGATTCAGTGGCCGGCGCCACCGGCGTCGGCGGCGGGCGAGACAGACAGCGCGGTGGCCGCGGCGAGGCTGGGCTTGCCGACCAGCGCCATGTCGAGGTCGGCCTGCGCGAGCCAGAAGTCGCGCTGCGCCTCGATCGCGGCGTTGACGCCGGCGATCTGCACGCGCGCATCGGCGAGCAGTTCGAACACGCCGATCAGCATGCCGTTGTAGCGAAGCACGTTCTCTTCGGCGATACGCTGCCGCAGCGGCACGATCTCGTCGCGATGGTGCTTCGCCACGTCCCACGCCGTGCGGTAGGCGCCATAGGCCTCGCGCACCTCGGAGCGGGCGTTGATCGCCGTCTCGGCCGCGCGCGCCAGCGACTGGCGGTACAGGCTTTCGGCCCGCGCCACGCGCGCCGTGCCCCAGTCGAACAGCGGCAGCTCGAAGCCCATCTCCCAGCCGCGCTGCACCGGCGCCTCATTGGAGCTGTTGCGCACATAGCCGAGTTCGAGCACGTTGATGAAGCGCGTGGTGCGCGTAAGGCCGAGCGACCTCGCCAACTGCTCGGTCGCCAGGCGCGCGCCCTGCACGTCCAGGCGCTGGGCAATGGCGGTGCGCTCGACGTCGGGTAATTCTCGCGGGGCGCTCGGCAGGTCGGGCAGTCGCTCGGGCAGGCGGAACTCCGCCTGTGCGCCCCACAGGCCGAGCAACCGGGTGAGGCGTTCACGGGTAGCCAGGCGGGCCTGCTGCGCGCGCGCCAGGCCGAGCGCGGCATCGGCGGAGAACGACTGCTCGCGCAAGCGTTGCAGCGCACTGAAGTTGCCGGCCTGCGCCATGCGCCGGGCAAGTTCGGCGCCGGCTTCGGCAGCCTGCATCACCTGCGTGGCGTAGCGCAGCGATTCCTCGGCGGCCACGGCTTGCACCCAAGCCTTGCGCGTGTCAGCGGCCAGCGCCAGCACCGCCGTCGCCGCCATCCCCTGCGCCTGTGCGAATCGGCGCTGCTCGATCTGCCTCTTCATCGGCAGCGCGATCAGCGAGGCGAGATCGAAGTGCAGTCCTCGCTCCCACTCGATCTCCTTGCCCTTGGTCAGACGCGCGAAGCCGAAGCCGGGATTGGGCAGGCGGCCGGCTTGCACCAGATCGGCCTCGGTGATGCCGAGATCGAAATAGGCCGCCTGCAGCCCCGGGTTGTTGAGCAACGCCACCTGTACCGCGGCGTCGATGCCCAGAGGCTCCTGCAGCAGTTCGGCCGTGCGCTGCTCGATCGCGAGACGGTCTTCAGCGCTGCGCGCCCACCGGATGTCCTGACCAAGGTGCTGCCTGGCAGCGCGCTCGACGGTACCGAAGCCGCCGTCGTCCGAGAACGTGGCGCAGCCAGCCAGCAGCGCGGCAGCGGCCAGCACACTCATTCGCAAGGGATCCATGCGCAACCTCAATGGCGATGAGCCGCCGAAGCGGGGGCCGGGGCCGGCTGCGCTGCCGACTCGGAAGGCGCGGCCGGTTGCGCCGCCTCGCGGGCATACGTTCGCCAGCCGCCGATGCGGTTGACGCGCTCGTTGGCCTCTTTCCACGAGCCCACGGGCGCTTCCGCCAGCGGGCGGTAACCGGCCAGCGCCGAACGGTGCTGGGCGGGTGGCACGACCGCCTTCGGGTCGAGCGGGTCGGGCGCGGGCCGCGCCGGCTGGGCCTGGGCCAGTGCCGCCAGGCCGAGTGCGGCCGCACAGGCGCCGCAACGCAGGAATCGGGACATGTCAGTCCTCGCTGAAGAATCGACGGGTCCGTTCGCACGGGCGAACGGGCGAAACTCAGGCGAGGACGGTGCGTGGAGGGCGTTCAGGCCCGCCGGTCAGGAAGGCGGCGACAGCCCGCTGGGGGATGGCCGGCGCCAGGGCTTCGGCGGGCACCTGAGGCAGCGTGACCGCCCCCATGGGCAGGCCCAGCGCCGCGCAGCAGGCCGCGCAGGCGCTGCACTTGAAGGCGCCGCCGGTGCGAGGCGTGCCGTCATCGGCAGGATGTTCGTCCGCTGACACCTGCAGGCTCGCCGCGGCGTGCTCATCATGATGCGCGGCAGCGCCCTCTTCGTGATGATGAGCGGTGTTCACCTGCATGCGGTCATGCATGGCGGCGCAATGCACCGCCCCGGTGGCGGCCAAGCCCTGCAGGGGCAAGGCCAGGGCCATCAGGCACAGCAGCAACAGGCGCAGAACGGCACGCATGTCGCGAATGTACCGCGACTCGACCCCACAGCGGGGCGAGCAAAATCAAACCATGCAGCCCGCCCTCCTACTGGAACGCATCGACGCGATCGGCGCCAGCCTCGCCGCCAGCGGCCATGCCCTGGCGCTGATCGCCCTCGGCTCGATCGGCCGCGACACGCACCGGCTCGACGCCTGGTCGGACCTCGACTTCTTCGCCATCGTCGAGCCGGGCCACAAGGCAAGCTACCTCGAACGGCTCGACTGGCTGGAGGCCGCGCATCCGCTGGCCTGGCACTTCCGGAACACCCGCGACGGTCACAAGGCGCTGATGGCCGACGGCGTGTTCTGCGAATTCGCGGTGTTCGAGCCGGCCGAGCTGGACGCCATCCCCTTCGCCCCTGGGCGCATCGTGTGGAAGCGCGACGGGGTCGACGACGCGATCGCAGTGCCGCGCCGGCCCTTGCCGGACGGCAGCCTGCCCGACGAAACCTGGATCGTCGGCGAGGCGCTCAGCGGCCTGCTGGTCGGCCTGCAGCGCTGGCACCGCGGCGAGAGGCTGGCGGCGATGCGCATGGTGCAGTCGCACGCGCTGGACCGGCTGGTCGAACTCGATGCCCTGCGCCTGTTGCAGGCCGGAGCCGGCGCCGAGGGTGCCGACCCGTTCAACCGCGAGCGCCGCGTCGAGCAGCGACAGCCTGGGCTGCGCGACGAGCTGCCGCGCATCGCCGCCGGCTATGAACACACGCCCGAGGCCGCATTGGCGCTGCTGCAGGCGCTGCAGCGGCGCGGGGCGCCGCTGAACGACGAAGTGGTCGAGCGCATCAAGGCGCTGGCCGCGGCTACGATCCCGACCTGACCCATCTTCGAAGGCCGTCGTGAAACTCGCCACCTGGAACGTCAACTCCCTGTCCGTTCGCCTGCCGCAGTTGCTCGCGTGGCTGTCGGAGCACCCGGTCGATGCGATCGTGCTGCAGGAGACCAAGCTCACCGACGACAAGTTTCCGCACGCCGAGCTGGAAGCCGCCGGCTACCGCGCGCAGTGGTTCGGCCAGCGCACCTACAACGGCGTGGCCCTGCTCAGCCGAAGCGAGGCCGGCGAGGTCGTGCGCAACATCCCCGGCTTCGACGACGAGCAGGCGCGCGTGATCGCCGGCACCACCGGAGGTATCCGCGTGATCGGCGCCTACTTCCCCAACGGCCAGGCGCCCGACAGCGACAAGTTCGCCTACAAGATGCGCTGGCTCGACGCGCTGCGCGAATGGGTGCGCGCCGAACTGGCGGCGCATCCGCAGCTGGTGCTGATGGGCGACTTCAACATCGCGCCGGAAGACCGCGATGTCTACGACCCGGTGGCCTGGGCCGGGCAGATCCACTGCACGCCGCAGGAGCGCGAGCACTTCCGCGGGCTCGTCGCGCTCGGCCTGCACGATGCCTTCCGGCTCTTCGAGCAGCCGCCCAAGAGCTGGAGCTGGTGGGACTACCGCAACCTCGCCTTCCGCAAGAACCAGGGGCTGCGCATCGACCACATCCTGGTCAGCGAGGCGCTGCGCCCGCGCGTGAGCGCCTGCACGATCGACAAGGCACCGCGCAAGAACGAGCGGCCGAGCGACCACGCGCCGGTGTTCGTCGAACTCGCCGGCTGAGCCGACGCCGGCTCA
>NZ_JBFXIO010000418.1:0-4144 GCF_050175855.1 Piscinibacter sp.
GAGCAAGGCGGCCTTCGCGTTCATCGCTTCGACGAAAGCCTTGAGCCCGCCAGGGTAGTGGCGCCCCAGCGCATGGGCGGCGCGGTTCTCCGACGACATGAGCGCCAGGTGGAGCATCTCCTCGCGGCTGAGCTGGGTGCCCACGCGCAGCCGCGAGCGGCTGCCCTTCTCGGTGTCGACGTCCTCCTGGGTGATCGTCAGCATCTCGTCCAGCGGCAGCTGGGTCTCGGCAACGACCAGCGCGGTCATCAGCTTGGTGATCGAGGCGATCGGCAGCACCGCGTCCGGATTCTTCGACAGCAGCACCTCGTTGGTCTCCTGATCCATCACCAGGGCCACGCTGGACTTCAGATCGAGGTCGTCATCCGTATTGCGCAAGCCCGCAAGCTGGCCGTAGGACGGACGCTCCCTCACCACCCGAGCGGCGCGCTTGGCGCGGCGCTGCTTCGGGGTGGCCTTGGTCGCCTTCTGCGCGGTGGCGGCCTTCTTGCGCACCTGCTTCTGGGCCGCCTCGACCGGCGGCGCGATGGTCAGGGCGATCGCTGCCACCAGGGCCACGGCCACGGTTGTGACAACCTTGCTGATCAATCCCACGACGGCCCTTTCGACTCGACTTGACCGCGAGTCTATTTGAAGGAAAAAAAACGCGCAAGATCAGGACCTTACGCGTTTTTCCTCAAGTCAGTCCTAGGACTGTCAGGAATGTGACCGAATTGGCAGGTCAGCCCTGTGCGGCCACGCGCTCCGTCTTGCTGTGCAGCTTGTTCAGCGCCGACAGGTAGGCCTTGGCCGACGCCACGACGATGTCCGGATCGGCACCCACACCGTTGACCACGCGCCCGCCGTGCTGAAGCCGAACCGTCACCTCGCCCTGCGATTCTGTGCTGCCCGATGTGATCGCATTGACCGAATAGAGCAGCATCTCCGCCCCAGTCTGCAGCTTCGACTCGATCGCCTTCAGGCTCGCATCGACCGGGCCGTTGCCGTCGCTCTCTGCATGCAGTTCCTCGCTGCCCGCCGCGAATGCGACGCTGGCATGCGGCCTCTCGCCGGTTTCCGATCGCTGCGCGAGCGAGAGAAGACGGTAGTGCTCGTTCTCCGCCGTCACCGACTCGTCCATCACCAGCGCGACGATGTCCTCGTCGAAGATGTCGCTCTTGCGGTCGGCAAGCTCCTTGAACTTCGCGAACGCCGCGTTGATCTCGGCCTCGGAGGCCATCTCGATGCCCAGTTCCTGCAGCCGCTGCTTGAAGGCGTTGCGGCCCGAGAGCTTGCCCAGCACGATCTTGTTGGCAGCCCAGCCCACGTCCTCGGCGCGCATGATCTCGTAGGTGTCGCGCGCCTTGAGCACGCCGTCCTGGTGGATGCCGGAGGCATGGGCAAAGGCGTTTGCGCCCACCACCGCCTTGTTCGGCTGCACCACGAAGCCGGTGGTCTGCGCCACCAGGCGCGAGGCCGGCACGATCTGCGAAGCATCGACGCCGACCTCGAGGCCGAAATAGTCGCGGCGCGTCTTCACCGCCATTACCACCTCTTCCAGCGAGCAGTTGCCGGCTCGCTCGCCCAGGCCGTTGATGGTGCACTCCACCTGGCGCGCGCCGCCCAGCTTCACCCCGGCCAGCGAGTTCGCCACCGCCATGCCGAGGTCGTTGTGGCAGTGCACCGACCAGATCGCCTTGTCGGAGTTGGGCACCCGCTCGCGAAGCTGGCGGATGAAACTGCCGTAAAGCTCGGGCACCGCGTAGCCGACCGTGTCGGGAATGTTGATCGTCGTGGCACCTTCGGAGATCACCGCCTCCAGCACCCGGCAAAGGAAGTCGGGATCCGAGCGATAGCCATCCTCCGGCGAGAACTCGATGTCGCCGCACAGATTGCGCGCGAAACGCACCGCCAGCTTCGCCTGCTCGAACACCTGGTCGGGCGTCATGCGCAGCTTCTTCTCCATGTGCAGCGCGCTGGTGGCGATGAAGGTGTGGATGCGAGACCGCGCCGCGCCGGCGAGCGCCTCGGCGGCGCGCGAGATGTCGCGGTCGTTGGCCCTTGCCAGCGAGCACACCGTCGACTCCTTGATGTGGTCGGCGATCGCCTTGACGGCCTCGAAGTCACCGTTGGACGAGGCCGCGAAGCCGGCCTCGATCACGTCCACCCGCAGTCGTTCGAGCTGCCGCGCGATGCGCAGCTTTTCGTCCTTGGTCATCGAGGCGCCGGGCGATTGCTCGCCATCGCGCAAGGTGGTGTCGAAGATGATGAGCTTGTCGGCCATGGTGGTGCTCCTGCGGAAAAGACAAACGGCCCGTTGCGGGATGCAAACGGGCCGTGAGATCGAGAGACGAACAGACGTGAGCGATCAACGAGCCCGTGGAACTCCTAGAAGAAGCACTAGCGTGATCGCGGTCGGGAACGTCATGGCGTGCAGTCTAGCACGTGGCATTCAACGGTGCAGGCCCTGTTCGTCGGGCTCGTCGGTCGAGGTGGCGATCACACTGACCGGCCTGCCCTTGGCCTTGCGATAGGCGTACATCGCGTAGCCCGACAGGCCGTAGACCACGAACAGCGCGAACAGCACGGTGGGCGGGTGGTAGGCCACCAGCGCGAAGGCCAGCGCGATGGCCACGATGACGATGAACGGTACCGAGCGCTTGAAGCTCACGTCCTTGAAGCTGTAGAACGGCACGTTGGTCACCATGGTCAGCCCGGCGAACAGCGTGAAGCCCATCGCCGTCCAGCCCAGCCAGGGGCCCTCGCGGAAGCCCTTGTAGCCGCTGTCGTCCATCAGCCAGATGAAGCCGATCACCAGTGCAGCCGCCGCCGGGCTCGGCAGCCCCTGGAAGAACCGCTTGTCGACCACGCCGGTGTTGACGTTGAAGCGCGCCAGCCGCAACGCCGCCGCGGCGCAGTAGACAAAGGCCGCGATCCAGCCCAGCTTGCCCATGCCCTTGAGCGCCCACTCGTAGACGATCAGCGCCGGCGCCGCGCCGAACGAGACCATGTCGGACAGGCTGTCCATCTGCTCGCCGAAGGCACTCTGCGTGTTGGTCATGCGCGCCACGCGGCCGTCGAGGCTGTCGAGCACCATCGCGCAGAAGATGCCGATGGCGGCGTTCTCGAAGCGCTGGTTCATCGCCATCACGATGGCGTAGAAGCCGCCGAACAGCGCCGCCAGCGTGAACAGGTTCGGCAGGATGTAGATGCCCTTGCGGCGCGGACGCGGCGCGGGTTCCACGTCGTCGGCCAGATCGGGTGCGTCGTTCATGGCCGCGAGGATACCGCAGGCCCCAGTGAAAAGGCCGCGCGGGAGCCCGCGCGGCCTTCGCTGGCGATGCGTCGGATCAGTTGCGCGACTGGTCGACCAGGCGGTTCTTCTTGATCCACGGCATCATCGCGCGCAGCTTCTCGCCCACCTGCTCGATCGAGTGCTCGGCGGTCAGGCGGCGGCGCGACTGCAGCGTCGGCGCGCCGGCGCGGTTCTCGAGGATGAAGCTCTTGGCGTACTCGCCGGTCTGGATGTCCTTGAGCACCTGCTTCATGACCTTCTTGGTCTCCTCGGTGACGATGCGCGGGCCCGTCACGTACTCGCCGTACTCGGCGTTGTTGGAGATCGAGTAGTTCATGTTGGCGATGCCGCCCTCGTAGATGAGGTCGACGATCAGCTTCAGCTCGTGCAGGCACTCGAAGTAGGCCATCTCGGGCGCGTAGCCCGCCTCGACCAGGGTCTCGTAACCGGCCTTGATCAGCTCGACGGTGCCACCGCACAGCACGGCCTGCTCGCCGAACAGGTCGGTCTCGGTCTCCTCGCGGAAGTTGGTCTCGATGATGCCGGCCTTGCCGCCGCCGTTGGCCACGGCGTAGCTCAGCGCTAGGTCGCGCGCCTTGCCCGACTTGTCAGCGTGCACCGCCACCAGGTGCGGCACGCCGCCGCCTTGCGTGTAGGTGGAGCGTACGGTGTGGCCGGGCGCCTTCGGCGCGACCATCCACACGTCGAGGTCGGCGCGCGGCACGACCTGGCCGTAGTGCACATTGAAGCCGTGCGCGAAGGCGAGCGACGCGCCCTGCTTGATGTTCGGCTCGACGTCGTTCTTGTAGACCGTGGCGATCTGCTCGTCGGGCAGGAGGATCATCACGACATCGGCGGTCTTCACGGCCT
>NZ_JBFXIO010000419.1:0-4122 GCF_050175855.1 Piscinibacter sp.
CTGTGCGCCGAGTACGGCATCAGCCGCACGCCGCTGCGCGAGGCGCTGAAGGTGCTGGCCGCCGAAGGCCTGGTGACCATGAAGCTGCGCCGCGGCGCCTACGTCACCGAGGTGTCTGAGCGCGACCTGGCCGAGGTCTTCCACCTGCTGGCGCTGCTGGAAGCCGACGCCGCCCGCGTGGCGGCACAGAAGGCCACCGCCGACGAGATGGCCGAGCTGCTGGCCATCCACGACGAGCTGGAGAACGCGCTCGACGACCGCGCGCGCTTCTTTGCTGCCAACGAGCGCTTCCACATGCGGCTGCTGGAGATCGCCGACAACCGGTGGCGCATCCAGATGGTGGCCGACCTGCGCAAGGTGATGAAGCTCAACCGTGCGCAGTCGCTGCTCAAGCAGGGCCGTCTCGAAGCCTCGCTGAAGGAACATCGCCAGATCATGGCGGCGCTGAAGGCACGCAATGCCGATCGCGTGCAGGCGCTGATGCAGCACCATCTCGAAGCCGGCCGCGAGGCCGCCGCGCTAGCCTGAAGCCGGCGCCGACAATGCGCCGACAATGCGGCGGATGACCGCACGCCGCCCCACCCTCGCCCTCATTGCCGCCGTCCCCCGCAACCGCGTCATCGGCTGCGGCGGCGAACTGGTCTGGCACGAGAGCGAGGATCAGAAGCACTTCCGCCGCGTCACCATGGGCTGCCCGGTGATCATGGGCCGCAAGACCTGGGATTCGCTGCCGCCGCGCTTCCGCCCCCTGCCCGGCCGGCGCAACGTGGTGGTCACGCGCAACCCGGCGTGGCATGCCGAAGGCGCCGAGCGCGCCGGCTCGCTCGATGAGGCGCTGGCCCAAGTGGACGATTCGGACAAGGTGTTCGTGATCGGCGGCGCCGAGCTCTACGCGCTGGCCCTGTCGCGGGCCGACGAACTCGAGCTCACCGAGGTCGACGCCGAGTTCGAAGGAGATGCGTTCTTCCCCGACTGGCCGCGCGGCCAGTTCCGGCTCTTGACCTCGGAAGGGCGCACGGCCGGCGACGGCACTGCCTTCCACTTCAACCGCTACCGGCGCGTGACGCCCGCCTGACGCGGGCCGTCATCCATAACCCCACTATCGGCTACGGCATTTCGATAGGCTGGACGCGGCCGGCGCCGCCTCGCCATCATCGCGACCCATCCGTTCACAACAGTACCGGAGAGTCGTACATGCTTCGCCGCCAGTTCCTCGGTGCCGCCGTCGCCGCCCCGCTCGCCTACGCCGCCGGCTCCTTCGTGCCCGTGTGGGCGCAGAACGCGCCCAACTTCGGCACGCCGACGCTGCCCTCGCCGGGCTTCCGCCGCATGAAGGTGGGAGACGTGGAGGTGGTCTCGCTGATCGACGGCATCGCCCGTCGGCCGCTGGGCGAGGAGTTCGTCAAGAACGCGCCGATCGCCGAGGTGCGCGCCCTGCTTGCCTCGCAGAACCTGCCGACCGAATACATCGACGTGCCGTTCACGCCCTTCCTCGTGATCGCCGGCGGCCGCCGCATCCTGATGGACACCGGCCTGGGCGAGTTCGGCGGCCCGACCACCGGCAAGCTGCTGGAGAACCTGCGCGCCGCCGGCGTGCAGCCGGGCGACATCGACACCGTGCTGATCACCCACTTCCACGGCGACCACATCAACGGCCTGCGCAACAAGGCCGGCGAGTTCGTGTTCCCCAAGGCCAAGGTGCTGGTGCCGGCGCCGGAGGCCGCCTTCTGGATGGACGACGCGAAGATGAATGCCGCGCCCGAGGGCATGAAGGGCGCCTTCCAGAACGCACGCCGCGTGTTCGCGCAGATGCCGTCCGACATGCTGGTGCGCTTCGAGCCGGGCGGCGAGGTGGCGCCGGGCATCCGCTCGGTGGCGGCCTTCGGCCATACGCCGGGCCACACGCTGTTCCAGCTGCAGTCCGGCGGCCAGAGCTTCTTCTACGTCGGCGACCTGACCAACGTGCCGGCGCTGTTCGCGCGCAACCCCGACTGGGCGGTGACCTTCGACATGGATGCCGAAGCCGCACGCAAGGTGCGCCGCGAGGTGCTGCAGCGCATCGTCGACGCCAAGGCGACGATCGGCGGCTTCCACTTCCCCTTCCCCGCCTTCGGCAATGCCGTCGCCCAGGGTTCGGGCTACGCCTTCCAGCCGGTGGCTTGAGGCGATGGTCGCGCGCCGCCCGCTGCTGCTGGCTGCCCTGGCCTCACCGCTCGGTGCGGCCCGCGCGGCCGACGCCGAGACCCTGCTGCGCGCCGGCGGCGTGGTGATCGCCTTCCGCCACGCGCTGGCGCCGGGCACCTTCGACCCGCCGGGCTTCAAGGTCGGCGACTGCAGTACGCAGCGCAACCTCAACGACGAGGGCCGCGCGCAGGCCAGGCGCATGGGCGAGTGGTTCGTGCAGCGCGCGCTCAAGCCGGAGCGCGTGCGCTCCAGCCCCTGGTGCCGCTGCATCGATACCGCCACGCTGGCCTTCGGCGCACCGGAGATCGACGCCACGCTCGGCTCGCCGCGCGGCTACTCCGAGGCCACCAATGCCGAATCCCTGCGTGCATTGCGGCGTTCGCTGGCCGCGGCCTCGAAACGCACGGGGCGCTTCGAGGTCTGGGTCACGCACATGTTCGTGCTCTCGGCGCTGACCGGCGAAGGCAGCAGCTCCGGCGAGGGGCTGGTGCTGCGGGCCCGGGCCGATGGCAGCCCCGAGGTGCTGGCGCGATTGACGATTGCCTGATGGAAGTCCGGGCGCGCTGGCTAGAATGCGCGCCCGCTGCATGACCCAACCCATCCCGCTCGACCAGCTCCCGCTCAAGCTCACGCTCTCGGACATGCTGCGCGAACTGGCCGGCGACGAGCGCCGCGAGCGCATCGCCGTGGCCGACCTGCTCGACGCGCTGGGCGACCGGGCGCTGGCCGCGCTCCTGTTCGTCTTTGCCCTGCCCAACGTGCTGCCGATGCCGCCGGGCACTTCGGCCATCCTCGGCGCGCCGATGCTGTTCCTGGCGGCGCAGATGGCCTTCAACATGAAAGCCTGGCTGCCGGCGCTGATCGCGCGGCGCTCGATGGCCCGCAGCGACTTCCTGACCATGGTCGAGCGCGTCTCGCCCTGGCTGGAGCGCGCCGAGAAGCTGATGAAGCCGCGCCTGACGCCGCTGGCGGTCGGCGCCATGGAGTCGGTCGTGGGTGCGGTGTGCCTGCTGATGTCGCTCGCCGTGTTCCTGCCCATTCCCCTGGGCAACATGCTGCCGGCGCTGGCCATCTGCCTGCTGGCGATGGGCATCCTCGAGCGAGACGGCCTGTGGGTGCTGGCCGGGCTCGCCACCGCCGTGGCTGCCGGGGCACTGGTCTCGGGCGTGATGTGGGCGGCAGTGAAGGCCACGATCTACTTCGTCAACCAGGTGCTGCAGTAGGCTCAGCGCGCCCGCCGCCGCGTGAGTGCGAGCATCGCCAGTGCCACCGCGATGGCCGTGTAGTTGGCCCACTGGAAACCGGGCGTGTTCCAGGCCAGCCCATCGAAGCCCTCCTGCGTGAACGGGTACAGCACCGGCACCGGGTAGAAGTCCGCCGAGTGGGTGAAGACGTCGATCACGATGTGCGACCACCAGCCCAGCAGCGGCACCAGCAAACTGCGGCGCCATCTCCACACGACAACGCTGGCGACGCCAGCGATCACCGCGCTGTGCAGGATGCAGTGCAGGTGGTGCGACAGCATCGCCACCCAGGGCACGAGCACGGGCTCGGCGCCGGGCATGGCGAAGGTGTAGTCGATCAGCGTGCGCAGGCCTCCGCCGCCGGCCAGCAGCGGCAGCAGGTGCGCCAGGTCGGGCAGCACCGCCATGCCGACCGTGGCCAGGGCGATGCCGCGCGGGATCGGCACGCGGCGGCGCGCAGCTGCGACGCCGATGCCGGCCCACAGCGCGTGCGCCAGCGTGTCCATGCCGCTTCGCGCCGCGGGGCCCTTCAGGGCTTCTGGATCTCGGTGACGATGTAGGTGCCGCCTTCCTTGGCGGCCTTGAACTTCACCTTGTCGCCGGGCTTGATCGGGTCGAGCATCGCCTTGTCCTTGACGGTGAACACCATGGTCATCGGCGGCATGTCGAGGTTCCTGATCTCGCCGTGCTTGAG
>NZ_JBFXIO010000420.1:0-4120 GCF_050175855.1 Piscinibacter sp.
GTCGTCGGGCTCGCGCGTGGCGCCGCCGAAGAACTGCGCGCTGGTCTTGCGCAGGAAGCGCTGCAGGTCGTCGCGCAGAGGCGCGAAGCCGGCTTGGCGCTGCACGAAGTCGTCGAGCCCGCGCTCGAAAAGCACCTCACCGGCACTGCGGTTGAGGGCCTCGTGCAGCGCCACGCAGGCCTGCCGCCAGCGCGCGTCGTCGGGCTGTGCCGGCAGGCCGCGCAACTGGCGCCAGGCCCGGCCGAACGGCCGGTTGCGCGCCGCGCGCCACGGCGGGCCGAGGTAGGCCAGCGCCAGGCCGGCCGCCAGCAGCGCGGCCAGCACGGCGTAGACGGTGAGCCGTCCTCGTGGCGCCGCGGTATCGACCCGCAACGGCGGCCGGTCGGGCTGCATCTCGCCGAGGCCGCGGCGCGTCGGCGCGTCGACCTGGACCAGGGGCGCGATGGTCACCGGCCAGGCTTCGATCAGTGCCTCTTCCACCCGGCCGGCCACGGCGAAGCGCAAGCGGTGCGCACCGATCTCCACCGTGCGCGGCGCCGCCGGCGCGAGGAAGACCTGGTAGTCGAGATCGAGCTGCAGGCGCTGGCCGCCGACGACCGTTTCGACCGAGCGCTGCACCGAGCGAAGTTCCAGCGCAAGGCCTCGCCCGCCGGGCTGGGGCAGCGAGGTCTCGTCGAGCGTCCAGCCCGAGGGCACGTGCACGACGACGCGGCGCTGCAGGTGGTCGCCCACCTGGTAGCCGTAGGCCCGCGGCTCCTCGGCGTCGATGCGCAGCACGGTGTCGTCGGCCGCCTGCGCGGCGGCGGCGAGCGTCAGCACCAGGGCAAGCAGCACGCGCTTCATGCGAGGAAGTGGCGGGTGACCGCGTCGGCGTCGAAGGCGCCCTCGATGAACAGCGGTGCGAGCCGCCGCGCTCGCAGTTTCGCCAGCAGGGCTTCGCGGCGCGCCTCGTGCGCGGCCTGCCAGCGCTCGGCCAGCGCCGGCCGCCACCACAGCCAGCGCACCGCGCCGCTCTCCGGCTCGCGCACCTGGGCCAGGCCGCGCGGTGCCGACAGCCCGAACTCGGCGCGCTGCCACAGCACCACCGGCACGATGTCGTGCGGGGCCAGGCTGTCGAGCACGGCCTCCAGTTCGTCGAGGTCGAGGTGGAAGTCGGAGACGAGGAACACCAGCCCGCGCTGGCGCGGCAGGTGGCGATGTGCCTCGCGCAGCGCGGCGGCCGAGCGCCCTTCGGGCTGCAGCGCGCGCAGCCGCCCGGCCAGCGCGATGCCGGCGCCGCGCGTGCGCGTCTGCGGCTGGGTGAAGTCGGGGTGCACGCGCTCGTCGCAGCCGACGAAGCCGAAGCTGTCGCCGGTGCGCCAGGCCGACCAGGCCAGGCTCTCGGTGAAGTCGGCCAGCACGTCGAGCTTGCGCTGCGCGCCCTCGAAGCCCATCGACGCCGACAGGTCAGCCACCACCATCACCGGGATCGACTTGCGCTCGCTGTGCAGCCGCACGATCCAGTTGCCGAACGGATCGCGCAGGCTGGCGTGCAGGTCGAGGCGGCGGGCGTCGGGCGCGTCCTGCAGCGCCGCGTGGCCGCGGAACTCGAAGCCGGCCGCGCCGCTGCGGCTGCGGTGCGCGCCGGGGAACAGCCCGGTGGCCGCGCCGGCGATGCGGTAGTGCAGTTCCCGAATTCGGACCATCGCGATTCAGGGCGCCGCCACCGCCGCGAGGATCGCCGCCATCAGCCGCGGCGAGATCTCGTGTCGGTGCAGTTCGTACACCGGCTGGTAGCACAGCCGGTGCGCGATGGTCTCGATGAACACGGCCTGCACGTCTTCCGGCGTCACGTAGCTGCGCCCCTGCAGCCAGGCGGCCACGCGCGAAGCACGCAGCAGCAGGCTCATGCCGCGCGGGCTGGCGCCGGCGAGCATCAGCTGCGACACGTCGAGGTCGGGCAGCGTCACGCCGAAGGCCTGCGGCTCGGCGGTGGCACGCCACAGGCGCAGCGCGTAGTCCTGCAGCGCGTCGCTGGCCTGCACGCTGCGCTGGATCGCCTCGGCCACGCCGTTGAGCTCGCGGTGCTCGACCATTGCCGGCTGCAGCGCGCCCACCAGCCGGTCGGTGTCGTGGAAGCGCGGGTCGAACATCAGCGCGCGGCGCATCGCGTCGTCGGCCGGCGGCTCGATGGTGATCTCCATCATGAAGCGGTCGCGCGCGGCGGAGCTGATCTCGAAGGTCTCCTCGCGCTCGACGCGGTTGCGGTCGGCGAACACGAGCAGGTGGGGGAAGCGGAACTCGCGGTTGAAGGCCGACACGCTGCGCTCGGCCATCACGCGCAGCAGCAGCGCATGCACCTGCGGCCGGGCGCGGTTGATCTCGTTGAAGAAGAAGATCGCCAGGTCTTCGCCGTGGCGGATCAACGGGCCGGGCTCGACCGCGGGCCGGCCTTCCTCGCTGATGTAGGTGTAGTAGACGAGGTCGTTGGGCATCAGGTCGACCGTGCCCTCGGTGCGCGCGAAGGCACCACCGAGCACCTGCGCGAAGGCGCGCAGCAGCGTGGTCTTGCCGACGCCGACGTCGCCCTGCAGCAGCACGTGGCCGCGCGCGAACACCGCGGTGTTGACCAGCCGAAGGATGCGGTCCTGGCCGATCACTGCCTTGCCGACCTCGGCTTCCAGGGCCAGCGCGCGCTGCCGCCAGTCGGCCAGCAGCGCATCGTTGCGATCCATGCAGCGTCTCCTCTGCCTCGTTCTGCGCGCATGGTGCCATGGAGCGGCACACAATGCGTCGCGTGCGGCGCATAGGGCGCCGCGCGCAGTCAGCCAAGCAAGAGGCAAGCCGCAGGCAGCGGCGTCAGAAGCTCATGCGCACGCCCACCCAGGCGGCGCGCGGCGCGCCCGGCCCGACGAACTGCTCGGCGCGCCAATCGGCCGGCGCCTGCAGCGCGCCGGCGGCATCGAAGGCGTTCTCTCCGAGCAGACCGGCGGTCGCATAGCGGCGGTCGAACACGTTGGCCACCTTGCCGAACAGCTCGACATTCCTGCCGAACTTCCAGCTGCCCGTCAGGTCGACCACCGCGAAGCCGCCGATGCGGCCGGCACCGTTGAAGTCCACGCCATCGGGCTGGTGCTGGTTGTTCTCGTTGCCGCGCACGTACTGGCCGGAGTACGCGCGCAGCTGCGCGCCCACGCTCAAGCCCGGCAGCGCCAGCCAGTCGGCGGCGAGCTTGAAGCTGTGCCGCGGCAGGCCGGGGATCGAGTCGCCGGGGCGGATCTCGATCTCGTCGTCGCCGGTGCAGTTCGGGCTGGCCTCGGCGCTGCTGTTGTGCTCGGCCACGATGCAGGCCGACGACTGGTAGGTGGCGCGCAGGTAGCTGTAGCTCGCCGACCAGCCGAAGCTGCTGTACTGCTGCGACAGGCCGAGCTCCAGGCCCTGGCGCTGCGTGCGGCCGAAGTTGGTGAAGTAGCCGGCCGCCAGCCCGTTGCTGATGAACAGCAGGTCGTCGCTGTTGACGGTGTGGAACAGCGCGGCGTTCCAGTTCAGCGCCGGCGCGAACTTGCCGCGCGCGCCGACTTCCAGCGTGCGCGACACCACCTGCTTGAGCGGCGGGTCGGACTGCAGCGCGTTGGGCAGCACGCAGGCGTTGGCCGGGTCGGAGCAGCCCAGCTCGATCGGGCTGGGCGCGCGGTTGCCCTGGCTGAGGCTGCCGAAGACCGTCATCGACGAGCTGGCCTGCCAGGTCAGGCCGGCGGCCGGGTTGAACTTCCGGTACCGCCCTTCGCCGTCGAGCGTGGTCGGCAGGCCGAGCTGGATGCGGCCGTCGTCGACGGTGCTGACGCGGGTGTCGTTGTAGCGGCCGGCCAGCGTGAGCTGCAGGTTCGGTGCCAGCGAGATCAGGTCGTGCACGAAGACGCTGGCGGTGCGCGTCGTGCCCGAGATCAGCGCGTCGACTTCCGGATCGTCGGTGGGCACCACGGCGCGGGTGGCGTCGAGGTCGCCCTCCGCCTCGGTCTGCTCGAAGTTGCTGCGCGCGCGGTCGAAGGTGGCGCCCACGGTCAGCTGCTGGCCGCCCAGCCTGTGGTTGGACTGCAGCGCGAGGCCGGTCCCGCGCTGGCTCGACTTCGGGAGGTTCTCG
>NZ_JBFXIO010000421.1:0-4113 GCF_050175855.1 Piscinibacter sp.
GGCCACCGTCAACGAACTGCATCGCGGCACCCAGCGCGTGCCGGTGGTGATCCTGCTGCCGGCGGCGGTCCGCGCCGCGGCCGGCACGCTGGGCGAACTCGTCGTTGCCCACGGACCGGGCGGCCCGGTGCGTCTCGCCGATGTTGCCGAGGTCGTGCAGATGGCCGGCCGCTACAACGTCCTGCACCGCAATGGTCAACGCCTGCAGGTGGTGACGGCCGATGTCGCCGGACGCGATCTCGCTGGCTTCATGGCGGAACTGCGCGCGCAGGTGTTCGCGCGGATGACCTTCCCCCACGGCATGCATGTCGAGTTCACCGGCGCCGCCGTCGAGCAGGCCGCGGCGCGCCGCGAACTGGTCTGGCACGCGGCCCTGTGCGGGCTGGGCGTGCTGTTGCTGATCTACATGGCGGTCGGGCGCCTGCGCTACCTGCTGCTGATCGGGCTCAACCTGCCGTTCTCGCTGGCCGGTGGCGTGGCGGCGGTGATGCTCGCCGGTGGCGTGGTCTCGGTCGGTTCGGTGGTCGGCTTCGTCACCCTGTTCGGCATCACGGTGCGCAACTCGATCATGCTGGTCTCGCACTACGACCACCTGGTGCGGATCGAGGGCGAACCCTGGAACCTGGCGACCGCCCTGCGCGGCGCGCGCGAACGGTTGCCGGCGATCCTCATGACCGCGCTGGTCACCGCGCTCGCCATGCTGCCCCTGACCGTCGACAGCGACAACCCGGGACGCGAGATCATGGGTCCGATGGCCGCCATCATCGTCGGCGGTCTGTGTTCCTCGACCGTGCTCAACCTGCTGGTGATGCCGGCGCTGCTGTTCCGCTTCGGCCACTTCACCGACGATCGTCCGCATCCCGAATGAGGCTTCGACCTCGCTTCTGATTTCGCGTATCGTGCCGCCGCTCGACCGTCTGCTCACGACCGACCCGCGATGAAGACCGCCGCCCTCGATTCCGGCTATGCCTGGTGCCGCCTGGCCGCCTGCCTGCTGCTCGCTACCGTGGGCAGTGCCGGCATGTTCGTCGTGGTGGTCGCCATGCCCGCATTCCAGCTCGACTTCGGGCTCTCGCGCGCGGGCGCCTCGCTGCCCTACACCATGGTCATGATCGGCTTCGGCGTCGGTGGGCTGCTGGCCGGGCGCGCCGTCGATCGCTACGGCGTGGTCGCGCCGCTGGCGGTCTCCGCCGTGCTGCTCGCGCTCGCCTACGTGCAGGCGGCGACCAGCGACAGCGTGCTGTTGTTCAATCTCGCCCACGTGCAGATCGGTTGTTTCGGCTGCGCCGTGGTGTTTGCGCCGCTGGTCGCCGACATCTCCAAGTGGTTCACGCGCCGGCGCGGACTGGCCGTCGCCATCGCCGCCTGCGGCAACTACGTCGGCGGCGCGATCTGGCCGCCGCTGCTGGTCGACATGCTGGCCGAGTCGGACTGGCGCGCGGCCTACCTGAACATCGCCGGGATCAGCGTTGCGCTGATGCTGCCGACCCTGCTCGCGCTCCTGCGCCGCCCGCTGGGCGACGACGCCATCCGCGGCGACGGCGGCAGCGCCGGCTCGCCGGCGGTGCTCGGCCTGACCCCGAACGGCCTGCTCGGCCTGCTCGCACTGGCCGGCTTCGGCTGCTGCATGGCCATGGCCATGCCGCAGGTCCACATCGTCTCGCTGTGCGGCGATCTCGGCTTCGGCCCGGCTCGCGGCGCGCAGATGCTGGCCGTCATGCTCGGTTGCGGCATCGCCTCGCGGCTCGTCTTCGGCGTGGTCTCCGACCGCATCGGCGGCCTGCGCACGCTCCTCATCAGTTCGGCCCTGCAGGGCGTCGCGCTGGTCGCCTTCCTGCCGGCGCAGTCGCTCACCGCACTGTACGGCGCGGCGGCCCTGTTCGGTCTCTTCCAGGGCGGCATCGTGCCTTGCTACGCACTCATCGTGCGCGAGTATTTCCCCGCCGCGCAGGCCGGCAGCCGGCTCAGCGTCGTCATCCTCGCCACCATCGCCGGCATGGCGGTGGGTGGCTGGACCTCGGGCGCGATCTTCGACTGGACCGGTTCCTACTCCGTGGCTTTCGTCCACGGCATCGGCTGGAACCTGGTCAATCTCTCGGTGGTGCTGTTCCTGCTCTCGCGGGCGCGTGATGCCGGCCGCGGCGTCGCCGCGCCGGCAGCCGTCTGAGCCGGCCGTCATGGCGCGCGGATTTGGCACCGGCCTCGCGGCCGCGCTGTTCGCCACCCTGACCTGGGGCGTGCAGCTGCCGGTGGCCAAGGACGCCTTCGTCGCCATCGAGCCCTTCCACATGACGGCCACGCGCTACCTGGTCGCCGCGCTCTGCCTGGCCGCGATCCTGGTCATGCGCGAGGGCCGCGCGGCGCTGCGCTACGACGGCCGCGCGAAGCTCGCCATCGGCCTCGGCGTGATCGGCATCTGCGGTTCGCCCATGCTGACCTTCCTCGGCATGTCGTTGTCGCGCGCCGAGCATGCGGTGGTCATCGTCAGCACCCAGCCGATGATCGCGGCGCTCGCGGTGTGGATCCTGCGCGGACGGCGCCCGGCACTGGTCACCGCCCTGTGCATGCTCGGCGCCTTCACCGGCGTGCTGCTGGTGGTCACGAAGGGCCAGCTCGACCTCGTCGAATCGCCGCGCCAGGTGCTCGGCGACTGCATCATCTTCGTCAGCGCCCTGTGCTGGGTGGTCTACACCATGGGCCTCGGCCGCCTGGGCGGCTGGTCGGTGTGGCGCGTGACGGTGCTGACTATGTTGCCCGGTGGGCTCGCGACGACCGCGGTCACGGCGACGCTGGTCGCCGCCGGCGTGATTCACACACCGAGCCTTGCCGCGGTGCACAGCGTGGCCTGGCAGATGCTCTACCTGACCTTCGTCGGCGTGCTGCTCGCCATGCTGGCGTGGAACGGCGCCATCCAGCGCATCGGCGGCCTCAATGCCACGCTCTTCATCAACTGCATGCCGGTGGTGACCTTCGCCTACCGCGCCGTGCAGGGCCATCGCTTCGAGACCATCGAACTGGTCGGCGCGGGGCTGGTGGTGAGTGCCCTGATCGCCAACAACCTCTACCTGCGCCAGGAGCAGCGACGGCTGGCAGGCAACTGAAGAGCGACTGCGGAGGCCGTCCGCGGCGTAGCGCGCCCGGCCTTCCTCAACGCGTTCTTCAGCCGCCTGTTCGTGACCCGGGGCGCTATGGCTCAGGTGCGCCGATCGAGCCAGGCGTCCAGCGCAGCGCAGCGCTGGTCGACCATGCCGCGCACCGCGGCGGTGAGCGGCGCCGGTGCGCGCGCCGGGTGGCCGCAGGCGTAGGGCGGGACGGGCTCGTACTGCATCACCAGTTGCGCCGCCTGCGCGGCCTCGTCGCCGACCACGGTGGCGGCCAGGGTGAGGGCAAAATCGAGGCCGGCGGTGATGCCGCCGCCGGTGACGCGGTTGCGATCGACCACCACGCGTTCGTCGGCGACCTCGATGCCGGGGTAGCGCGCGAGGCGTGGCAACCAGCCCCAGTGGGTGGTCGCGCGGTAGCCGTCGAGCAGCCCCGCCTCGGCCAGGATGAGTGAGCCCGTGCAGACCGAGGTGACCCAGGCGAAGTCGTTTGCGCGTTCGCGCAGGAAGGCCTGCAGATCGGGGTCCTGCATCTGCGGTAGCACGTCGCCGCCGCCCGGCATGACCAGCACGTCGAGCGCCGGGCAGTCGACGAGATCGTGCGCGGCGAGCAGCATGGCGCCGCAATCCGAGCGCAGCGGCGCGGTCGATTTCGCGAAGGTGGTGACCTCGAGCCCGGGCACGAAGGACAGCGCCTGCAGCGGCGCGTAGCCGTCGAGCATGGTCATGTTGTCGAACAGGTGGATGCCGACGCGTAATGGTTTGGTCATGGTCGTCTCCTCAGGCGGCGACGCGGCTGGCGTTGGCGACGCCGCGCCCGAACAGGTTCATGAGCACGCCCTTCACGCGGAAGACGTGGTGGACGAGCTTGTAGCGCCCGAGCACTCCCTGGCGGAAGCCGGGCCGTGCCGAGACCCGCGCGTACCACGCGGCGAGGTGGGGGAAGTTGCGCGCGAAGGGATAGGCGCACTCGGTCAGGCGCAGTACCTTGATCGCCCAGATGATGTCGGCG
>NZ_JBFXIO010000422.1:0-4112 GCF_050175855.1 Piscinibacter sp.
CGGGCCGCTGGCCGCTGCTGGTGGGCTTTGCACTGGCCTACGCCGCCGTGCATGCGCTGGTGTTCGAGTGGCGCGGGCTGGACGGCCGGCGCGTGCTGCACAACCTCACGCTGGCCCTGCTGTTCGGCGCCCTCGCGCTGGCCGCCCTGCGGTCCCGCGGGCACGAGAACCGCGCGCTGCGCGCGCCGCTGGCCATGCTGGCCGTGATGATGGGCTCGCTCGCGATGCTGGGCCTGGCGCGTGCGCTGGCAATGCTGGTCATGGACACCGGCTCGTTCTACCAGGGCGCGCTGGCCCAGATCTACTACGGCTATGCCTCGCTGGCCGCAGTGATGCTCGGGCTGAACCTGGTGTGGCTGGTGTTCTCGCGGCTGACCACGCAGCTCGCCGAACTCGCCGCGCGCGACCCGCTCACCCGGCTGCTCAACCGCAACGGACTCGACGAAGTGATGGCGCGCCACTTCGCCGCGCGCGAGACGCGGCCGGTGACGCTGCTGCAGGTCGACATCGACCACTTCAAGCGCATCAACGACAGCCACGGCCACGCCGCCGGCGACCGCGTGCTGCGCGAGGTGGCCTCGGCCCTGGCTGCCAGCGTGCGCGCCAGCGACTTCATCGCCCGCACCGGCGGCGAGGAGTTCCTGGTCGGCTGCGTGGCGGCCGACGACGGCGTGGCCCGGGCGCTGGCCGAGCGGCTGCTGGCCGCCGTGCGCAAGCTCGACATCCGTGTGCCCGGCGCCAAGGTGCCGCTGCACTGCACGGTCAGCATCGGCATTTCGGGCCGCTGCGCTCAGAAGGCCGACTGGGAACGCTGCTGGGCCGAGGCCGACCGTGCTCTCTACGCCGCCAAGGCGGCGGGGCGGGATCGCGTGGTCGCGGCTTCGGCGCTGCGCGCGGACGTGCGCTGAGGGCGGCGCGGCCGGGCTACTTCAGGCGGAAGCCCGCGTGGCAGGCCACGCAGGTCTGGTTGACGCGTGCCAGCGCGGCCAGAGCGCCGCGCAGATCGCCGCTGACCGAGGCGTCCTTGGCCACCGTGGCGAACTGGCTGGCGCTGCGGTGCATGGCGGTGCCTGCCTCCTGCATCTCGCGGGGCATGAACTTCGCCACGTCGTGGGCACCGTGCGACTGCAGCGACGACATGCCCAGGCGACGCTCGGCGAGTTCGGCGGCGCGGTCGTAGTCCGCCTTCGACAGCGCCTGCTGGATCTCGCCCAGGGCGTGCAGGTGGTCGCGCATGTTCGCGAGCGTGTGCGAGCGCAGGGGCTCCGGGAAGTCCACCGGCACACGGCGATCCGCGAGCGCCTGCTGCGCATCGGCGTGGTGGTGCGCTGCGCCGTCGTGGCCCGACGGCGTGGCGCAGGCAGCGACGGCGAACGCGACGATGAGCAGAGCGCTGGACAGGCGGTGGTGCATGGGCTGGTCTCCTGGAGGTCGGCATGTTGCCGGCAGCGTCGCTGTGCCGCATATGATCGAAGTCATATGCAATTGCACGACAGCGTGCCGCCATGAACGGTGTGGCACCACCGGGTCTGGTCGAGTCGCTCGCCAGCCGACGGGCCTATGTCAAGGGCGACGAGATCTTTCGCGCCAATGCCGAGGCTCGCCATGTGTTCTACCTCGTGCGTGGCAGGGTGGTGTTGCGGCGCTATGGGCGAGGCGGCGAGGACGTCGTCATCCACGCCGCCCAGGCCGGCGAGTTCTTCGCCGAAGCGTCGCTGCACAGCGGGCGCTACCACTGCACGGCCATGGCGGCCACCGACGTCGAGGTCGCGTGCCTGGATGCCAGCGCGCTGGCGAGCAAGCTGCGCTCGGACCCGGACTTCGCCATGGCGTGGCTTGCCATCGTGTCGCGGCAGCTGCGCGGTGCGCGGGCGCGCATCGAGCGCTTGTCGCTGCGCAACGCCGCCGATCGCGTTCGCCACCTGCTGATCACCGAGGCGCAGGGGGACCGCCCGAGCTACGCGTTGCGCGGTACCTTGCGAGAGCTGGCCGGCGAACTGGGCCTGACCCACGAGACCCTGTACCGCACGCTCGCCGCCATGGAGCGCGACGGCACGCTGATGCGCCGCGACGGCATGCTCGTCCTGCTCAGGTCACCGGCGCTGGGTTGAACAGCACCAGCGCGTTGTGCAGCCGGTGCCGCTCGGCCCAGGTGCGCTCGCCGCTGGCCGTGGCCAGCAGGCGGTGGAAGAGTTCCCAGCCCATGTCCTCGATCGTGCTCTCGCCGCTGGCGATGCGGCCGGCGTCGACGTCCATCAGGTCGTGCCAGCGGCGCGCCAGTTCGCTGCGCGTGGCCACCTTGACCACTGGGCACTCGGCCAGCCCGTAAGGCGTGCCGCGGCCGGTGGTGAAGACGTGCAGGTTCATGCCGGCGGCCAGCTGCAGCGTGCCGCAGATGAAGTCGCTGGCCGGCGTGGCGGCGTAGATCAGGCCGCGCTGGCCGGGCGCGAGCTTCTCGCCCGGCGCCAGCACGCCGCTGATCGGCGCCGTGCCGCTCTTGACGATCGAGCCCATCGCCTTCTCGACGATGTTGGACAGGCCGCCGGCCTTGTTGCCGGGCGTGGTGTTGGCGCTGCGGTCGACGCGGCCGCGCTGCAGGTAGGCGTCGTACCAGGCCATCTCGCGCACCATCGAGCGCGCCACCTCGGGCGTGGCAGCGCGCGCGGTGAGCTGGTCGATCGCGTCGCGCACCTCGGTGACCTCGCTGAACATCACGGTGGCGCCGGCGCGCACCAGCAGATCGCTCATGAAGCCCACCGCCGGGTTGGCGGTGACGCCGGAGAAGGCATCGCTGCCCCCGCACTGCACGCCCACCACCAGCGCCGAGGCCGGCACGGTCTCGCGCCGACGCCGGTTCAGCCGCTCGAGGTGCACGCGCGCCTGGCGCAGGATGGCGTCGATCATCGCACCGAAGCCGACGTGCGCCTCGTCCTGCAGACAGACGACGTCGAGCGCGGGATCGGTGCCTTCGGTGCCGATCGCGATCGTTCCGGGCGGCAGCAGGCGGTCCGGCTGCAGCTTCTCGCAACCCAGGCTCACCACCATCAGCTCGCCGCCGAAATTGGGGTTCAGGCTGATGTGGCGCAGCGTGCGGATCGGGATCGCGGCATCCGGCGCGTCGATCGCCACGCCGCAGCCGTAGCCGTGCTCCAGGCCGACCACGTCGTCGACGTAGGGGAAGAGCGGCAGCAGCTCGCGGCGGATGCGCTGCACCGCATGCTCAACCACGCCGGCCACGCACTGCACGGTGGTGGTGATGGCCAGCAGGTTGCGCGTGGCCACCGAGCCGTCGGCGTTGCGGAAGCCCTGGAAGGTGTAGCCGTCGAGCGGTTCCAGGGGCACGCGCGGTGCGCTGGCCACCGGCAGCGCGTCGAGCCCGCGCGCCTCGGGCATTTGCAGCAGCTTCTCGTGCACCCAGCGGCCGGCTGCGATCGGTGCGAGCGCGAAGCCGATCGCCACGTCGTAGCGGCGCACCGCGCCGCCCTCGGGGATGTCGACGAGCGCCACCTTGTGGCCCTGTGGCACGCGCTCGGCCAGCACCAGGCCGCCGGGCAGCACCGTGCCGGCCGGCAGCCCGCCGTCGTTGGCGACGATCGCGACGTTGTCGCGATCGTTCATGCGGATGATGCGCGGTACCGTGCCCACGTCGTCATTCGGCCTTCAGCTTGCCGTCCTTGACCACCTTCTGCCACTTCGCCAGCTCGTTGCGGCCGAAGGCGGCGAACTGCTCGGGCGTGTTGGGCACGTGGTCCAGGCCGAGCCCGTCGAGCTTGGCCTTCATCTCCGGCGTGGCGAAGATCTTCGCGATCTCGGCGTTCATGCGCTGCACCACCGCGGCGGGCGTGCCGGCCGGCGCGTAGAAGGCCTGCCAGCTCGCCACGTCGAATCCGGCGATGCCGGCCTCCTGCAGCGTCGGCACCTCGGGCAGCACCTTGCTGCGCTGTGCCGAGGTCACCGCCAGTGCGCGCACCTTGCCCGACTGCACATGCGGCAGCGCGACGGTGGCGGTCTCGAAGCTCATCGGGATCTGGCCGCCGATCACGTCCTGCACCGCGGGCGCGCTGCCCTTGTAGGGCACGTGCGTCAGCGGCGCGCCGGCCAGCTGCTTGAAC
>NZ_JBFXIO010000423.1:0-4103 GCF_050175855.1 Piscinibacter sp.
CAGGCCGCGCGAGCCGCCGGGTTGCCGCTGGTCATCCATACCCGCAGCGCATCGGCAGACACGCTGCGCATCCTGCGGGAGGAGGGGGGTGACCGCGTCGGCGGCGTCTTCCATTGCTTCACCGAGACGCTGGAGGTGGCGAAGGCGGCGCTGGATCTGGGCTTCTACGTGTCGTTCTCCGGCATCGTCACCTTCAAGAACGCGACGGATCTCCAGGCGGTGGCGCGGTTCGTGCCGCTGGAGCGTTGCCTGATCGAGACCGACAGCCCCTATCTGGCGCCCGTGCCGTTCCGGGGCAAGACGAACACACCCGCACTCGTGCCGCTTGTCGCTGCCAAACTGGCCGAACTCAAGGGCGTGGCCTTGGAGACGGTGGCCGAGACCACCACGGGCAATTTCGAAGCACTTTTCAAGACTTCAAGTAAAACTTGAGAAGAGTGTCCCAAATGCAAGCCAAACATAAGCTTGCAGCCCTCGTTTCGGATATCGCAATAATGAAGCTTTGCATCAAGTTTGCGCTCTATCTCGTTGTTTTGACTGCATGTCTTGGTGCCAGAGCCGGTAGCTACGACGACTTGTTCGTTGCCGTCATCCGCGACGACGTCGGCCGCCTGAAATCGCTGCTGGCTCAGGGCGTGGATCCCAACAGCCGTGATCCGAAGGGCTTGCCGGCGCTCGTGCTGGCGGTCAGGCGCGAGTCGCCGCGTGTGTTCCAGGCACTGCTCGCGCACCCGGACATCGACGTGAACGCGATGAACGGCGCCGGCGAGAGCGCGCTGATGCTCACGGCGATCGCCGGCGACCTGGAAGCCAGCCAGCGTCTGATCGAGCGTGGCGCCACGGTGCAGCACGGCGGCTGGTCGCCGATCCACTATGCCGCCAGCGGGCCGAGCACGGCACTCGTGCGCCTGCTGCTGGAGCGAGGCGCCAGCGTCGATGCGCTGGCCCCCAACGGCACCACACCGCTCATGCTGGCCGCTCAGAATGCCCCGGAGTCCACGGTGGAACTGCTGCTGCAACGAGGCGCCGATCCGCGGCGCCGCAACCAGCGGGGACTGCAGGCCATAGATTTCGCCGAACTGGGTGGCCGCGACTTCATCGTCGAACGTTTCGAGAAGTTGCCGCGCTGAGATCCCGGCAGCAGTTCACGCCGGAGTGGCCTTGTCAGGTTTTTTCCTACAGGGCGAATGGCGCTCCGACGACTTCCAGGGCCGATGACCGCGCCTAGAGTGCATTCATCCCAGTGCTCATGCCGGAGGTCCTCGATGCAGTCAGCACAGCCCGTTGCGAACCCGTTTGCGCTCCTGTTGAATCCTGCCGCCGTCGTCGCGGAGATGGAGCGTTCCGAACGCTTGAACCGGCTGAGCAGCCGGATCTGCCGGCCGCTGGACAAGCCCGGTCCGACGGACATGGCTGCGGCGGGCAGCGATGCGCCGGGAATCGACGATCTGGACGTGTCAGACCGCCTAGTCTGATGCGCTACGATGTATATTATGTCAACTAACGGATCTGTCGTTCGAGCCAGCCTGCGCAGCGCTCGAGCACGAGACGCCCGCCTGATGGCCGCCAGCCTGCTGCTCGTGGGCGGCACCCTGCTCAGTGTCATGCCGGCGCGAGCCATGGAGGTCTTCGCCGGCCTAGGCACGACGGGTCTGGAGGTCGGCATCGGCGACCGTATCGGCGGCGCGATGGGACTGCGCATGAGCGCCGAGTTCCTCGACCTCGCGCGCGACTTCGAGCGCAATGGCGCCACCTACGACACAAGGCTGAAGTTTTCCAGCCTCGGCGTCTATGGAGACTTCTTCCTCGCGGGCGGCTTCCGCGTGACCGCCGGCGCGCTGCTCGGCACCCGCAAGGCGTCGGGCGATGCCGTGGCGACGAACGGCACGATCACGATCAACGGCACGAGCTATCCGGCCGCTGGCGAAAACGTCGCCGCCGAAGCGAAGTTCCCTTCTGCAGCGCCCTACGTCGGCATCGGATGGGGGCACCACCAACCCGCCAGCGGCATGAATTTCTATGCCGACCTGGGTGTGGTGATCGGCAAGGCCGACGCGAAGCTCACACCCTCGGCCGGCATTCTGGCGGCCGCGGGCGCGGGCAACATCGCTGCCGAGCAGGCCAACCTTCAGGAGAGCGTCGACAAGCTCAAGGCCTATCCTGCGCTCAAGCTGGGCTTCAGCTACAAGTTCTGAGGCTCGCGCTGGACGCACAAAGAGAACAGGCCCCGAAGGGCCTGCTTTCACTGCATCTGGCGGAGTCGGAGGGATTCGAACCCTCGATGCAGGTTTTGCCCGCATACTCCCTTAGCAGGGGAGCACCTTCGGCCTCTCGGTCACGACTCCGGCGAAGTCTGGCATTCTAGCCGCGTTCGCGGCCTTTTCGCCCCGTCAGGCCGCAGCCTGATCGAGATCGAACGCCTTGTGCAGCGCGCGCACGGCGAGTTCCATGTACTTCTCGTCGATCACCACGCTGGTCTTGATCTCGCTGGTGGTGATCATCTGGATGTTGATGCCCTCCTCGCTGAGCGCGCGGAACATCTTGCTGGCCACGCCGACGTGCGAGCGCATGCCGATGCCGACGATGCTGACCTTGCAGATCTTGGTGTCGCCACTGACCTCGGCGGCACCGGTCTTGGGAACCACTGTGCTCTTGAGCAGGTCGAGCGTGCGCTGGTAGTCGTTGCGGTGCACCGTGAAGGAGAAGTCCGTCTTGCCGTCGTGGGAGACGTTCTGGATGATGACGTCGACATCGATGTTGGCGTCGGCCACCGGCCCGAGGATCGAGAAAGCGATGCCGGGCTTGTCGGGCACGCCCAGCAGGCTGATCTTGGCTTCGTCGCGGTTGAACGCGATGCCGGACACGACGGCTTGTTCCATCTTCTCGTCTTCCTCAAAGGTAATCAGCGTGCCCGAGCGGGCCTCTTCCTCGATCGCGATGTCCCACGGCGTGAAGCTCGACAGCACGCGCATCGGCACGCGGTACTTGCCGGCAAACTCCACCGAGCGGATCTGCAGCACCTTGGAGCCGAGGCTGGCCATCTCCAGCATTTCCTCGAAGCTGATGGTGTGCAGCCGGCGCGCCTCGGGGACGATGCGCGGGTCGGTGGTATAGACGCCGTCGACGTCGGTGTAGATCAGGCATTCGTCGGCCTTGAGCGCCGCCGCCACCGCCACCGCCGAGGTGTCGGAGCCGCCGCGGCCGAGCGTGGTGATGTTGCCCTGCTCGTCCACGCCCTGGAAGCCGGTGATGATGACCACCTTGCCGGCGGCGAGGTCGGCGCGCACGCGCTGGTCGTCGATGCTCTGGATGCGCGCCTTGGTGTAGGCGCTGTCGGTGGCGATGGGCACCTGCCAGCCGGTGTAGCTCACCGCCGGCATGCCTTCGGCCTGCAGGGCGATGGCCAGCAGGCCCACCGAGACCTGCTCGCCGGTCGAGGCGATCATGTCGAGCTCGCGCTGAAGTTCGGGCGAGGTCGTGGCCGGTGAGAGCTCCTTGGCCAGGCCGAGCAGGCGATTGGTCTCGCCGCTCATGGCCGAGGGCACGACCACCATCTGATGCCCAGCCCGCGCCCATTTGGCGACGCGCTTGGCAACGTTGCGGATGCGCTCGGTCGAGCCCATCGACGTGCCGCCGTACTTGTGAACGATGAGTGCCATGGAAAGATCGGGCCGCGGTGATTGCTCGAAGGGGGTCACGCCGCGCTCGTGAACCCGACATTCTATCCGCCCGACTTGCGCTCCCATGACAGGTGCACGAGGGCCTGGCCCGGCAGGCCGATGACGCGCGCGTCCAGCCCCAGGCCGGGCACGAACACCAGCTGCCCGCCGCTGTAGACCAGCGGCCCGTCGCGCTCCCAGGCCGGCACGGCCTGGGCCTGGAACTGCTTCTTCAGGCTGCGCGGCGGCCGGCCGAATCCGGCCTGGAACTGCTCGCCGCCGCTGCGTTCGCGCAGTTCGAGGTGCGCGAGCCAGGCCAGTGGCACACCGCACTCGCGCACCCTCTCCACGCGCAGGTTGCCGCCCCATCCGGGCAGCGGATGGCGACCGGCGCGCGTGATGCTCAGCGTGCTCATGCGCGATCCGGCGTTCGCCTCGACATTC
>NZ_JBFXIO010000424.1:0-4093 GCF_050175855.1 Piscinibacter sp.
AGCGCGCCGGCGTGACGCCGTAGCGGCGCGCGAAGGCGCGTGTCAGGTGGGCCTGGTCGGCCAGGCCGGTGGCCGCTGCCACGTCGGCCGGCGCATCGCCCGCGGCCAGCCGCCGCTTGGCCTCGAACAGCCGCAGCGCCATCAGCATCTGCTGCGGCGTGGCGTGGTGGGCGCGCTTGAACTGGCGCTGGAAGTGGAACGGGCTGAGCCCGGCGGCCGCGGCCAGGTCCACCAGCGTCAGACGTTCGGCCAGGCGCTCGCGCAGTAGCTCGATCACCGGAGCGAAGCGGGGCAGCGCCCCGTCGCGCGCCGGCGCGGCGCGGCGCGCGGCCGGGCGCAGTTCGTCGACCAGGTCCTGCAGCAGCCCGTCGAAGGCCAGCGGCTCGTGGGCGTGCCAGAGCTGCCGAAGCAGCCGGCTGATGCGTTGTGCGCGGGGCGCGTCGCGGCCCACCGCCTCGGCGAACCACCAGCCGCGCTCGCCGCTGAGTTCCTCCAGCACCGGCGCGTCGAGGTAGGCCATGCGGTAGCGCCAGCCGGCATTCGTCTCGGCGCGGCCGGTGTGCAGCTCGTCGGGGTTCATCAGCACCAGCGTGTCGGCCGGCGCGAGGTGCTCCTCGCCGCGATAGCGGAAGCGCTCCACGCCGGATTCGATGGCGCCCAGGCCGAAGGCCTCGTGGGTGTGCGGCTCGAACGCATGGCGCACGATGTGTGCGCGGTACAGCTCGACGCCCGGCCGGTGCGCAGGGCGCTTGAACTCGGCGGCGTCGAGCGGATGCTCGAAGATGTCGGGAACGGCTTGCATGGGCAGGCCCGTATTGTCCGCCCGTGCGCTACGCTCGCCGCATGAAGACGCATTCGATCGAACTGCAGCGCATCAAGGCGATGACGCAGAGCCACGGCATGCTGCGCGCCCGCGTCGACGCACTGGTGCAGCCGCAGCCGCCGCGCGACGACGGCGAGCCCAGCAGCGTGCTGGCGATGAGCGTGGACAACGCCCGCGTGCTCTACCTGCTGCTCAAGCAGCAGCTCGCTGAGGTCGACGCGAAGAAGGGCCGCAGCCAGCGCTGAGCGGCCGCGCGTCGTTTCAGGCGGCCAGCCGGAAAGCCGAGACCGCGCGCACCAGCTGCTCGGCCTGCTGCTTCAGGCTTTCGGCGGCGGCAGCGCTCTGTTCGACCAGCGCGGCGTTCTGCTGTGTGGCCTGGTCCATCTGCGTGACCGCCTGGCCGACCTGGCCGACACCGGAGCTTTGCTCCTGGCTGGCGGCGCTGATCTCGGCCACGATGTCGCTGACGCGGCGGATCGAGGCGACGATGTCCTCCATCGTCTGGCCGGCCTGGCCGACCAGCGCCGTGCCCTGCTCGACCTGCTCGACGCTGCTGCCGATCAGCGCCTTGATTTCGCGCGCCGCCTCGGCGCTGCGCTGCGCCAGCGTGCGCACCTCGCCGGCCACCACGGCGAAGCCGCGGCCCTGCTCGCCGGCACGCGCCGCTTCCACCGCGGCGTTGAGCGCGAGGATGTTGGTCTGGAAGGCGATGCCGTCGATCACGCCGATGATGTCGGCGATCTTCTTGCTGCTGGCGTCGATGCCGCGCATGGTTTCGACCACGCGGCCGACCACCTCGCCGCCGCGCTGGGCGACTTCGCTGGCGCTGCTGGCCAGCTGGTTGGCCTGGCGCGAGTTGTCGGCATTGTTGCGCACGGTGGCGCCGAGTTCGTCCATCGTCGCCGCGGTCTGCTGCAGCGCGCTGGCCTGCTGCTCGGTGCGCTGGCTGAGGTCCTGGTTGCCCTGCGCGATCTGCGCGCTCGCGGTGGCCACGCTGTCGGAGTTGCGGCGCACGCCGCTGACCACGCGGGTCAGCGCCGACTGCATGTCGGACAGCGCCGCCAGCAGCGGCGAGAACTCGTCGCGGGCGTCGTCGCGCACCGGCACCGTCAGGTCACCATCGCGCACCCGCTCGGCCACCGCCTGCGAGGCGGCCACGCGGCGGCGCAGCACGCCGGCGATCGACCAGGAGAAGATGCCCAGGCCCACGATGGTGGCCACCACCAGCGCCACCAGGGTCTGCAGCGTCGAGGCGGCCTCCTTCTCGATGCCGTCGATGTCCTTGGCCATGGATTGCTGCTGGTAGTCGATGGTCTCATCCATCGCTTGCAGCAGCTCGTTGCGCACCGGAATCGTCTTGTCGACGAGGAAGGCGAAGGCCGCTTCGCGCTGGCCGGCCTCGATCAGCCGGATATTCTCGGTGCCGACCTCCCAGAAGCGCGCCACCATGGGCGGCAGCGCCTTGAAGCGCTCCTTGCCCTCGGCGGTGTAGAGGTCCTTCTCGTAGTCGGCGAGCAGCTTCGCGATCGCCTCGCGCTTCTTGCCGATGTCGGCCAGGGTGTCGGCCTGCTCCTGTGGCGTGCGCGACAGCATCATGTGGCGCAGCTGCAGCGACACCCGGGTCACCTGCAATTCCAGCGACGCCATGCGGCGCAGCTGCGGCACGCGCAGCTTCTCGGTGCGGTCGGCCGATTCGGCGATGGCGCGAAGATTGACCCAGCCGAACGCCGCCACGGCAGCCAGGGCCAGCGAGAGCACGAGGGACACGAGAGCGAGGCGGCGGGCGATGCCTATGGAACTCATAAATGACATGGCTGGGAGACGAAGCGCCGATCGTGTAAGAACATGTCACTCATCGGCGTCGATGACGAGAACTTGAGGCCAGACTGCTTGTTCGCGAAAGAGACTCATCCGTCAGGGTGGCTGCCGATCCGTCAGCGTCACTCGTTCCCGTGAATCGTGCCCGCCAGCCGCTGCGCCGGCAACTTCCAGCTGCCACTGCGGATCTCCGCGTGCGTGAGTCGCCGCACCTCGACCGGGGCGATGCCCGAAATGCCCAGCTTGCGCGCTGCGGCGCGGCTGAGGTCGATCACCCGCCCGGGCTTGAACGGGCCGCGGTCGTTGACGCGCACCACCACCTCGCGCCGGTTCTTCGGGTTGCGCACCACGGCATAGCTCGGCAGCGGCATGGTCTTGTGGGCCGCCGTCATCGCGTTCATGTCGTAGACCTCGCCGGTGGCGGTGCGCCGGCCGTGGAAGGGGCGGCCGTACCACGAGGCGATGCCGGTCTCGACCAGCGGCACGTCTTCGTTCTCCGGCTCGTAGGCCTCGCCCTTGATCTCGTAGGGAACGTTGGGCGCGCCCTGCGGGATGGAGACCACTCGCGGCACGGCGTCGGGCGGATGCGGGCGTGGCGTGGCGGCCGGCACCGGCAGTGCCTTCGGCGCGGCGGGCGCGGCGACGGGCATCTCGGCCGGCGCAGGGGTGCTGGCCGGCCAGGGCAGCGGCAGGCCGGGCAGGCGCAGACTGCTGCAACCGCCGAGCAGGGTGGCGGCCAGCAGCAGCGCGGCGGCGCCCAGCCTGCGGGCCATGGAAGATCGATGGGCCATGCCGGCAGTGAACGGCGCGCGTTGCGGGTGCTGCAGCGCCGGAAACAGTTGTTCGCGGCCGGCCGTGACATGCGCCCGGATCCGGCCGGCGCGGCGGGGGAAGGTGCAAGCAACGGCAACCGGCGGCTGCAGCGCGGGCGCAACGGTCGCCGCGCCTGACATTCGGCAAGTCGCGGCACGCCACCACTGACCAGAATCGGATCGAGCAACCGCATTCGCCGAGGAACCTGATGGCCATCCGCTTTCCCACGCTGCTGTTCGTGATCAGCACCGCCACGCTCTTCGCCGGCTGCGCGGTGGAAGTTCAGAACCGCCAGCCGGCCCAGGAACTGGCGCAGGCCGCCAAGCCGCCCGGGTCGGTCTACACCGGCTGGCGCGTCTTCCAGGACCGCTGCGCCGGCTGCCACGGCGAGGCCGGCACTGGCAGCGACAAGGCGCCCGACCTGCTGCCGCGTGTGCAGACCATGGGCGCGCGCAGCTTCGTCAGCCGCGTGCTCTACCGCTACGACTGGGGCCTGCCGGCGGCCCAGGCGGCCGGCGAGGGCGCGGCACGCGAGGCGCTGGTCGACGAGATCCTGCAGCGCCGCCAGGGCGCGCTGCAGATGCCGGCCTGGCAGGGCGAGCCGCGCGTGCAGGCGCACATCGCCGACCTCTATGCCTG
>NZ_JBFXIO010000425.1:0-4092 GCF_050175855.1 Piscinibacter sp.
CAGCAAGCCGTCCTCCCTTGCAGTCAGAGTGTCCGCTTCGAGTCGACTTGAGCGACTCCGATGGGTCGCAAGCCGCCATAGCCCCGTCCCGCCCCGCCCCGAGACCCGGCATCGACCTCATCGACCACCGCTGCGGAGCCCGCACGGCGCGAGCCAACGCGCTGGCCTCGCGCGGGCTCCTACACTGGTGACTTCAAGATTGCGGGGTCCCGTCACACCACCGCCATCCGCGCTGCCTAGCCTGTGCTTCCACCCACCACCCCTGGAGCACAGCCGATGCCTTCGTCCCCTTCGATCGACCGCCGCCGCTTCCTGCAGTTCGGCACCGCCGCCGCCGGCAGCCTCGCCGCGCCCGCCCTGATCGCCGCCGACGCCAGCCGCCCCAGCGCGCTGCAGGGCGTGCAGTTCGGCGATCCGTCCGACGGCCGCCTGTTGGTGTGGAGCCGCAGCGACCGCGCCTCTCGCATGATCGTGGAGTGGAGCCTGGACGCACGCTTCGCCAACGCCACGCGCCTGGTCGGCCCCTATGCCCTCGAGGGCGGCGACTTCACCGCGCGGCAGGATCTGTTCGGTCTGCCGGAGAACCGCGAGGTCTTCGTGCGCGTGTCGTTCCAGTCGCTGGCCAACGACCGCGCCGTGTCGGAGCCGGTCACCGGCCGCGTCGTCACGCTGCCGGGCAGCCGCGACGACCACGGCTGGCACCGCGGGCACGGCCGCGGCAGCGACATCCGCTTCGTCTGGGGCGGCGACACCGCCGGCCAGGGCTGGGGCATCAACCCCGACTTCGGCGGCATGAGGATCTACGAGACCATGCGACAGCGCCAGCCGCGCTTCTTCATCCACAGCGGCGACACGGTGTATGCCGATGGCCCGATCCGCGAGTCGGTCACCGCCGAGGGTGGCCAGCCCTGGCGCAACATCGTGACTCCGGAAGTGAGCAAGGTGGCCGAGACGCTCGACGAGTTCCGCGGCCGCTACCGCTACAACCTGATCGACGAGAACGTGCGCCGCTTCAACGCCGAGGTGCCGCAGATCTGGCAGTGGGACGACCACGAGGTGACCAACAACTGGTCAGATTCGAAGGACCTCTCGGCCGACACCCGCTACACCGAGAAGAACGCGCCGCTGCTGATCGCCCGCGGCACCCGCGCCTTCCTCGACTACGCGCCGATGCGGCCCTTCGATGCGCGCGAGGCGCAGCGTGTGTACCGCCGCTTCTCGTACGGCCCGATGCTCGACGTGTTCGTGATCGACATGCGCAGTTACCGCGGCCCGAACACCGACAACCTGCAGCCGGTGCCCGGCGCCGACACCGCCTTCCTCGGCCGCGAGCAGATGGAGTGGCTCAAGCGCGGCCTGGCGAAGTCGCGCGCGGTGTGGAAGGTGATCGCCGCCGACATGCCGATCGGCCTGAACGTCGGTGACGGCACGAACGCCTCGGGCATCCCGCGCTGGGAGGCCATCGCCAACGGCAATGCCAGCGGCCCGCTCGGGCGCGAGCTGGAGATCGCCGAACTGCTGCGCTTCATCCGCCACCAGCGCGTGCGCAACACCGTCTGGCTGACAGCCGACGTGCACTACTGCGCCGCGCACTACTACGACCCGCAGCGCGCCGCCTTCAACGACTTCGACGGCTTCTGGGAATTCGTCTCCGGCCCGCTCAACGCGGGCAGCTTCGGCCCGAACACGCTGGACGGCACTTTCGGCCCGCAGGTGGTGTTCTTCAAGGCGCCGCCGGCCGGCCAGGTGAACCTGTCCCCGCTGGCCGGGCTGCAGTTCTTCGGCGAGGTCAATATCGACGCGCGCAGCGCGGCGATGACGGTCGACCTGCGCGACCTCTCCGGCGCCTCGGTGTTCAGCAAAACGCTGGCGCCGCGCTTCGGCTGAGGCCGTTCCGGCCGGGCCGCCACGGCGGCCCGGAGGCCGCTCAGTCCAGCGCACCCCAGCCGGTGGCGATGCGGCGGTAGCGACCTTGTTCGTCGAGTTCGTCAGCGTCCACTTCCACGCCCGTGCCCTCCAGCACGTCGCCGTGGAAGCGCTCGGTGATCACGTGGCGTGGCGCCTTGAACGAGGCCACGTGGTAGGCCTCGGCGTCGAGCTCGAACACCCGGAAGCTGTAGACGGTGACCGTGTCGGCAGCCTGCTCCATGACGCAACTCCTTCTCCGTGCGTCGCAGTCTAGTCAGCGCGGTCCCGGCGTTCGTGACAACCCAGTGAGCCGTCGGGGCTCGCATTGACCTGCGGCGGGAACTGTGCGCAAACGCCCGCGCCGAGGTTCAGTCGCGGTCCGGGCTCGTGTCTTCGTCATCGACCATCGGAATCGGCATCGGCATGGGCAGCCCAGGGGACGGCAGATCCTGCGCAAGGGGCAGCATGGCGCCCGCCGCGGCGCTGGGCACGGCCACACCCGCCCGGCCGAGAATCCACACCTCGCAACGGTCGCGCCGGCACTGCAGCGCGTAGCTGAGATCGTGCCCCAGCACGAGCGGCCAGACGGGCGCGAGCGCCGGTCCCTGCCAGTGCAGCCGCACGGGACGCGCATCGGCCAGGGTCTCGGGCGCAGCATGCAGCCGGGAGCCACTGGCCTCGACCAGCCGGTGCAGCACCTCGTGGCGGGGAGCACCCTGGGCCGAGAGGCGCCATTCGGCGCCGTGCCGCTCCAGAGCGAGGCCGGTCGCCTCGGCCGGCGCGGGCACGGGCGGCGCCGCTACGTCGCCGCCGTCGTCACCGTCGTCGTGCGTCTCGTCTTGCATCGTGTCTCCAACAGGTCCGTCGACGGCGGGTCGCGCCGGCTCGGCGGGCGCCGTGGCCGGAGCGGCCGCAGTCTTCGCGACGGCCATCGCCACGAGCAGCGCGGTGGCCAGCAGCGAGGCCAGCGCGACGATGGCCAGCCGCCTTCGCGTCGACTCGCTCAGCACCGGCGGCGGCTCCCAGGGCTGCACCGGGCCGTCACCGAAGCGGCGGTCCGCATCGGCCTGCGCTTCGCGCACGGCGGCAGTCAGTTCGGTCATGGCCTCGCTTGATACGCGGCGGCCATGACGCGCCCGTGACGCCATTCGAGCCACGGTGCCGCGCGCGACCTGACGGACACGACCGCCACGAATCCGACTCGGGCGGGTCACGATCGCGTCACCGCGGCGGTCGACGATGCGAAGCCATGCTGCATCCTGAACTGCGCCCCGAGCTCGACGACGACGATGGCCGCATCCGCGTGCGTACGGTGTGGATCTCCGATCTGCACCTGGGCACGCCCGGCTGCCAGGCTCGCGCGCTGCTCGACTTCCTGCGCGACATGCACTGCGACACTCTCTACCTCGTCGGCGACATCATCGACGGCTGGCAGCTGCGCCGCTCCTGGTACTGGCCGCAGGCGCACAACGACGTGGTGCAGAAGATCCTGCGCAAGGCGCGCAAGGGAACCCGGGTGATCTTCGTGCCCGGCAACCACGACGAGTTCGCGCGCCGCTACGTGACGCACAGCTTCGGCGGTGTCGAGGTGATGGAGGACTGCGTGCACGTCACCGCCGATGGCCGGCGCCTGTGGATCACGCACGGCGACCTGTTCGACGGCGTGATCCAGTGCGCCAAGTGGCTGGCCTACACCGGCGACGTGGCCTACGAGTTCGTGCTCAAGCTCAACCGCTGGTTCAACCGCGCGCGTGCGCGTTTGGGCCTGCCGTACTGGAGCCTGTCGCGCTATCTCAAGCTCAAGGTCAAGCGCGCGGTCAGCTACGTCGGCGACTTCGAGGCCGCGGTGGCTCGCGAGGCGCGCAAGCGCGGCGTGCACGGCGTGGTCTGCGGCCACATCCACCATGCCGAGATCCGCGAGATCGACGGCATCCTCTACTGCAACGACGGCGACTGGGTGGAAAGCCTCACCGCGCTGGTGGAGTACCACGACGGCCGCCTCGAGATCATCGACCGCGGCGAGATGCTGTGGCGGCCCGCGGCGGTGACGGCCGCTGCGCCGGCCGCCGGCGAGGTCAGGCCGCCTGCAGAGACGGCACCGGCGTGAGCGCCACCGGCACGGCGCCCGCCGAGCCGCGGCCGAAGCCCAGGAATTCGAAGCCGAACGACTGCAACAGCGCCGGG
>NZ_JBFXIO010000426.1:0-4085 GCF_050175855.1 Piscinibacter sp.
CGCTGGCGCCCAGCCCCGGCTGGGTCGGCCAGTGGCCGACCGCCTGGCTGGCCGGCCTGGGCACGCCCTGGAACACCATGCAGATGGGCGGCAGCATCCGCCTGTCCTCGCCCGGGCTCAGCGTCGAGACCGTGCAGGGCCGCTGGCGCCTGGCGGGCAGCGCCGAACTCGACCTCATCGACGTGTCCTCGCGCGTCTCCACGCTGGAGACGCTCGGCAGCTACCGCCTGATCCTCGCGGGCGATGCCTCCGGCAGCGGCGCCTCGCAGATCACGCTGTCGACCCAGCAGGGCGCGTTGCAGCTTAGCGGAAACGGCACGCTCGGGCCGGGCGGCGTGCGCTTTCGCGGCGAGGCGCGCGCAGCGCCCGGCGAAGAAGCGCCGCTGGCCAACCTGCTGAACATCATCGGGCGGCGCGACGGCGCCCGGTCCGTCATTTCGATCGGATGACCATGAAGCCACATCCTTCCCTGCGCCCCTCGAAGCGCCGCGGCCCGGCGACGCTGGCGGCAGCGATGCTCGGCGCCGCGCTGCTGCCGCCGGCCGGCGCGCTCGCGCAGACGCCCCAGGCGCAAGCACAGCAGGCCGCCAAGCCGCCCGCGCAGCGTGGCCGCTTCGCCGGCGGTGAGCCGGTGACGCTGAACTTCGTCAACGCCGACATCGAGGCGGTGTCTCGCGCGATGGGCGCGATCCTCAAGCAGCAGTTCGTCGTCGACCCGCGCGTCAAGGGCCAGATCACGCTGTTCAGCGAGCAGCCGATCACGCCGCGCGAGGCCTACCTGAATTTCCTGGCCGCGCTGCGCGGCCTGGGCTTCACGGTGGTCGAGGTCGGCGGCCTGTTCAAGGTGGTGCCCGAGGCCGACGCCAAGCTGCAGAGCGGCACCGTGGCGGTGGGCGAGACCGGCCGCCGCGGCGACCAGATCCTCACCCAGATCTTCAAGCTCAACCACGAGAACGCCAACAACCTGGTGCCGGTGCTGCGCCCGCTGATCAGCCCGAACAACACCATCAACGCCAACCCGGGCAACAACTCGCTGGTCATCACTGACTACGCCGACAACCTGCAGCGCATCGCCAAGATCATCGCGGCGATGGACACGCCGGCGGCGGGTGAGGTCGAGGTGATCCCGCTGCGCCATGCGGTGGCGGCCGACCTGGCGCCGATCGTGCAGCGGCTGGCCGACTCTTCCGGCGCCGTAGCGGTGCCCGGCGCGCCGGTGGCCACCGGCGGCGCCAACAGCTCGGTGATCGCCGACTCGAGAAACAACAGCCTGCTGGTCAAGGCCGGCAGCCCGGCGCGCATGGCCAGCATCCGCTCGCTGGTCGAGCGGCTCGACCAGCCGCTGCAAGGCTCGGCCGCCGCCGGCAACGTGTGGGTGGTGCACCTGAAGAACGCCGATGCCACCAAGCTCGCGCAGGTGCTGCGCGCTGCCTTTGCCACCACCGGCACAGCCGGCGGCGGCGCCAGCACCGGCGTGGCCGGCACGGCGGCGCCCGCCGCCCAGGTGGCACAACCGGCCGGTGCGGCCGGCGGTGCCTCGATCCAGGCCACCTCACCGGTCAGCGCCGGCGCCGGGCCCTCGACCGGCGGCTTCATCCAGGCCGACCCGTCGACCAACTCGCTGATCATCACCGCCGCCGAGCCGCTGTACCGCCAGGTGCGCGCGATGATCGACCAGCTCGACTCGCGCCGCGCGCAGGTCTACATCGAGAGCATGATCGTCGAGATCTCCGGCGACAACGCCGCCGACTTCGGCTTCCAGTGGCAGGGGCTGCTCGGCAACAGCGGCGACAAATACGGCCTGTTCGCCGGCACCAGCGCCTCGGTGGGCGGGCCCAGCATCATCTCGCTGTCGCAGACCGGCGCCGGCTCGGGCACCACGCTGCCCGGCGACGGCATCAACATCGCGCTGATCCGCAACTACGGCGGCACCTACGCGCTGGCGGCGCTGGCACGTGCGCTGCAGACGCAGGCCAACACCAACATCGTCTCGACGCCGAACCTGATCACGCTGGACAACGAGGAGGCGAAGATCGTCGTCGGCGAGAACGTGCCGTTCATCACCGGCCAGTTCACCAACACCGGCACCGCCACCACCAGCCCGTTCCAGACGATCGAGCGCAAGGACGTCGGCATCACGCTGCGCATCAAGCCGCAGATCGGCGAAGGCGGCACGGTGCGCATGACGATCTACCAGGAGCAGTCGGCGGTGAAGGAAACCACCGCGGCCGGCACCAGCAACGCGGGCCCGTCGACCACCAAGCGCTCGATCGAGTCGACCGTGGTGGTCGACGACGGCGCGATCCTCGTGCTCGGCGGCCTGATCAGCGAGACCTTCACCGACACCAAGGCCAAGGTGCCGCTGCTCGGCGACATCCCGGTGGTCGGCGCCCTGTTCCGCAGCGAGAAGCGCGAGAAGAACCGCAGCAACCTGATGGTGTTCCTCAAGCCGACGATCATGCGCGACGGCGATGCAGCCTCGAAGCTCTCGCTGGACCGCTACGACCTGATCCGCGCCCGCCAGCAGGAGCAGCAGCCGGCCTCCAATCCCTTCCTGCCGCTGAAGGATGCGCCGGTGCTGCCGCCTTTGGAGGCTCCGTCGCAACCGGCTTCGGCCGCGCCGGCCGCCTCCGGCCCGGCGCAGTAGGAGCGAGACCGCCATGGGCGCGCGCCATCCCCTGCCCTACGCCTTCGCGAAGGCGAATACGCTGCTGCTGGAAGACGACGGCGAGCGTCTGGTGCTGTGGGCGCCGGAGTCGGTGGCGCTGCCGGCGCTGTCCGAGGTGCTGCGGCTGTACGACGTCGACGCGCTCGAGCGCGAGGCGGCACCCTCGCTGGCCAGCCGCATCGCCGCGGCCTACGCGGGCGGCGAATCGAGCGCGGCGGCCGTGGTCGGCGAGGTGGAGAGCGCCGTCGATCTGACGCGCATGATGCAGGACCTGCCCGCGGTGGAAGACCTGCTCGAGGCCGCCAACGATGCGCCGATCATCCGCATGCTCAATGCGCTGCTGACGCAGGCCGCGAAGGACGGTGCCAGCGACATCCACATCGAGCCCTATGAGCGCAGCTCGGCGGTGCGCTTCCGCGTCGACGGCACGCTGCGCGAGGTGGTGCAGCCGAACAAGGCGCTGCACGCCGCGCTGATCTCGCGCCTGAAGATCATGGCCGAGCTCGACATCGCCGAGAAGCGCCTGCCGCAGGACGGCCGCATCTCGCTGCGCATCGGCGGGCGGGCGGTCGACGTGCGCGTCTCCACGCTTCCGTCCGCACACGGCGAGCGCGCGGTGCTGCGCCTGCTCGACAAGGGCGAATCGAAGTTCACGCTCGAGTCGCTGGGCATGAGCGGCGATGTGCTGACCCGCTTCGACAATCTGATCCAGCAGCCGCACGGCATCGTGCTGGTGACCGGCCCGACCGGCTCGGGCAAGACGACCACGCTGTACGCCTCGCTCGGCCGCGTCGACACCAGCACCACCAACGTGCTGACGGTGGAAGACCCGGTCGAGTACGAGCTCGCCGGCATCGGCCAGACGCAGGTCAACCCGAAGATCGACCTGACCTTCGCCAAGGCGCTGCGCGCCATCCTGCGCCAGGACCCGGACGTGATCATGATCGGCGAGATCCGCGACTTCGAGACCGCGCAGATCGCCATCCAGGCGTCGCTGACAGGCCACCTGGTGCTGGCCACGCTGCACACCAACGACGCGCCCAGCGCGGTGACTCGCCTGACCGACATGGGTGTCGAACCCTTCCTGCTGTCGAGTTCGCTGCTCGGTGTGCTGGCCCAGCGCCTGGTGCGCAAGCTCTGCCCGCACTGCAAGAAGCGCGACGAGCTCGGACGCTGGCATCCGGTGGGCTGCAAGGAGTGCGGCATGAGCGGATACAAGGGCCGTACCGGCGTCTACGAGCTGATGGTGGCCGACGACAAGGTGCGCTCGCTGATCCACAGCCGCGCCGCCGAGAGCCAGCTGTTCGTGGCCGCCGAGGAAGGCGGCATGCGCTCGATGCGCGAGGACGGCGAGCGGCTCGTCGCCGAGGGCATCACTTCGCTCGAGGAAGTGCTTCGCGTGACGCGCGAGTGAGCC
>NZ_JBFXIO010000427.1:0-4074 GCF_050175855.1 Piscinibacter sp.
AGCTCGGCGAAGGCGACCTCGATCTCGTAGACCGAGTCGTTGCGCGCCTCGTCGATGCGCGGCGCCTGGCTGGTCGGGCCGACGAACAGGCCGGAGAACAGGTAGCTCAGCGCCGGGGGGTTGTGCCAGTAGGCGACCATGCTGGCCAGCAGGTCGGGCCGGCGCAGGAAGGGCGAATCGGCCACCGTGGCGCCCCCGAGCACGAAGTGGTTGCCGCCGCCGGTGCCGGTGTGGCGTCCGTCGAGCATGAACTTCTCGGTGGACAGGCGCGTCTCGTGCGCCGCCTGGTAGAGGTGGGTGGTCTGGTCCACCAGTTCGGACCAGCTGTGCGCCGGGTGGATGTTGACCTCGATGACGCCCGGGTCGGGCGTCACGCGCAGCGTGGCCAGTCGTGGGTCGCGCGGCGGCTCGTAGCCTTCGAGGATCAGCGGCAGCTTCATCTCGACGGCGGTGTCCTCCACCGCGGCCACCAGCTCGAGGTAATCCTCCAGCGCCGAGGTCGGCGGCATGAAGACGTACAGCCGCCCGCCTCGCGGCTCGGCGCACATCGCGGTGCGCGTGATCCAGCCGGCCGACTCGAAACGCTGGGGCGTGCGTGCCGCGACAGGCAGCTCCGCAGCGTCGTCGAGCTGGCCGAAGCCGCTGGGGCCGAAGCCATTGCCGCGCAGCGCGGCGCGCGAACGTTCGGCGAAACTGCCGGCCGGCTGCCCCGTGGCGCTGCCCTCGGCGAGCCGGTCGGGGAAGCGCAGCCGCTGGTAGGCCGGCAGCGGCGGGAACGGCTGGGTCGGGTCCGGCTGGTGCGTCCAGGGGTAGTCGGTGGCGGAGGCCCAGGGCTGCGAGTCCAGCGGCAGCCGGTAGCCCAGCGGCGAATCGCCCGGCACCAGGTAGCAGCGCTCGCTGCGCAGGAACCACGGCCCGGTCTGCCAGCGCGCCGGCCCGCTCGAAGTGCGCGAGACCGGCAGCACGTGGCCGACCACCTTGTCCAGGCCCTGGGTGAAGACCTTGCGGATGCGCTCGCGCTCCAGCGGGTCGGCCAGGCGGGCGTCGAACGGATCGACGTTGCTCGGCAGCTTGCGCTCGCGCCACAGGTAGTACCAGGTGTCCTCGTAGGCCGGGAAGACGTACTTGGCGTCCAGCGCCAGCCGTCGCGCCACACCCTTGAGGAACTGGCGCGCCTGCACGTCGGTGACGCCGTAGTCCTTGTGCTCGTCGGCGAAGAGCTCCGGATGCGTCCACACCGGCTCGCGGTCCTTGCGCCAGAACAGGTTGAGGCTCCAGCGAGGCAGCTGCTCGCCCGGGTACCACTTGCCCTGGCCGTAGTGCAGCAGGCCGCCGTCGCCGTACTTCAGGCGCAGCTTGTCGAGCAGGTCCGCGGCGAGCAGCCGCTTGGTCGGGCCCATCGCCTCGGTGTTCCACTCGGCGCCGTCGCGGTCGTCGACCGAGACGAAGGTCGGCTCGCCGCCCTGCGTCAGGCGCACGTCGTGCGTGCGCAGGTCGTCGTCGACGCGGTGGCCCAGCGCCTCGATCTCGGCCCACTGCTCGTCGCTGTAGGGAAGCGTCACGCGCGGCGCCTCCCACACGCGCGAGACCTTCATGTGGTGCTCGAACTCGGTCTCGCACTCGTCGATCAGGCCGGTCACCGGTGCCGCCGAGCCGGGGTCGGGCGAGCAGGCCAGCGGGATGTGGCCTTCGCCGGCGAGCAGGCCGGAGGTGGGGTCCAGGCCGATCCAGCCGGCGCCTGGCAGGTAGACCTCACACCAGGCGTGCAGATCGGTGAAATCGACCTCGCTGCCGCTCGGCCCGTCGAGCGACTTCACGTCGGGCTTGAGCTGGATGAGGTAGCCGGAGACGAAGCGCGCCGCGAAGCCGAGGTGCCGAAGGATCTGCACCAGCAGCCAGCCGGTGTCGCGGCAGGAGCCGCTGGCGCTGCGCAGCGTTTCCTCCGGCGTCTGCACGCCGGGCTCCATGCGGATCAGGTAGCCGATGTCCTTCTGCAGCTTCTGGTTCAGCTCGACGAGGAAGTTGGTGGTCTGCTTCTTCTCGCGCGGGATCGCGGCGAGGTAGTTCGCCAGCAGCGGCGTCAGCTCGCCCTTGAGCCGGTACGGCGCCAGCTCGTGCGCGAGCGACGGGTCGTAGTCGAACGGAAAGTTCTCCGCCGAGGGCTCGAGGAAGAAGTCGAACGGGTTGAGCACCGACATCTCGGCGACCAGATCGACCTCGATGCGGAAGCTCGTCGTCTTGTCCGGGAACACCAGCCGGGCGAGGTAGTTCGACTGCGGATCCTGCTGCCAGTTGATGAAGTGCCCGGCCGGCTCGACGCGCATCGAGTAGCTCAGGATGCGCGTGCGCGAGTGCGGCGCCGGACGCAGCCGCACCACCTGCGGCCCGAGGTGGATGGGCCGGTCGTACCGGTAGTGGGTCACGTGGTTGAGCGCGACGTGGATGGACATTCAGGACTCCAGGGTGATCTCTTCGTGCATCGCGCCGGGCAGCGGCTCGATGCGCACGCGCACGCTCATCGCCTCGTTGCCGCCGCCTTCGCGCACGCCACGCACCGGCGCACAGGCAGCGTAGTCGGGGCCGACGGCCAGCCGCACGTGGCGCTCGTCCATCGTGCAGCGGTGGGTGATGTCGACGGACAGCCAGCGTCGCGCGGCCAGGTCGACGCAAACGTCGGCCCAGGCGTGGCTGGCCAGATGATGGGCGCGCGGCGAATGGAAGTAGCCGCTGACGTAGCGCGCCGGCAGGCCCGCCGCGCGGCAGGCGGCGATGAAGACGTGCGCTTGGTCCTGGCACACGCCGGCGCCCAGCGCGAGCGCCTCGGCGGCCGAGGTGCCGACATGCGTGATCCCGGCGCGGTACTCGACGGCTCCGGCCACGGCGCCGGCCAGTGCGAGCAACGCGGCCTCGTCGTCGCTGCGGCCCAGCAGATGCGAGCGGCCGAGACCGACCAGCGCGGCATCGGGCGCCGTCAGCGGGGTCGGCCGCAAGTACAGCGCCGGGTGCGGCGCGGCGAGGTCGTCGACCAGCCACGGCGACGGCTGCGTGCGCACCACGCCATGCGCCATCACGCTGCCGCGGTAGACGTGGCGGCCGCCTTTGGCGCGCGCCATGCTCCAGCTGTGCGACAGGTTGCCGAAGGCGTCGCGCTGGGCATAGAGATGGCCCGGCGCGCTGACGTGCCACTCCTCCACCGCCTGGTGAGCGTTGGCCTGCGGCGTGAGGCACAGCTGCTGCAGCGCGTACTGCAGCGGCGCGCTGTAGTCGTAGTGCGTCTCGTGGCGGATGCTGAGTTTCATCGCTCAGCGAGCCGTCATTGAACCGGGACGAGGAAGTCGCGGCTGATGCCGACGCCGATCGTGTTGACCCGGTCGAGGAACTGCGTGAGGAACGCGTGCAGCCCGGTGGCGAGGATCTCGTCGATGCGGCCGTACTGCAGGTCGGCGCGCAGCCGGCCGGCCTGGCGCAGCGTCTCGCCCGACTGCTCGTTGGCCACGCGCTCGAGGTTGGCCACCACCTCGGTCACGCACGCCGCCAGCGACCGCGGCATGTCGGGCCGCAGGATCAGCAGCTCGGCCACCTTCTCCGGCAGGATCACGTTGCGGTAGGCCTTGCGATAGACCTCGAAGCCGGACACCGAGCGCAGGATCGCCGACCAGTGATAGAAGTCGTACTCGACGGCGGCATTGGCGTTCGCGCCCTGCCCCTGCGACGGCGTCGCACCGAAGAACTCGAGGTCGGCGGCGTGGAATTTCACGTCGAGCAGCCGCGCGGTGTTGTCGGCGCGCTCGAGGAAGCTGCCGATGCGCAGGAAGTGGAAGGCCTCGTCCTGCAGCATGGTTCCGACCGTGACGCCGCGCGAGAGATGCGAGCGGAACTTCACCCACTCGAACAGCGCGCTCGGGTCGCGCTGGAAGTCGCTGCCGGCCACCATGCGCTGGAACTCCAGCCAGGTCTGGTTCTGCGTCTCCCAGACCTCGGTGGTGAGCGTGCCGCGCACCGCGCGGGCGTTCTCGCGCGCGGCCATCAGGCAGGAGCGGATGCTCGACGGGTTCTGCGCGTCGGCCACCATGT
>NZ_JBFXIO010000428.1:0-4073 GCF_050175855.1 Piscinibacter sp.
CGAAGGACCTGGTGCTGGCCTACAAGCCGCAGGTGGCGTACTTCGCCGCGCAGCGCGCCGAAGACCAGCTCGAGCGGCTGATGGCCCACATCCGCAAGGCAGCCCCCGGCGTGCCGGTGATCCTCGCCGCCAAGCGCGGCGACCTCGGCAGCACCGCCGAGCAGTACGCGCTCGAGGCCTTCGAGCGCTACCAGGCCGATGCGGTGACGCTCTCGCCCTTCATGGGCTTCGATTCGGTCGAGCCCTGGCTGAAGTACGAGGACAAGGGCCTGTTCCTGCTGTGCCGCACCTCCAACCCCGGCGGCTCCGACCTGCAGGCGCAGCGCCTGGTCACCGGCGACCTGCTGTACGAGCACATCGCACGCCTGGCGCAGGGGCCGTGGAACCGCACCGGCCAGCTCGGCCTGGTGGTCGGTGCCACCTTCCCGGCCGAGATCGAGCGCGTGCGCGAGCTGGCGCCGACGCTGCCGCTGCTGATTCCCGGCGTGGGCGCACAAGGCGGCGACGCCGTGGCCACGGTGCGTGCCGGCTGGCGTCAGCAGGCCGGGCGCACCAGCGGGCCGGTGGTGGTGAATTCGTCGCGGGCCATCCTCTACGCCAGCCGAGGCAACGAATTCGCCGCCGCGGCGCGCGCCGCCGCGCTGGCCACCCGTGCATCCTTGGCAGCAGGCCGCGCCGCTGCGGGTTAAACCTCCCCACGTATCGGCGCTTCGCGGCAGACTTGCTCCTGCTCCCGCGGAGCAGCTGCTGCCTTGAACCCGACCGTCCTCCCAGATCCGCTGCTCGACGCACGAGAGCTCGTGCGCCGCTACCTGTTCGGCACCTTCGCAGTCGTCTTCGGCGTGGCTGCGCTGCTGCTGGCGACCAACCCCGCGCTGCCCTCGATCGGCCGTGCCATGCTGAGCATGGTCACGCTGGCGCTGTCGGCATTCAGCACCCTGGCGTGGTGGCGCCCACGGGTGCGCAGCGACACCGCGCTGATGGTGGTGTGCGCGGGCGGCATGGCCTTGATCGGCGCCGTGGCGATCATCAACGGATGGGGCCTGAACGGGCCGGTGATCGGCTTCATCGCGGTGATGAGCTTCCTGATCGGCGCGACGGTCAGCGCGCGGATGGGCATCGTGCTCAGCGTGGCCGGCGCGCTCCTGCTGGTCGGGCTGGCCTGGGCAGAGCATGCCGGCTGGATTCGCGGCGTGGCAGCACTGGGAGACATGAGCCTGCCCCGCCGGCTCATCAATCTGCTCGTGCTGCTGGCTGTCGGGTTGAGCAGCGGCCTGCTGGTTCGCCAGGTCTTCAACCACTACCTCGGCGCCAGCCGCGAGCGCGAGGCGCGCTTCCAGGGCCTGCTGGGCATCGCGGCGGACACCTACTGGGAGCTCGACGAAGACTTCACGCACACGCGCATCTGGTTCCGCGCGCGAGACCGCCGCTTCGTGCTTAGCGAGCGCAAGCTGAAGGCGCCCTGGGACCAGCACGAGTGGGACTACGAGCCCGGCGACGAAGAGGCGCACTACGCCGACCTGCGCGCGCATCGCCCGTTCCGCGACCTGCGCGTGCGCTGGCAACGACCCGACGGCCGCGCCAACCACCTGCTGGTCAGCGGCGAGCCGCGCTTCGATGCCGAGGGGCGCTTCCGCGGCTACTGGGGCGTGACACGCAACATCGACGAACTGGTGGCGGCACAGGAGGCGCTGCGCCGCTCGGAGACGACGCTGTCCACGCTGGTGGCCACCAGCCCGGACATGATCACGCTCACCGACGTGGCCACCGGCCGCTTCGTGATGGTCAACGACACCTTCACCCGTCTGGTCGGCTTCACCCGCGAGGAGGCGATCGGCCGCACATCGCTCGAGTTGGGCAGCTGGCCTTCGACGGCGGCACGGGAGGAGTTCATCCGGCGACTGCGCGAGCACGGCCGTGTGCAGGACATGCCGGTGGAGTTCATCGATCGCTGGGGTCGGCCGTTCACGCTGCTGCTCGCCGCGGCGACCTTCGAACTCGAAGGCAAGACCTACATGGTGCTCAACGGCCGCGACGTCACAGAGAGCGAGCGCACCCGCCTCGCCCACGAGGCCGTGCTCGAGAATGCTTCGCTGGGCATCGCCTTCACCCGAGAAGGCCGCTTCGTGCAGGCCAATCCGGCGCTGGAGGAGATGCTCGGCTGGGCGCCGGGCACCCTGGCCGGTCAGTCCGGCCGCGTGGTCTGGGCCAGCGACGCGGAGTACGCCGAGATCGGCGCGCTGATCGGGCCGCCGTTGTCGCTGAACGAGCCAGTGGAGTTCGTTCGCGAGATGTTCCGCCGCGACGGCACGACGTTCTGGTGCCGCATGCTGGCCAAGGCGGTCGACCCCACGCACCCGATGCGCGGCGGCACGATCTGGATCGTGGAGGACATCACCGAGCGGCGTCGCACCGAGCAGGCGCTGGCCAAGGCGCGCGACGACGCCGAGGCCGCCAACCGCGCCAAGAGCGCCTTCCTCGCCAACACCAGCCATGAAATCCGCACGCCGCTGAACGGCCTGGTGGGCCTGGCGCGGCTGGCGCGCCGGCCGGATCTCGACGAGGCGCGCCGCGCCCAGTACCTCGAGCAGATCGTCGAGAGCGCCGAGACGCTGTCGGCGGTGATCTCCGACGTGCTCGACCTGTCCAAGATCGAGGCCGGCAAGCTCGACGTCGAGCACGTCGCGTTCGACCTGCACGCGCTGCTGGAGTCGCTTCGCCGGGTCTACGGCACGCTGGCCGATGCGCGCGGACTCGGCTTCACGATGCAGATCGAGCCGGGCGTGCCGCAGTGGGTGTGGGGCGATCCGGTGCGCGTGCGCCAGGTGCTCGCCAATTACCTCAATAACGCACTGAAGTTCACGGCACGCGGCTCGGTGGCACTGCACGCGCGCGCCCTGGGCGGCGAGCGGCTGCGCTTCGAGGTGCGCGACACCGGGCCGGGCATCGACGCCGAGGCCCGCGCGCGGCTGTTCCGCCCCTTCACGCAGGCCGACCAGTCGACCACGCGCCGCTACGGCGGCACCGGCCTCGGACTGTCGATCTGCCTCGAGCTGGCCTCGCTGATGGACGGCGATGTCGGCGTGGACAGCGAGTCCGGGCGCGGCAGCTGCTTCTGGGCCGAGCTGCACCTGCCGGCCACCGACGTGCCGGAGCGCGACTCCGGTTTCGGCGCGCTGGAGCCGTCGGCGCTGGCCGGCGCGCGGGTGCTGATGGTGGAGGACAACCCGGTCAACATGACCATCGCGGTGGCGATGCTGGAGCATTGGGGCGTGCAGGTCGAACAGGCCGCCGACGGCGCCCAGGCGATCGCCGCGGTGGAGGCGGCTGCGCGCGAGGGGCGGCCGCTGCAGGCCGTGCTGATGGACGTGCAGATGCCCGTGATGAGCGGCTACGAGGCCACGCGCCGGCTGCGCTCGACCGAGGCCGGCCGCGACCTGCCGATCATCGCGCTGACCGCCGCGGCGCTCACCTCTGAGCGCGAACAGGCCCTGGCGGCCGGCATGGACGGCTTCCTCACCAAGCCGATCGACACGCAAAAACTGCACGACGCCCTGGTGGCCGCGCTGGCGCGCTCGGCGTAACATCCGCGCCAACCCTCGACCCGGGAGGCGGCTCGTCCGGCTGCGCCCGCCCAGGACCGCAGCCCCGCCCTCGCCGGGCGAGACCGGATGAGCCCACGTCCCCGCCAGCCGTCGATCGAAGCCACCGACGCCGTACGCCGGCTGATCGGCCGGCTGTTCTTCGGCACCGCCACGATCACCGCGCTGGGCGCGAGCGCGCTGTTCGCGCTGATGCCCTCGGCGGTGTCGGTCACCGCGCGCTGGGCCGCCGTCGCCGCCTTCCTCGCCTATGCCGCCTTGTGCGCGCGGCTGTGGCTGCTCAGCCGCCGCGACGCCTTCATGGCCATGAACCCCGGCCTGCTCGTGGTCTCGCTGGGCTCGATCGCCCTGGTGGTGACGGCGGCCATCCTGTTCGACGACGGCCTGCGCCACGCCGGCATGGGCTTCCTCGGCCTGGTGGTGTGCATGCTCGGCGCGGTGGCCGGCCTGCGCTACGGGCTGGCGGCGGCC
>NZ_JBFXIO010000429.1:0-4058 GCF_050175855.1 Piscinibacter sp.
GGTCTTCCAGGACCGCTTCCTGATCGCCGACGTGGTGATGAAGGCCGACTTCCCAGCCGAACGCTGGTTCTGGTTCGACCCGCCGTTCCACCCGGGGCAGAGCGTGCTGCTGCACCGCGAGGCCGACAACGTCTGGCGCATCGACTTCCAGCTCGGCTGGGACGCCGACCCGGAAGAGGAGAAGAAGCCGGAGAAGGTGATCCCGCGCATCCGCGCCATGTTGGGCCCGGAGCGCGAGTTCGATCTCGAGTGGGTCAGCGTCTATACCTTCCAGTGCCGGCGCATGCAGCGCTTCCGCCATGGCCGGGTGCTGTTCGTCGGCGACGCGGCGCACCAGGTCTCGCCCTTCGGCGCGCGCGGCGCCAACTCCGGGATCCAGGACACCGATAACCTGGGCTGGAAGCTGCTGCTGGTGATGCGCGGGCTCGCGCCCGAGGCCCTGCTCGACAGCTACAGCGACGAGCGTGTCGCCGCTGCCGACGAGAACCTGATGAACTCGACGCGCTCGACCGATTTCATCACGCCCAAGAGCCAGGTGTCGAAGGACTTCCGCAACGCCGTGCTGACGCTGGCGCGCGAGCATGGCTTCGCGCGCGGGCTGGTCAACTCGGGACGGCTGTCGGTGCCTTCGCACCTCACGGAGTCGGCGCTGAACACGCCCGATGCCGACGCCTTCGAGGGCGTGATGCACCCCGGCGCGCCGCTGGCTGATGCGCCGGTGCAGTGCGACGGCCACGACGGGTGGCTGCTCGATCACACCGGCAACGCCTTCGTGCTGCTGCTGTTCGCCGACCGGCCGGGCGACGTCGATGCCGCGCTGCTGCGCGCGCTGGCCGATTCGCCGATCCCGGTGCACACGCGCGTGGTCGTGCGCGAGGACGGGCCGGCGCCAGCCGGCTGCCGCGTGCTCGTCGACGCGAAGGGCCTGGCCGCGCAGCGGCTCGATGCGAAGCCCGGCACCGCCTACCTGCTGCGCCCCGACCAGCACGTCTGCGCGCGCTGGCGCAGCCTCGACGCCGCGGTCGTGCGTGCCGCCGTCGCGCGCGCCACCTGCAACGCCTGAACGAGCGGCCTGCCATGGACCACCTGATCACCCAACCCCACTTCGGCCGCGCCGGCCAGGCACCGCTGCGCGCCTACTCGCCCGGCGACGACTTCTACGAGATGCTGATCGAGACGCACCGCGGCCTGTCCGACGACGACAGCCGCCTCGTCAACGCGCGCCTCGTGCTGCTGCTGGCCAACCACGTCGGTGATCTCGACGTGCTGCGCGAAGCGCTGCAGGCGGCGCGCGCCGGCATCGGGTCGGCGCCGTGAGCGGGCTCGACGACACCCACGACCCCGCGCTGCGCAGCTGGGTCGAATCGGCCAACGATCCGGCGACGGACTTCCCGATCCAGAACCTGCCGTTCGCGCGCTTCCGCCGTGCCGGCAGCAGCGAGGCCTGGCGCATCGGCGTGGCCATCGGCGACCAGGTGCTGGACCTGTGTCTGGCGCGCGAGCAGTGCTCGTGGGGCCGCGTGGCCTCGGCCTGGCTCGTGCCGCTGGCCGCCGGTGACCTGGCCGCGTTCATGGCGCTCGGCCCCGGTGCACGCCGTGGCCTGCGGGCGGTGCTGTCGGTCGCGCTGCGCGAGGGCAGCGATCGCCGCGCCGCCCTCGAGGCCTGCCTGGTGCCGCAATCGGCCGCCGAGTTCGCGCTGCCCTGCCGCATCGGCGACTACACCGACTTCTACACCGGCATCCACCATGCCACCGCGGTCGGCAAGCTGTTCCGCCCCGACAATCCGCTGCTGCCCAACTACCGGTGGGTGCCGATCGGCTACCACGGCCGGGCCTCGTCGATCGTGGTCAGCGGCACGCCGGTGCGGCGGCCGCTCGGGCAGCTCAAGGGGCCGGACGATGCGGCCCCGCATCTGGCGCCCACGCAGCGGCTCGACCACGAGCTGGAACTCGGCTTTCTGATCGGCAGCGGCAATGCGCAGGGCGAGCCGGTGCCCGTCACGCAGGCCGAAGACCACTGGTTCGGCACCGTGCTGCTCAACGACTGGTCGGCGCGCGACGTGCAGGCCTGGGAGTACCAGCCGCTCGGGCCATTCCTGTCGAAGAACTTCGCCACCACGATCTCGCCCTGGGTCGTCACGCCCGAGGCGCTGGCGCCGTTCCGCGTGGCCTTCGAGCGGCTGGCGGGTGACCCGCAACCCTTGCCCTACCTCGATTCGCCGGGCAACCGAGCGGCCGGCGCCTTCGACATCGTGCTGGAGGTCGGCCTGCAGACCGCGCGCATGCGCGAGGCCGGGCTGCCGCACCAGCGGCTGATGCAGTCGAACTTCCGCGATTCGTACTGGACGATCGCGCAGCTCATCGCCCACCACACCGTGGGCGGCTGCAACCTCGGCGCCGGCGACCTGCTGGGCTCGGGCACGCAGTCCGGCCCGGGCGAGGGGCAGGGTGGCTCGCTGCTGGAGCTGACGCAGGGCGGCAGGCAGCCGATCACGCTCGCCAGCGGCGAGACGCGCACCTTCCTGCAGGATGGCGACAGCATCGAGCTGCGCGCCCACTGCGAGCGGCCCGGCGCGCGGCGCATCGGCTTCGGCTGCTGCGAAGGCCACGCGATCGCCGCGGTGAAGCCGCTCTGACTATCGTTGCGGCCTGCATCAACACGAGGAGACGCACATGGTGCAATGGCGACGCAAGGGCGGCAACGAGGTCTTCACGCTCGAGGAGATCGAGGCGCGGCTGAAGGACGAACTGCCCGCCTGGTACTACGAGGACGGCTTCATCCGCCGCAAGTACAAGACCAGCGGCTGGAAGTCGACGCTGATGGTGGTGAACACTGTGGGGCACCTGGCGGAAGCCGCCTGGCACCACCCCGACCTGACGGTCTCCTACGCCTTCGTGACCGTGAAGCTGCAGAACCACGAGGCCAAGGGCATCACCGAGAAGGACTTCGCGCTGGCGAAGAAGATCGAGGACGTGCTGATGTGGCAGCCGGGCAAGGAAGAGGGCGGGCCGCTGCAGGGCACGCCGGACGATCCGCGCTTCAAGTACCTGAAGTACGACTGACGGGTCGTGCGGCGCGGCGGCCCCCGCGCAACAGACTGTCCCCCATTCGGAACAGCGCCGCGTGCGGAGCACGGCACGGCGCGGCCTGGCGCGGCGGAACGGGGCTTGCTACCTGAGGCCGTATGCTCCGGCCGATCGATGCCCCGCTGCCGCCCGCCATGGCCTCCCCGACCCCGCCCGCCCCGCGCGCCGAAGCCCGCGCCGGCGTGAACGTGCGCGCGCCCGGCCGGCTGCACCTCGGCTTCCTCGACCCGTCCGGCTCGCTGGGGCGGCGCTTCGGCAGCATCGGCCTGGTCATCGACGGCTTCGAGACCGAGCTGGAGCTGGCGCCGGCCGGGCGTGATGCGCTGCGCGCCGACACGCCGGAGGCCGAGACCGAGCTGGCCCGGGCGGCCGAACACCTGCGCGTGCTGCGCGAGCGCACCGGCCGCGACGAGCCGCTCGCACTGCGCCTGCGCCGCGTGCTGCCGGCCCATGCCGGCTTCGGCTCGGGCACGCAGCTGGCGCTGGCCATCGGCCGTGCCTTTGCCTGCGTTCACGGCCTGGAAGTCGACACGCCGATGCTCGCCCAGTGGCTGGGCCGCGGCCTGCGCTCGGGCATCGGCATCGCCGGCTTCGACAGCGGCGGCCTGCTGCTCGATGGTGGCCCGGGGCGCGATGGCGGGCCGGCAAAGCTGCTCTCGCGCGTCGAACTGCCCGAGGCCTGGCGGGTGATCATCGTGCTCGACCCGCGCGCGACGGGCTTGTCGGGCGAACAGGAGCGCGCCGCCATCGCCATGCTGCCACCGCTGCCGCAGGCCGCGGCCGCCGACATCTGCCACCAGCTGCTCATGCGCGTGCTGCCCGGCGCCGCGGGCGACGACTTCGCGGCCTTCGCCGCCGGCCTGAACCGCGTGCAGCAACTGCTCGGCGACCATTTCGCGCCGGCCCAGGACGGCAGCGCCTGGACCAGCGCCGCCGTCGGCCGCCTGATGCGCTTCTGGGGCGAGCAGGGT
>NZ_JBFXIO010000430.1:0-4054 GCF_050175855.1 Piscinibacter sp.
AACCAGATGTAGGCCCACGGCTGCGGCTGGCCGTGGGCGCCGGTGACCGCGCGCGTCCCGGCGGCGAACGCCCCGGCCTCGCCGGCCTTGAGCATCGCCAGCACCGGGATCATGGTCAGGAAGATGCCGATGAACAGCTTGGCCACCTCCTGCATCGGCGCCCAGGAGAACTGGTTGTCATCGCGCACGCTCTTCGGCGTGATCGCCAGCGAGACCAGCGTGACGCCGATCAGCCCGGCGTCGCGCACGAGCTGCTGCAGTTCCACCGGCGTGCCGAACACGTCGAACGAGATGCCCGGCTTCCAGGTGCCGCTCATCAACACCAGCGCGACCACCGCCAGCAGCGGCAGGAAGTTGATGCCGCCGTCGATGCCGAACTTCTTCGTATCGGGCGTCGGGTCCTGCGGCAGCACGCCTTCCTTGCGGTACCAGTAGCTGTCGATGGCGAAGAACAGCACCAGCAGCGTGCCCACCAGGAACAGCGTCTCCGGGAAGATGTGCTGGACCGTCCAGAAGAAGTCCACGCCCTTGAGGAAGCCGAGGAACAGCGGCGGGTCGCCCAGCGGCGTCAGCGAGCCGCCCGCGTTGCTGACGATGAAGATGAAGAACACCACCACGTGCACGACGTGCTTGCGGTTGTCGTTGGCGCGGATCAGCGGCCGGATCAGCAGCATCGAGGCGCCGGTGGTGCCCATCAGGCTGGCGAGCACGGCGCCGATGCCCATCAGGCCGGTGTTCAGCACTGGGCTGCCGTGCAGGTTGCCTCGGATGTAGATGCCGCCGGCGGCGGTGAACAGCGCGGTGAGCAGGATGATGAACGGGATGTATTCGGCCACCAGCGCATGCACCAGCGCGCTGCCGGCCGCGCCGGCCCCGTGCAGCAGCGCATAGGGCAGCATGAAGGCCAGCGCCCAGCCCGCGGCGATCTTGCCGTAGTGGTGATGCCAGACCTTGGGCGCCAGCAGCGGCATCAGCGCGATGGACAGCAGCATGCCGGCGAAGGGCACGCCCCACCAGGCGGCCAGTGCGGCGCCGTCGACCTCGGCCGCCGCGGCCGAGCCGCTGGCCAGCAGCAGGGCCGCCAGCGCGATGAAGCGGCGCGCGTTCATTCGTGGAAGCGGGTGAAGCCGGCGACCGGCTCGCGCTCGGTGACCAGCGTGTTCTCGACCGCATCCGGGTCGGCCAGGCCGAGCGACATGCCGCACACCACCATCTCGTCGGGCTCCAGGCCGAGCTGCGCCTCGATGATGCGGTGGAACTGCGTGAAGGCGGCCTGCGGGCAGGTGTCGAGGCCGCGCCCGCGCGCGGCGACCATGATGTTCTGCAGGAACATGCCGTAGTCCAGCCAGCTGCCCTGCTGCATCACCCGGTCGATGGTGAAGATCAGGCCGACCGGCGCATCGAAGAAGGCGTAGTTGCGGCCGTGCTGGGCGTGCATGCGCTCCTTGTCGGTCTTGCCGATGCCGAGCAGCCCGTACAGATCCCAGCCCACCTTGCGGCGGCGGTCGATGTAGGGCGGCTGCCACTGCGTCGGGTAGTAGGCGTATTCCTCGCTGTGCCGCGCGCGCTCGACCGGGTCGTCGAAGGCGGCCTTGATGGCGGCGCTCAGGCGTTCCTTGGCCGCGCCGGTCAGCACGTGCACTTTCCAAGGCTGCGTGTTGGTGCCCGAGGGCGCGCGCGCGGCCACGCGCAGGATGTCCTCGATCGTCTCGCGCGGCACCGGCGTGGGCAGGAAGGCGCGGATGGAGCGCCGCGAGGTGATGGCCTCGTCGACGGCGTGCGTGGTGGCGGTGTCGGTCATGCGGTGACGATCAGGGGTTGCAGGGCGGCGCGCAGCGCCTCGGGAAGCTCCACCGGCCGGCGCGTGTGCCGGTCGACGTAGACGTGGATGAAGTGGCCGGCCGCGGCGGCCTCGGGCGCGTCGTGGGCGAACAGGCCGACCTCGTAGCGCACCGAGCTGCGCCCGAGGTGCGCCACGCGCAGGCCGGCCTCCACCTGCTGCGGGAAGGCCAGCGAGGCGAAATAGTTGCAGCGCGTCTCGATCACCAGGCCGATGGTGGCCCCGGCGTGGATGTCCAGCGCACCGGCCTCAATCAGGTAGCCGTTGACCGCGGTGTCGAACCAGGCGTAGTAGACGACGTTGTTGACGTGACCGTAGGCGTCGTTGTCGGCCCAGCGTGTCTGGATCGGGCGGAAGTGGCGATAGGCGCTGCGCGGCTCGGGATGGGGCCTGGAACTCATGGGGCCGGATTGTTCCACGCGCCCCGGGCATTCCACTGTCGCCAGCTGGTCAGCGCCTCGAGCAGCGTGCGGCGCTGGATGTCGACCGTCACGCCGATGTCTTGCCCGTAGCCGCCGGCCATGCTCACCGCCACCGGGATGCCGCGCTCGCGGCAGGCCGCGAATACGCGCCGGTCGCGCTCGGCCAGGCCCTCGGCGCTGAGCTTGAGGCGGCCGAGCCGGTCGCCCTCGTGGGGGTCGGCGCCGGCCAGGTAGAACACCAGGCCCGGCAGGCCGCCACGGTGGCGCGCCCAGAGCTCGTCGAGCGCGGCGTCGAGCGCCGCGAGGTACGGCACATCGGTGCAGCCGTCGGGCAGCTCGACATCGAGGTCGCTCGCTTCCTTGCGGAACGGGAAGTTCTTCGCGCCGTGCAGCGACAGCGTGAACACCGTCGGGTCGTCGCGGAAGATCGCCGCGGTGCCGTTGCCCTGGTGCACGTCGAGGTCGATCACCGCGACACGCAGCCCGCCGGCGGCGCTGCCGTGGCGGCGGTGCCACTCGGCCTGCATCAGCCGGGCCGCCACCGCGGCGTCGTTGAAGACACAGTAGCCGCCGCCCCTGTCGGCGCTGGCGTGGTGCGTTCCGCCAGCCAGGTTGGCAGCCACGCCCTCGGCCAGAGCAGCGCGTGCGGCGGCGATGGTGGCGCCCACCGAGCGGCGCGAGCGCTCGACCATGCGTTCGCTCCAGGGGAAGCCGATCTCGCGCTGCAGGGCGGGCGACAAGGTGCCCTGGAACACGGCCGTGATGTAGGCCGGTTCGTGGGCCAGCGCCAGCTCGCCTTCGCTGGCCGGTGGCGATTCGCGAAGCCGGAAACCGGGGTCGCCCTCGATCCGCTCGCGCAGCAGCCGGTACTTGGGCATCGGGAAGCGGTGCCCTGGCGGCAGCGGCAGGACGTAGTGGTCGGAGTGGAAGGCTTGCATGGGCCGGCGGCATTCTGCCGCGCCACCCCGGCAAACGTGTCCAGTAGAAAAACCCCTCTAACTTTGATGCAGTGCAGCAAAAAAGGGCTTGAAAGGCGACCCGGCGCGCATATACTTCGCCTCATGCTGCACTGCAACAAAGATGCAGCGAATCCAGTTCCACACCCTCAATGGAGAGTTCCATGTCCTTCCTGACCGCTGAACAAGTCATCGCCGCCAACAAGGCCAACGTCGAAACCCTGTTCGGTCTGACGAACAAGGCCTTCGAGGGCGTCGAGAAGCTGATCGAGCTGAACATGCAGGTCGCCAAGACCGCGCTGGCCGAGACCGCCGACACCACCAAGGCCGCCCTGTCGGTCAAGGACGCGCAGGAGCTGTTCGCCCTGCAGGCCGGCCTGCTGCAGCCCGCTGCCGAGAAGGCCGCCGCCTACAGCCGCCACCTGTACGACATCGCCGCCGCCACCAACGCCGAAGTGGCCAAGGTCGCCGAGGAAACCGCCACCGACGCGCAGAAGAAGTTCATGGCCGTGGTCGACACCGCCGTCAAGAACGCCCCGGCTGGCACCGAGAACGCCGTGGCCCTGGTGAAGTCGGCCGTCGCTGCCGCCAACAACGCCTACGAGAGCGTGCACAAGGCCGCCAAGCAGGCCGCCGAAGTGGCCGAAGCCAACTTCCAGGCCGTGACCAGCACCGCCGTGAAGGCCACCCAGGCCGCCACGTCGAAGGCCAAGCGCGCTGCCTGAACGCGCCCCTCGGGGGTTCGGGCCGGAATGCAAAGAATTGTGGCCGGCTTGAACTAACCGGGGAGTGCCCGATCTATGGAGAGCCGCCAGCGAGAGCCGGCGGTCTCCCTG
>NZ_JBFXIO010000431.1:0-4049 GCF_050175855.1 Piscinibacter sp.
GCCTCACCTCGATGAAGTGGGTGGTGCTCGGCCAGGGCGAAGTCCGAACCTGACGCACGCCTTGACATGAAGGACGAGCGCCGCGCCCTCGTGCTGTTTTCCGGCGGGCAGGACTCCACCGTCTGCCTGGCCTGGGCGCTGAACCGCTTCCGGGTCGTCGAGACCATCGGCTTCGACTACGGCCAGCGGCACGAGGTCGAACTCGAGTGCCGGCCGAAGGTGCGCGAGCAGATCCGCGCGCAGTTCCCGAAGTGGGGCAAGCGGCTCGGCGACGATCACCTGCTCGACCTGGCGCTGCTCGGCCAGATCTCCGACACCGCGCTCACCCAGCAGCGCGAGATCGAGATGAGCGACAGCGGCCTGCCCAACACCTTCGTGCCCGGGCGCAACCTGCTGTTCCTCACCTTCGCCGCGACGGTGGCCTACCGGCGCGGGCTCAATGTGCTGGTCGGTGGCATGTGCGAGACTGATTTCTCCGGCTACCCCGACTGCCGCGACAACACCCTCAAGGCGCTGCAGGTGGCGCTCAGCCTCGGGCTGGATGCGCCGATGACGATCGAGACGCCGCTGATGTGGTACGACAAGGCGCAGACCTGGGCACTGACCGAGCGGCTCGGTGGCGAGGCTTTGATCGACCTGGTGGCCGAGCACACCCACACCTGCTACATGGGCGACCGCTCGCGCCGCCACGAGTGGGGCTACGGCTGCGGCCTGTGCCCGGCCTGCGACCTGCGCCGCGCGGGCTACAACGCCTGGGTGCACGCCTGAGGCGGCTGCGCGCCGGCACCGACGAGCGATGAACGGCCAGACGCTGCTGATCGCGCTCACCGCCGCGGTGCTGGTGTTCTGGTCGGTCGGCGCCTACAACCGGCTGGTCGGCCTGCGCAACGAGCTGCTGCGCTGCTTCGCCCCGGTGGACGAGCAGTTCCGCGCCCGTCAGGCCCTGCTGCAGCGCTGGGCCGATGCCGCGGACGGGGCCGACCCCGCCGTGCTGGAGAGCTTTCGTGCCGCCTGCCGGCAGGCCGAAGCGGCCTGCGCCCACGTGCGCGCCAGCCCGGCCCGCGCCGGCACGCTGACCAGCCTGCGCCTGGCGGAGGACATCCTGGCCGGGGCGCGTGAGCGGCTGCCCGCCGGCACCGACGAGGCGCTCGCCGCCGCGCTGGGCGAAGCGGACACCACGCTGGCGTTCGCACGCCGCCAGTTCAACGAAGCGGCGCACGCATACAACCGCGCCGTGTCACAGTTCCCGACCTGGGTCCTGGCCGGCCTCTTCGGATTCCGAAAGGCGGGCACACTCTAGGGATGTCCGAGGCACGCGTCATGACCGGCAAGGTCACACCCGCTCTGTCCGGCCCGTCGCTCACCGTCCGCGAGGTCGAGGCGATGGACCGGATCGACCGCGTGCGCGGCATCGGCGGCATGAAGGCCGCTCTGCTGGCGCTGATGCTCTCGCCGGCCCTGCCGGGCCGGCTGCGCATCTGGCAAGAGGAAACGGCGGTGGTGCCGGAAGCGGAGGCGATCCGCGCCGACGTCGACCTGCTCGGGCCCACGACCCGTCTGCCCTGGTTCGAACTGCTGCTGGCGCGCATGGGCGCCTCGCCGCTGCCCGACCGCCAGGCCATGCTGCGCTCGGCGCGCCGCGTTCTCGGTCCGCCCGGGCTGCCGATCGACCGGCTGATGTGGCTGGCCATGCGCCGCCACTTCGGCGAGCACGTGCCCACCCGCGCGCATGGCCCCAACGACCCCGAGATCTCCCGGCTCGTGATCGCCGACGTGCTGCACGTGGCCCACTTCACGGCGCACCTGGCGCGCATGGTGCCGAGCTCCGACCCGGCGGCCGGCCAGGCCTGGTACCAGGTGGTGATGTCGCGCTGGCTCAAGCCGGCGGAGACGCCGCCCTGGCAGCGCCCCGACGTCGATGCGCTGGTTCACGCACTCAACGGGCTGCAGGCGATGTCGTGGATGCAGCGGCCCCAGGTGGTGCGCACCTGGGTGGCGGCCGCCTTGCAGACCTCGCAGGGCCGCTTGCTCGACAACGGCGCCGCCGATGCGCTGCGCCTGAGCTCGCTCCTGCTCGATTCGCCGATGCCGCCCGACCTGGCGCGGCTGTACGCCGAGATCGATCCCGATTGAGTGGTGCACCCGGCGCTGGGGTACCAGCGCCGGCCGGCTGGCGCGGCTTGCCTAGCAGCGCCGGTGCGCCAGCGCCGGCAGTTGGCCGCGCACCTCGGCGATGCGAGCCGGTTCCAGTTCGGCCAGCACGACACCCTCGCCTTCCGGCCGCACGGCGAGCACCTCACCCCAGGGGTCGACAATCATGCTGTGGCCCCAGGTGCGCCGGCCGTTCTCGTGGCGGCCGCCCTGCGCCGGCGCGATCACGTAGCACTGGTTCTCCACTGCGCGCGTGCGCAGCAGCAGCTCCCAGTGCGCCTGCCCGGTGGTGTAGGTGAAGGCCGCAGGCACGCTCAGCAGATCGCACGGCGGCGTCATCAGGGCGCGATAGAGCTCGGGGAAGCGCAGGTCGTAGCACACGCTCAGGCCCACGCGCAGCGCACCGGCCTGGAAAGCCACCGGCGTCGTGCCGGCGTGGATGGCGCGGCCTTCGTCGTAGCTCTCGCGCGTGCCGCCGGCCTCGCGCTCGAAGCGGAACAGGTGGATCTTGTCGTAGCGTGCCGCGGCCGAGCCGTCCGGCGCGAAGACGCAGCAGCTGTTGAGCACGCGCTGCGGGTCGGGGCTCTTCATCGGCAAGGTGCCGCCGATCACCCACACGCCGTGCGCCGCCGCCGTCTCGGACAGCATGCGCTGGATGGGGCCCTGGCCCGGTGTCTCGGCGATCGCCAGCTTGTCGGTGTCGGCACGGCCCATGTAGCAGAAGTACTCGGGCAGCGCGACGAGTTGCGCGCCTTCGGCCGCCGCCTGCGCGATCAGCCGGCGTGCGGCGTCGAGGTTGGTCTGCAGGCTGGTGCCCGAGACCATCTGGAGGGCGGCGATCTTCATGGCGTGCTCCGTGTCGGCTCCTGCGCCGATGCGCGCGGCGGCGCCGCCACCGGCGCATCCAGCGGCGGCGGCGTGTCGGCGGGCTGGCGTTCGATCCTCTCCACCTTCGGGTCGGCCCACGGGCCGCTGACGTGGAACTCGCGCGTGCCGGCCTCGGTGAGCGGGCGGCGCAGGAAGATCTGCGCGAGGAAGGTGCCCAGCCCCACGGCCGGGTTGATCGCGGCATAGGCGAGCGAGGCCGTGCCGGCGTTGATCTCCGGGACCACGACCACGCGCAGGTCCTGCGTCTCGCGGGCGATGTCGGCCTGGCCTTCCATCAGCACCACGGCCTGCACGCCGCGCATGCGCAGGTTGTTGGTGCTGGCCACGCCGTTGGTGATCTTGAGGTCGCCGGTCAGCGCATCGAAGGCGAAGCCCTCCTGGAAGACGTCGCGGAAGTCGAGCACCAGGCGGCGCGGCAGCGCCTGCAGGCTGAGCACCCCGAGCAGCCTCGCCGCGCCCGGCTCGGCCTTGAGGAACTGGCCGGCGTCGACGGCCACGGCCACGTCGCCCGACAGCGTGGGATAGTCCAGCGACAGCGGCGAGCCCAGCCACGACACCTGCCCGGAGAGCTGGCCCTTGCCACCGCGCACGGCCTTGCCAGTTCCCAGCCGCTCGAGCAGCGCGCCGGCGTCGGCGATGTCGAGCCTGAAGTCGAGCACCGCGCGCCGGCGCACGCTCGAGGCGGCGCCGGGCACCGTCATGAAGGTGCCGCCGATCTCCGACCACTGCCCGCTGCCGACCAGCTGCGCCTCGGGCGTGATCAGCGCGAGGCGGCTGAGCCGCCACTCCCGTCGCGCCTCGCGACCCTGGCCGACGACGCGGTTGGCGGCGTCGACCTCGACGCGGCCGAGCCGCTTGCCGCGCAGCTCGAAGTCCTCGACCACGATGTCCAGCGAGGGCACGGTGGTGGGCTGCTGCTGGTCGAGCAGCGTCTCCACCTGCGCGACGTCGCCCTTGGGCAGCGACAGCCGGGCCAGCCGGGCGTACACGCGCCCGGCCGCCTGCCCCGA
>NZ_JBFXIO010000432.1:0-4043 GCF_050175855.1 Piscinibacter sp.
GCAGCCTGCTGGTCTTCTACACCGAGCTCGATGCGCTGCTGAACCCGCGGCTGGCCTGGCGGCCCGCCGACGGCACGGTGCATCGCTACGAACCGGTGCTGAGGGCGCTGCAGGCCGCGCATCCGCAGCGCGACGGCAGCTGGCGCATCGAGCTGCCGCCCAGAGGGCAGGGCCTGGTCACGGCGCGCTACCTGCGGCCGCGGGAGACCGCGGGCGAGGGCTTTGCGCCGCTGCTGGCGACGGTGCATCCGGCCAGGCATGAGGTGCTGGCCAGCCGCTTCTGGGGCGACACGGCGATGACCTGGGTCTACGACCTGCACTACACGCTGCTGGCCGGCGATGCCGGTCGCTGGGCGGTGGGCGGCCTCGGCGCGCTGCTGGCCGCCTCGCTGCTCACCGGCGTGTGGCTGTGGTGGCCCACGCCGGTGCAGCGCGCCGCGGCCTGGCGCCTCAAGCGCGGTGCCGGCCGGCCGCGGCAGGTGTTCGACCTGCATCGCCTCGGTGGCATCTACCCGCTGCTGCTCACCGCGCTGCTCGCGCTCACCGGCGTGGTGCTGGCCTGGCCGGAAGTCATCGAGCCGGCCGTCGCGCGGCTGAGCCCGCCGTTGACCGTGGTGCCGCCGCGGGCCGAGCCGCCGTATGCCGACGCCGCGTTCATCGGCATCGACGCCGCGCTGCATCGCGCGCGCGAGCGTTTCCCGCAGGGCGTGCCGCGCTGGATCGACACGCCCGAGCCGGCCACCGGCGCCTACCGCATCCGCCTGCAGCAGCCGGGCGAGCCGAGCGAGCGCTTTCCGCGCACGCTGGTGTGGATCGATGCCTGGCGCGGCGACGTGCTGGCGGTGCGTGATGCGCGGGTGCAGGGCGCCGGCGATACGCTGCTTGCCTGGGTGCACCCGCTGCACAACGGCGAGGCCTTCGGCCTGCCGGGCCGCCTCCTCGTGTGCGCGGCGGGCTTCGTGCCGCTGCTGCTGGCCATCACCGGCACGATGCGCTGGCTCGACCGTCGCCGCGGCGAACGCGCGCGGCGTTCGCGTCTCGCGGCCCTCAGCGCGCCAGCGCCTTGAGCGCGAGCTTGATGCCGTCGCTGACGCCGACGTCGGCCGGCAGGGCCTTCAGCGCGGCGGCGGCCTCGCGGTCGCTGTAGCCCAGCGCGACGAGGGCCTGCAGGATGTCCGCTTGCGCGTCGCCCTGCACGGCTGCGGGCGTGGCCAGCGCATCGCCGAGCTTGCCCTTGAGCTCCAGCAGCAGCCGCTCGGCGGTCTTCTTGCCGATGCCCGGCACCTTCACCAGGCGGCCGGTTTCCTGCAGGCTGACCGCCTGCGCGAGTTCGCTGACGCTGAGGCCGGAGAGGATGGACAGCGCGGTGCGCGGGCCCACGCCGGAGATCTTCACCAGCTGTCGGAACGTGTTGCGCTCCTCGTGGGTCAGGAAGCCGAACAGCACCTGCGCGTCCTCGCGCACCACGAAGTGCGTCAGCAGCACGACGCGCTCGCCCAGGCCGGGCAGGTTGTAGAACGTGCTCATCGGCACGTCGACCTCGTAGCCGACGCCGTTGACGTCGACGAGCAATTGGGGCGGGTTCTTCTCCGCGAGGGTTCCGCTCAGGCGTCCGATCATGGGCGGGGATTATCCCGCCCGCCAGCTCAGCGGCCGCGTCCGAACAGCCCCAGGCGCTGCGCTTCCAGCGCGGCCTCGGCGCGCGAGCTCACGTTGAGCTTGCGATAGATCTGCTTCACGTAGTCGGCGATGGTGTGGCGCGACAGGTTCAGTTGCACGCCGATTTCCGGCAGCGTGAAGCCCTTGGCCACGCGCAGCAGCACCTCGTTCTCGCGGTCGGTCAGCTGCACGTGCGGAATGGTGTCCTTCTGCGGCTTGGCCTGCGCGGCGAAATAGGCGATCACGCGGCGCGCGATCGACGGCGACAGCGGCGGCTCGCCCTGGCTCATGCGGCTGAGCTGTTCGGCGATGAGTTCGCGCGCCTGCTCCTTGAGCACGTAGCCGAAGGCACCGGCCTGCAGTGCGGGGAAGAGGTGCTCGTCGTCGTCGTGGATGGTCACCACCACCGACTGGCACTCGGGCTGATGCTCGCGCAGCGCGGCGACCACGTCGACGCCCGAGCCGTCGGGCAGGCCGAGGTCGACCAGCGCGAGGTCGAACTTCACCGCGCTGACCAGGCCGAGCGCGTCGTGCACCCGTGCCGACTCCGAGATCTGCGCATCCGGGAAGACCTGATGGATGAGCACCTTCAGCCAGGCGCGGATCTCGGGCAGGTCCTCGAGCAGCAGGATGTTCTTCATGGTGAGTCCTCACTCGGGGCTGCAGCCCCGGCGTTCGATCGTATCAGCGCGCCGGAGCGGCGGGCGCCTCCGGCCCCAGCGGCAACGTGAGCCTTATCACGGTGCCGTATCCCGGGCCGGATTCGACCAGGCACTGCCCCTGCATCTGCTTGGCGCGCTGCTTCATGCTGGTCATGCCGTGGCCGCGGTCGAGCTTGCCGTCGAGCTCCATCGGGATGCCCTTGCCGTTGTCCTGGATGTTGATGCCGAACTGCTCGCCGGTGATGGCGCAGCGAACCTTCACGTGCGAGGCGCCGCTGTGCTTGATGATGTTGTTCACCGCCTCACGCAGGATGCGCGTGGTCTGCACGTAGGCGCGCGCCGCCAGCACCTGGTCGCTGTCCTCGGCCAGGCTCTTCCAGTCGATCTCGACGTTGGCCTGGCCCAGGCGCATCACCGTCTCGGCGCGCCAGTCGGCCAGCGCATCGGACAGGCGCACCGGCTTGCCGGTCAGCCCGCGCACCGACAGCCGCATCTCCTCGAGGGCCTCGCGCGCCAGCGTCGAGATGCGCTCGCTCTCGCTGGTGTGCACGATGGTCAGCAGCTTCGCACCGAGGTCGTCGTGCAGGTCGGCGGCGATGCGCTTGCGCTCCTTCTCGGTGACCTGCTCGATGCGTGCGTCGGCCTGCTGCGCATGGGTACGCTCGATCTCGGCCGTGAGCTCGCGCACCTTGGCGTCGATGACGTAGCGCATGTCGGGCACGGCCGCGGCGGTGCCGACGCGCTGCAGCAGCAGCCGCACACCGAAGGCCAGCAGGATCAGCGGCAGGAAGACCTGCAGCCGCGGCGCCTGCGGCAGCGGCAGCCAGCCGCGCTGCACGGCCAGCTCGTGCAGCATCACCGCCGAGGTGGCCGCCAAGGCCAGCGCCATCGGCCAGAAGTCGCTGCGCCGGTCGCGCCAGCTGATGCGCAGGTGCAGCAGCATCGCGCCGGTCGTCTCCAGGGCCAGCACCACGTACCAGGCGCTGGTCATCGCGAACAGGCGCGAGGGGCCGGCCATCAGCAGGCTCATCGGCATCACCACGCACTGGGCCAGCATCGCCGCCTCGATCATGCGCGAGCGCACGCCCGCATAGCTGAGCAGGAACTGCACCGCCAGCGCCAGCACCGGCGTGAAAGCCAGGCAGACGAGGAACTCGACGGTGGCGTTGTCCAGCGGCACCGCGCGCCACCAGTGGCGCGCCGACAGCAGCGCCAGGCCGATGGCCATCATCCCGTAGTAGCCCAGCGGCGCGTCGCGCCGCTGGCGCCAGGCCAGCAGCACCATCACCGCGCCCAGCGTGGCCAGCGCGAGGTTGACGATCTTGACCAGCGTGACGTTCCAGAACACCGCCTCGGCGTAGCGGGTTGCCAGCTCGTCGTAGGCGCCGATGCGCAGTTCCGACAGGCCGCCGGCACGGTCGCGCGAGGCCACGTGCGGCAGCGAATGGCCACGCACGTGCAGGTCGAGCACATTCCCTTGCGACAACACCAGCCCGCCCGGCAGGGAGACGAGCTGCGGATAGTGGCAGTCGCGCGCCAGCGAACCGGCGGGCCGGCCGCCGCTGTGGATGCGCCGGCCGTTGAGATACACGTCCAGCGCACTGCAGGCGCGGTGCACGTACAGCCCGAGCAAGTCGTTGCGGTCCAGGGCGTGGCCGGGGTCGAACTCGACGCGGTACCAGACGCCGCCGTCCTGCCGCGGGTTGGTCTCGCTCCAGTCGT
>NZ_JBFXIO010000433.1:0-4003 GCF_050175855.1 Piscinibacter sp.
GCTCTTTTTCGACCGGCGCCTGTCGGCCAACGGCACGCTGTCGTGCGCGATGTGCCACGTGCCCGAGCAGGGCTTCACCGTCAACGAGGCGCGCACCTCGGTGGGCATGAACGGCGTGAGCCTGCGGCGCAATGCGCCGACGCTGCTCAACGTCGCCTTCGTCGGCGCGCTGTTCCACGACGGCCGCGCCGCCAGCCTGGAGCAGCAGGCATTGCAGCCGCTGGTGCACCCGGACGAGATGGCCAACCAGAACCTCGCGGCGGTGATGGCGCGCATCGAAGCGATGCCGGAATACCGCGCGCCGCTGCGCCGCGCCTTCGGCGATGCGCACCCCACGCCGGCGCGCGTGGCGCGTGCGCTGGCCGCCTATGAGCGCACGCTGCTGGCTGGCGGCTCGCCGTTCGACCGCTGGCGCTACGGCGGCGAGCGCGAGGCGCTGTCGGCGCTGGCGCAGCGCGGCTTCGAGCAGTTCCGCGCGCTGGGCTGCATCGCCTGCCACCCGGTGGGCGAGCGCCACGCGCTGTTCAGCGATGGCGCCTTCCACAACGTCGGCGTGCGCGCGCGCAGCGAGGCGCTGGCCGCGCAGCCGGTCGACGTGGTGCTGATCCCCGGCCTGGCGACGCAGGTCACGCCCGAGACGCTGCGCACCATCGGCGTGGCCGATGCGCCCGACCTCGGCCGCGCCGAGGTCACCGGCCGCACGGCCGACCGGCGCGCCTTCCGCACTCCCTCGCTGCGGAACGTGGCGCTCACCGCGCCCTACATGCACGACGGCTCGCTGGCCACGCTCGACGAGGTGCTCGACCACTACGCACGCGGCGGCTGGCCGGCCGATGCGCAACAGGATGCACGCATCCGGCCGCTGCCGATGGACGCGGAGACGCGCCGGGCGCTGATCGCCTTCCTCGAATCGCTGACGTCTCCGGCGGCCACCGGCGCGTTGCGCGCTGAAACCTGGCCGTGAGCGAAGGGCGGGCGGCTTCGCCTAGCATGCCGGCCGTGACGACGCACGAGAACTCTCGCCGCCCCTTCGCCACCATGGCCGCGCTGTTGGCCGCCGCCGCGCTGCTCGCCGGCTGCGGCAGCCGCGGCCCGCTGGCCACCCGCGACGGCCCCGAGGCCAACCCGCCCTCCGGGCTGCACGAGGTGCCCGATGCGGTGCCACGCATCGAGCCGATCCGCAGCGGCGGTCCGAACAAGCCCTACGAGGTGCTCGGCCGCAGCTACGTGCCGATCACGCAGGACCGCGCCTTCAGGGAGCGAGGCCTGGCCTCCTGGTACGGCAAGAAGTTCCACGGCCGGCGCACCGCCAACGGCGAGGTCTACGACATGTATGCGATGACGGCGGCGCACCCCACGCTGCCGCTGCCGAGCTACGCGCGCATCCGCAACCCGGCCAACGGCCGCGAGATCATCGTGCGCGTCAACGACCGCGGGCCCTTCCACAAGGGCCGCATCGTCGACCTCAGCTACACCGCCGCGCTCAAGCTCGACCTGCTTCGCGGCGTGGCGCCGGTGGAGCTCGAGCGCATCACCTTCGCCGAGATCCGCAGCGGCGCGTGGCGGCGCGGCGGACAGCCGGTCGATATGCCGGATCGCGACGAGCCCGACGAGATGGTCGCTGCCGCGCCGATGGCCGTGGCGCCGCCGATCGACGCCGCTCCGGCGGCCGCGCCCGCTGAAACGGATGCGCTGCCGCTGCGCCCGCTGGCCACCGCGCCGCGGGGCTTCTGGATCCAGCTCGGCGCCTTCCGCCAGCGCGACGGCGCCGAGAGCTTCCAGCGCCGCGTGGCCGACGAGCTGGAGTGGCTGTCGCCGATGCTGGCGCTCTTCGCGGACACGCCGCTGTTCCGCCTGCAGGCCGGGCCCTACGCGACGCGCGACGAGGCCCGCGACGGCGCCGAGCGCATCCGCGAGGCGCTGCAGCTGGTGCCGGTCATCGTCGAGCGGCGCTGAAGGGGTTCAGCGCTTTGCGGCGAAGTGCTCGTCGTAGCGGTGCACGAAGTCCTTGTTGGCCACCGGCAGGTGGCAGGCGCGGCAGGTGGCCGGATCTTCCGGGCCCTTGGTGCGGCCGTCGCCCAGGTAGCTGGCGTAGACCCAGTTGCCGTTGCGCAGGCCCTCCGGCACCGACTGGCCCCAGCCAGAGTCCTTGCCCATCACGAACACGCGCAGCAGGCCGGCCTTGACCAGCTTGCCGTCGGGGCCGGTGGCCAGCCGGCCGTCGGCGGTCTCCATCGCCGCGTAGTTCTCCATCACGAACACCGAGCCGTTGGCGAAGCCCGTGGCCGCCGTGGCCCGGGCTGCGGCCGGGTTCATGTAGATCTCGCGCACCTGCTTGGCATCGGGGCGCTGCACGGCAGAGAGGAACTTGGGCCAGGTCTTGTAGTCGGCCGGCACGGCGAGTTCGCCGTCCTTCGACGCGCCGGGGGCCAGGGCGCAGCCGGCCAGCAAGGCGGCGAGCAGCAGCGGAACGAACAGGGGTCGGGCCATCGTCGGTCTCCTTGCGGGGCAGTTCGATTGACGGAGGTCAACCGTATTCCACAGTCTCGACGTAGCGCGGATCCTCGTGCAACCCCCAATAAGCCGCCTGCAGCTGCTTCGTCACCGGGCCGAACTCGCCGGCCGGCCGGCCACCCACGGGCACGCCGTCGACGCGGCTGATGCCGATCACGCCCCCGCCGGTGCTGCTGAGGAACACCTCGTCGGCGCGGCGCAGGTCGGCCGCCGGCAGCGGCGCTTCGCGCACCGGCAGGCCCCGGGCGCGCGCCAGCTCGATCACCGTGCGCCGCGAGATGCCCTCGAGCACGCCCGATGCCGGCGTGATGAGTTCATCGTCGACCCACGCGAAGACGTTGAAGCCCGGCCCTTCGGTCACATGGCCCGCGGCGTCGACCAGCACCGCGGTTTCGGCGCCACGGTCGTAGGCCTGGAACAGCGCGCCCACCATGTCCAGCCAGTGGTAGTTCTTCACCCGCGGGTCGACGCTGGCCGGCGCGATGCGCTGCACTTCGCTGATGAACAGGTCGATGCCGCGCGCCTGCCTGGCCGGATCGGCGATCCACACGAACGGGATGGCGAAGGCCATGAAGCGGTTGGTGCAGCTGCGCGGGTCGCGCGAGCCGGGCGCGGGCAGGCCGCGCGTGCACAGCACCTCCACGTAGGCCTCGCGCAGGCCGCTGCGGCGCACGCATTCGTGCATCACCGCGCGCACCTCGTCGCGCGTCTTGCCAGGGTCCAGGCGCAGCCGGTCCATGCTGGCGAAGAAGCGGTCGATGTGGTCGCTCAGGCGGAAGAACTTTCCCTGCCAGACATGCGCCACGTCGTAGGTGGCGTCGCTGTGCAGGAAGCCCCAGTCGAAGATCGAGATCTTGGCGTCCTCGGGGGCGACGTACTGTCCGTCGACGAATGCACATCCGGGCATCGCTGGCTCCGCGCAGGAAGAGGGGCGCACAGTATGCTCCGTGGCACTCATGACGACGTCTGCCAGCGCACCGCGCCAGGTGCTGCTCTTCTCCGGCCACCTGATCGATGCGCCGTCGCGGGCCGAACCGCGCTTCCCGATGGCCAAGGCCCCGGCGGCGGCGCGCCGCATCGCCGACCTGCTGGAGCGGCTCGGGGCCGGCCCCGGCGACCTCGCGCTCACCCAGGGCGCGGCCGGCGGCGACCTGCTCTTCGCCGAGGCCTGCCTCGCGCGCGGCGTGCCGGTGCGCCTGCTGCTGCCCCTGCCCGAACCCGCCTTCATCGAGCGCTCGATCCTGAGCTGCGATCACGGCCCGGACTGGCGCGATCGCTATCTCGCGCTGCGCGCGCGCCTGGCCGAGCCGCCGCACGTCGCCGACGACGAACTCGGCGCGCTGGCCGCGGGCGAAGACCCGTGGGAGCGCGGCAACCGCTGGCTGCTCGACAGCGCGTTGAGCTACGGTGCGCAGCGACTGCGCTTCATCACGCTGTGGGACGGCGGCGGCGCCGACGGCCCCGGCGGCACGAAGCACATGGTCGACGA
>NZ_JBFXIO010000434.1:0-3991 GCF_050175855.1 Piscinibacter sp.
GGGCCGCTCGCAGCTCAAGGCGATCGAGCGGCAGGGCCGGCGCGTCACGCTGGTCGACGACACCTACAACGCCAACCCCGACTCGGTGCGCGCCGCCATCGACGTGCTGGCCGCGCTGCCGGGGCCGCGCTGGCTGCTGCTCGGCGACATGGGCGAGGTGGGCAACCAGGGGCCGGCCTTCCACGCCGAGGTGGGCGGCTACGCGAAGCAGCGCGGCATCGAGCACCTGTGGTGCGCCGGTGAGCTGATGCGCCACGCCGGCCAGGCCTTCGCCGGGTCGCGCCACTTCGAGACGGTGGAGTCGCTGCTGGCCGCGCTGACCGAGGCGCCCGCGGTGTCGTCCATCGTCGTGAAGGGTTCGCGGTTCATGAGGATGGAGCGTGTGGTCGTCGCGCTGGCCGCCCTGATGGAAGGAGGCACGCATGCTGCTTAGCCTCGCCCAGTGGCTGCAGACGCTGTCGCCGGAGTTCGGCTTCTTCCGCGTCTTCCAGTACCTCACCTTCCGTGCGGTGATGGCGGCGCTGACGGCGCTGCTGATCGGCCTGGCTTTCGGGCCGTGGGTGATCCGCCGTCTCACCGAGCTGAAGATCGGCCAGCCGATCCGTGAGTACGGCGTGCAGGAACACCTGGCCAAGAGCGGCACGCCCACCATGGGCGGCGTGCTGATCCTGATCGGCATCGGCGTCTCCACGCTGCTGTGGTTCGACTGGAGCAACCGCTTCGTCTGGATCGTGATGATCGTGACGCTGGGCTTCGGCGCGATCGGCTGGGTCGACGACTGGCGCAAGGTGGTGCAGAAGAACCCCGAGGGCATGCGCTCCGGCGAGAAGTATTTCTGGCAATCGGTGATCGGCCTGGTGGCGGCGCTGTACCTCGCCTTCAGCGTCTCTGAAACCTCCAACATCCGCGTGCTCGAACTGTTCCTGCGCTGGGTGCAGAGCGGCTTCTCGACCAACCTGCCGCCGCAGGCCGACCTGATCGTGCCCTTCTTCAAGACGGTGAGCTACCCACTGGGCGTGTTCGGCTTCATCGCGCTGACCTACTTCGTGATCGTGGGCAGCAGCAACGCCGTCAACCTCACCGACGGCCTCGACGGCCTGGCCATCATGCCGGTGGTGATGGTCGGCTCGGCGCTCGGCGTGTTCGCCTACGTGACCGGCAATGCGGTGTTCAGCCGCTACCTGCTGATTCCCTACATCCCCGGCGCGGGCGAACTGCTGATCTTCTGCGCCGCGATGGCCGGCGCCGGCCTGGCCTTCCTGTGGTTCAACGCCTATCCGGCGCAGGTGTTCATGGGCGACGTGGGCGCGCTCGCGCTCGGTGGCGCGCTCGGCACCATCGCGGTGATCACCCGGCAGGAGATCGTGCTCGGGATCATGGGCGGCGTCTTCGTGATGGAGGCGCTGTCGGTGATGGCGCAGGTCACCTGGTTCAAGTACACGAAGAAGAAGTACGGCACTGGCCGGCGCATCCTGAAGATGGCGCCGCTGCACCACCACTTCGAGAAGTCGGGGTGGAAGGAGACGCAGGTCGTCGTGCGCTTCTGGATCATCACCATGCTGCTGTGCCTGATCGGGCTGGCCTCGCTGAAGCTGCGATGAACTACCTCGACGACATCGACGTGCTCGTGCTCGGCCTCGGCGAATCGGGGCTGGCGATGGCGCGCTGGTGCGCCCGCCAGGGCGCCCGCGTGCGCGTGTGGGATTCGCGCGAGAGCGCGCCGGGCGATGCCGCACTGGCCGAAGCGCTGCCGCAGGCGCAGCGCCTGCGCGGCGAGCTGACCGACGAGGCCTTCGCCGGCGTGAAGCTGGTGCTCAAGAGCCCGGGCCTGGCGCCCACCGACGCGCGCATCGCCGGCCCGCTCTCGCGCGCCGCCGACACCGGCATCCTGGTGCAGGGCGAGCTCGAACTGTTCGCGCGCGCGCTGGCCGAACTGAAGGAAGCGCGTGGCTACGCGCCGAAGCTGCTGGCCATCACCGGCACCAACGGCAAGACGACGACCACGGCGATGACCGCCCTGCTGGTCGAGCGCACCGGCCGCCGCGTCGCGATGGCCGGCAACATCGGCCCGACCATGCTGCAGACGCTGGCCGACGCGCTCGACGCCGCGGCGCGCGAAGAGGATCCGCAGCCGCTTCCGGAGGTCTGGGTGCTGGAGCTCTCCAGCTTCCAGCTCGACGAGGCCAAGGGCTTCGAGCCCGACGCCGCCACCGTGCTCAACATCACCGAAGACCACCTCGACTGGCACGGCTCGATGGCCGCCTACGTGGCGGCCAAGGCGCGCATCTTCGGCAAGCAAGCGGTGATGGTGATCAACCGCGACGATCCGGCCGTCGAGAAGCTGGTGCCCGAGCCCATCCCGGTCAAGGGCCGCGGCGCCAAGCCGATCGAGCGCCACGTGATCCGCTTCGGCGTCGGCGAGCCGACCCGTCCGGGCGACTTCGGCATCCGCACCGAGAACGGCATGGCCTGGCTGGTGCGGGCGATGGAAGCCGACGAGACCATGAAGCACCGCAAGGGCGACGTCGAGGAAGAGCTGCACATCCAGCGGCTGATGCCGGCCGACGCGCTGCGCGTGCGCGGCCGCCACAACGCCGCCAACGCGCTGGCGGCGCTGGCGCTGGCCACTGCCATCGGCTGCCCGCTCGCGCCGATGCTGCACGGCCTGCGCGAGTACGCCGGCGAGCCGCACCGCGTCGAGTACGTCGCCACGGTGAACGGCGTCGACGCCTTCGACGACAGCAAGGGCACCAACGTGGGCGCCACGGTCGCCGCGCTCGACGGCCTGGGGGCCGACAAGACGCCGGCGAAGCTGGTCGTCATCCTCGGCGGCGACGGCAAGGGCCAGGACTTCGCGCCGCTGCGTGCCCCCATCGAGCGCCATGCCCGTGCGGTGGCCACCATCGGCCGCGACGCACCGCACGTCGAGGAGGCGCTGGCCGGCCTGGCGCTGCCGCTGCAGCGTCACGACACGCTCGAGGCCGCGGTGCGCTGGTGCTTCGAGCGCGCTCACGCTGGAGACGCCGTGCTGCTCAGCCCGGCCTGCGCCAGCCTCGACATGTTCCGCAACTACGCCCATCGCGCCGAGGTGTTCGTCGCCACGGTGCGGGCGATGGCGGCCGAGCACGGAGACATGGCCCCATGAACACCGCCGTGCGCTCCGGAGTGCAAGCCTGGCGGCAGCGCCTGGCCGGCCTGTTCGCGCGCCGCGGCAACGCCGACGGCGGCGCGGCCGCGGCCATTCCGGTGCGCGACTGGATCAACGTCGGCAGCGGTCAGCCGCCGCGTCTGATGGCCTTCGACCAGGCGCTGGTCTGGGTGATCGTCGCGCTGCTCGCGCTCGGCCTGGTGATGGTCTACAGCGCCTCGGTGGCGTTGCCCGACAGCCCGAAGTTCGCGCGCTACGAGAACACCCACTTCCTCACCCGCCACGCGCTGCAGATCACCCTGGCGGTGTTCGCCGCGCTGGTGGTGGTGCAGATCCCGGTCAGCGTGTGGGAGAAGTGGGCGCCGTGGCTGTTCGTGATCGCGCTGGTGCTGCTGGTGCTGGTGCTCATCCCGGGCATCGGCAAGGTGGTGAATAACTCGCGCCGCTGGATCCCGCTGGGCGTCATCAATTTCCAGCCCAGCGAGCTGGCCAAGGTGGCGATGTGCCTGTACGCCGCCAGCTACATGACGCGCAAGATGGACGTGAAGGAAGACTTCATGCGCGCCGTCTGGCCGATGGCGGTGGCGCTGGGCTTCACCGGCGTACTGCTGCTGCGCGAGCCCGACATGGGCGCCTTCATGGTGATCGCGCTGATCTCCATGGGCATCCTGTTCCTCGGCGGCGTCAACGGCCGCATGTTCCTGCTCAGCGGCGCGGTGCTGGTGGCCTCGTTTGTGCTGGTGATCGCCTCCAGCCCGGAGAAGCGCTCGCGCATCTTCGCCTACCTCGAGCCCTGGGACCCGGAGTACGCGCTGGGCAAGGCCTACCAGTTGACCCACTCGC
>NZ_JBFXIO010000435.1:0-3990 GCF_050175855.1 Piscinibacter sp.
CCAGCGTGCTGAACTGAACCTGCGTGACTGGACAGCCCCGTTCGGCGGCGACGATTCCGCACCATGCCCCGAAGCACTGGCGCCGGTCGCGCTCACCCGCCATCGAAGCTTGCCAGTGATCACCCTGGCCACCGGCGAGCGCTACGTGCTCGACAGCGGCAACCCAGCGGGCCTCATCCGCATCGAGGCCGAGCCGCCGGAGCCCGCCACGCAGGGCCTGATCCTGGCGGGCGAACTGCGCCTGACGGTGCTGCCCGAGGCCGTGCTCGGCCCGCAACGGCGCAGCGACGTGCCGGTGCTGCGGCTGACCCAGCCCGCCCTGCACCGCGCACTCGGCGACGCCGCACGGGGCCTGGCCGGCACTGCCTTCCTCGACGGCGCGCGCTGGGCGCTCGACCTCGCGCATGAGCGGCTCTGTGTGGAAGGCGGTCCCTTCGCGACGCCGGGCGGCTTCGGGCTCGTGCCCGAACGCGCGGGCATAGGGCTGCGCGTGCAGCAGGTGTTGCCCGGCAGCCCGGCCGACCGGGCCGGCATTCGCGCCGGCGAGGTGATCGCGCAGTGGGCCGGCCTGCCGGCCTCGCGCCCGCTGGCGGAGCTGTGGCTGGCGCTGCAGGGCCGCGAGGAGCTCGTGCTCGGTATCGGCGAACCGGTCCGAGCGCTGACCCTGAAACGCGCGATCTTCGCGCCCGCCGCGCCCTGAAGCCACTCAGGGACAGGTGGTCGGCGTGGTCTCCTTCTGCCGCTTGAGCGTGACGGCCGCTCCGGCGGCATTGCGCAGTGTGATCGTCGCGCCGTCGGCGAAGACGACGTCGGTGAAGCGGGCCGCGGTCTGGCCGACCGGAACGAGGGCGGCGATGGTGGGCCTGGTGCTGGTCGCCGTCTGGAAGCCGTCGATCAGCCCGTCGAGCACCACCGGCGCACCGGCGGACACGTCGCAGGCCTGCAAGGGATCGTCCTGTGTGTCGTTGTCGACGCTGGCATAGGGGCTGAACTTCAGCCGCGTCGCGCCGTTCTCGCTCACCCACAGGCCCAGATCGAGCTGCACGTCCACGCGCGAGTTGCGGTAGAAGCGGGCCGGGCGGGCACCGGTCGCCACCGCGTCGAAGCGGATCAGGCTGCTGATCCGGCCCTGGATGCACACCGGCTGGCCGGGCGCATCGCGCGCACGCAGCACGACGTCGCCGTTGTCGAAGTTGCCGACCAGCGCCAGTTGCCCGCTGCCGTCGTCGGGCGCGCCGCACAGGTCGGAAGGGTCGAGCATCGCCGCAGTGACGGCATACCTGGAGCTGAACAGGTGTTCATCCGGCAGCGGCGTCTGGAACTGCAGACCCTCCTGGCTCACGTCGCCGTTCAGGCGCCAGGCTCCGTTCAACGGGGTGACGATCGTCAGCAAGAGCAGCTCTCCGCCGCCACAGGCCGCCAGCAATGCGGCGGTGGCCAGCAAGCCCTTGCGCATCGACAGCTTCGTCTTCATGGGCAGCCTCCTTCCGGATGCACGCCGATCATCGATCCGGCGCGCGGGCACCGCAATGGCGTCGCCCCCTTCACGCTAGGGGCTCTGTCACCCCACGCTCAGCCGTGCAGGATCGCCACCGTCTTCAGCGCCGAGAAGCCGTACAGCGCCTCGAAGCCCTTCTCGCGGCCGTGGCCCGAAGCGCCGATGCCGCCGAAGGGGAGCTCGACGCCGCCGCCGGCGCCGTAGTTGTTGACGAACACCTGGCCGCACTTGAGTGCGCGGGCCATGCGCAGCGCGCGCGAGCCGTCGCGGGTCCAGACACCCGCCACCAGGCCATAGGGCGTGCCGTTGGCGATGCGCACCGCCTCGGCCTCCCCCTCGAAGGCGATCACCACCTGCACCGGGCCGAAGATCTCCTCCTGCGCGAGCGCGTGGTCGCCGGGCACCGCCGCCACCAGCGTCGGGCGCACGTAGAAGCCGCCGGCCGGCGCGTCGGCCACGATCTCGCCCTGCCCGGCGATGCCCAGGCCGCTCTCGCGCGCCAGGCCAAGGTAGCGCGAGACGATGCCGTGCTGGCGCTGCGAGATCAGCGGGCCGAGCTCGAGGTCGGCCAGCGCCGGCCCGACGCGCAGCGTGCGGTAACGCTGCGCAAGGCGCTCCACCACCTCGTCGAAGACGCGCCGCTCGACCAGGATGCGCGAGCCGGCCGAGCAGGTCTGCCCGGCGTTCTGGATACCGGCGTTGACGAGGAAGGGCAAGGCGGCGTCGAGGTCGGCATCGGCGAAGACGAGCTGCGGGCTCTTGCCGCCGAGTTCCAGCGTGACGGGCACGGTGTTGCGCGCCGCCGCCGCCTGCACCAGCTGCCCGGTGGCCACCGAGCCGGTGAAGGACAGGTGCCTCACGCCGGGGTGCGCCGTCAGCGCCGCACCGGCCTCCTCGCCCAGACCGGGCACGATGTTCAGCGCACCGGCCGGCAGGCCGCACTGCTGCGCGATGCGGCCGATGGCCAGCGCGGTCAGGCAGGCTTCCTCGGCCGGCTTGAGCACGCAGGCATTGCCCATCGCCAGCGCCGCACCGACGCTGCGGCCGATGATCTGCATCGGGTAGTTCCACGGCACCACGTGGCCGGTCACGCCGTGCGGCTCGCGCCAGGTCAGCGCGGTGTAGCCGTTCAGGTAGGGAATGGTCTCGCCCATCACCTTGTCGGCCGCGCCGCCGTAGAACTCCAGGTAGCGCGCCAGCGCCAGCGCATCGGCACGGCCCTGCTTCAGCGGCTTGCCGACGTCCAGCGCTTCCAGGCGCGCCAGCTCATCCACCTGCTCCAGCACCGCACGGCCCATCGCCATCAGCAGCCGGCCGCGCTCGGCGGCGGTGAGGCGGCCCCACTCGCCGTCGAGCGCGGCCTGCGCGGCAGCCACCGCCGCGTCGATGTCGGCCGCGTTGCCGCGCGCGATCTCGGCGAGCACGCTGCCGTCGGAGGGGTTCAGCAGCGGCAGTCGCTGTCGCGAGGCGCCATCGCGCCAGCGGCCATCGACGAGCACCTCGTGCGTGGCGAACGGCAGCGGATTGCGCAGGGGCTCGGCCATGGGCTGTCTCCGTCGTGTTTTCGGCCATCATAGGCACACGACATGCTCCTGGGGACCGGCCATCGCCCTCTTCCTGCTCCGCCGCTTTGCGACGTTCATGCTCACGCTGGCCGTGGCCTCGGTGGTGGTGTTCGCGGTGCTCGACCTGCTGCCGGGCAACGTGGCGCAGGTGATGCTCGGCGAGAGCGCCACGCCGCAGGCGGTGGCGACGCTGGAGAAGAAGCTCGGCCTCGACCGGCCCGCCCTGGAGCGCTACGTCACCTGGGTGCAGGGCCTGCTCACCCTGCAGCCGGGCAACAGCCACGCCTACGACACGCCGATCACCGAGCTGGTGGCCGAGCGCCTGGTGGTCACCGTGCCGCTGGCGCTGCTGGCCATGGCGCTCACCGTGGTGCTCGCGCTCGCCGCCGGCCTCTACGCCGCCTCGCACCACAACCGCGCCGGTGACCTCGGTGTGATGGCCGTGAGCCAGCTCGGCATCGCGATCCCGAGCTTCTGGTTCGGCATCCTGCTGGTGATGCTGTTCGCGGTGAAGCTGCCGTGGTTCCCCTCCGGCGGCTTCCCCGGGTGGACGGAAGACGAGGGCGGCGGCCTGTGGGAGGGCCTGCAGGCCCTGGTGCTGCCGGCCGTGGCGTTGGCGGTGGTGCAGGCGGCCATCCTGGCGCGCTTCGTGCGCTCGGCCGTGCTGGAGGTGCTGCGCGAGGATTTCGTGCGCACGGCGCGCGCCAAGGGCCTGAGCCGCCGCGCGGTGTTGTGGGGCCACGTGTTGCGCAACGCCATGGTGCCGGTGGTCACGGTGATGGGCCTGCAGTTCGCCAGCCTGGTCACCGGCACGGTGGTGATCGAGAACGTATTCTCGCTGCCCGGCCTCGGCCGCCTGATCTTCCAGGCCATCGGCAACCGCGACCTGCCGCTGGTGCAGGCAATGGTGATGCTGCTGGCCGCGAC
>NZ_JBFXIO010000436.1:0-3915 GCF_050175855.1 Piscinibacter sp.
ATGGCCGACGCCACCTACATCGAGCCGATCACCTGGCAGATGGTCGAGAAGATCATCGAGAAGGAGCGGCTGGAGCGTCCTGACGAACGGATGGCGCTGCTGCCCACCATGGGCGGCCAGACCGCCCTGAACTGCGCGCTCGACCTGCACAAGTACGGAGTGCTGGCCAAGTACGGCGTCGAGATGATCGGCGCCAACGAGCACGCGATCGAAAAGGCCGAGGATCGCCTGAAGTTCAAGGACGCGATGACCGGTATCGGCCTGCACTCGGCCAAGTCGGGCATTGCCCACTCCATGGAAGAGGCGCTCGCCGTGCAGCGCCGCATCGTGCAGGAGATCGGCGGCACGGGATTCCCGATGGTGATCCGGCCGAGCTTCACCCTCGGCGGCACCGGCGGCGGCATCGCCTACAACCCGGAGGAGTTCGAGGAGATCTGCAAGCGCGGCCTCGACCTCTCGCCGACCAACGAGCTGCTCATCGAGGAGAGCCTGATCGGCTGGAAGGAGTACGAGATGGAAGTGGTCCGCGACACGGCGGACAACTGCATCATCGTGTGCTCGATCGAGAACCTCGACCCGATGGGCGTGCACACCGGCGACTCGATCACCGTCGCGCCGGCGCAGACGCTGACCGACAAGGAATACCAGCTGCTGCGCAACGCCTCGATCGCGATTCTGCGAGAGATCGGCGTCGACACCGGCGGCTCCAACGTGCAGTTCTCGATCAACCCCGACAACGGCCGCATGGTCGTGATCGAGATGAACCCGCGCGTGTCGCGCTCCTCGGCGCTGGCCTCCAAGGCCACCGGCTTCCCGATCGCCAAGGTGGCGGCCAAGCTGGCAGTGGGCTACACGCTCGACGAACTGAAGAACGACATCACCGGCGGCGCCACGCCGGCCTCGTTCGAGCCCAGCATCGACTACGTCGTCACCAAGATCCCGCGCTTTGCCTTCGAGAAATTCCCTGCAGCCGATTCGCGGCTGACCACGCAGATGAAGTCGGTCGGCGAGGTGATGGCCATGGGCCGCACCTTCCAGGAGAGCTTCCAGAAGGCGCTGCGCGGCCTGGAGACCGGCATCGACGGCCTGACCGAGCGCAGCGAGGACCGCGAGGAGATCGTCCAGGAGATCGGCGAGCCCGGGCCGGAGCGCATCCTCTACGTGGCCGACGCCTTCCGCATCGGCATGACGCTGTCGGAAGTGTTCGAGGAAACGCACATCGACCCGTGGTTCCTGGCGCAGATCGAGCAGATCGTCGCCACGGAAGCGGTGGTGCGCGGCCGCACGCTGGCGAGCCTGTCGGCCGACGAGATGCGATTCCTCAAGCAGAAGGGCTTCTCGGACAAGCGGCTCGCGAAGCTGCTCGGCACCAACCAGCACGAGGTGCGCGTGGTGCGCCAGAAGCTCGGCGTGCGCCCGGTCTACAAGCGGGTCGACACCTGTGCGGCCGAGTTCGCCACCCAGACCGCCTACATGTACTCGACCTACGAGACCGTCGACGGCGAGTGCGAGGCGAGGCCGAGCGACCGCCGGAAGATCATGGTGCTCGGCGGCGGGCCCAACCGCATCGGACAGGGCATCGAATTCGACTACTGCTGCGTCCATGCCGCCTTCGCGATGCGCGAGGACGGCTACGAGACCATCATGGTCAACTGCAACCCGGAGACCGTCTCGACCGACTACGACACCTCCGACCGCCTGTACTTCGAGCCGGTCACGCTGGAAGACGTGCTGGAGATCGTCGACAAGGAAAAGCCCGCCGGCGTGATCGTGCAGTACGGCGGCCAGACGCCGCTGAAGCTGGCGCTCGACCTGGAGCGTGCCGGCGTGCCCATCGTCGGTACCAGCCCGGACAGCATCGACATCGCCGAGGACCGCGAGCGCTTCCAGAAGCTGCTGCACGACCTCGGCCTGAAGCAGCCGCCCAACCGGACGGCGCGTACCGAAGAGGCCGCGCTGCTGCTGGCCAACGAGATCGGATATCCGCTGGTGGTGCGGCCGAGCTACGTGCTCGGCGGTCGGGCGATGGAGATCGTGCACGGCGACAAGGACCTGGCGCGCTACATGCGCGAGGCCGTCCAGGTGAGCGAGAAGTCGCCGGTGCTGCTCGACCGCTTCCTCGACGACGCGATCGAGGTCGATGTCGACTGCATTGCCGACGGCAGCGACTCTGCCTCCGGCGTGATGATCGGCGGCATCATGGAGCACGTCGAGCAGGCCGGCATCCACTCCGGCGACTCGGCCTGCTCGCTGCCGCCGTACACCCTGCCGAAGCAACTGCAGGACGAACTGCGCCGCCAGACGATCCTGATGGCCCGCGCGCTGAAGGTGAAGGGCCTGATGAACGTGCAGTTCGCCATCCAGGGCGACACCTCGGGCGACGGCGCGAAGGCGACCGTCTACGTGCTCGAGGTGAACCCGCGCGCGTCGCGCACCGTGCCGTTCGTCTCCAAGGCCACCGGCCAGCCGCTGGCCAAGATCGCGGCGCGCTGCATGGTCGGGCAGACGCTCGCCTCTCAGCAGGGCGTGATGGGCGAGATCATCCCCTCGTACTTCAGCGTCAAGGAAGCCGTCTTCCCGTTCAACAAGTTCCCGGGTGTGGATCCGATCCTCGGCCCGGAGATGCGCTCTACCGGCGAGGTCATGGGCGCCGGTGCCACCTTCGGCGAGGCGATGCTCAAGAGCCAGCTCGGTGCCGGTTCGCGCCTGCCGCGCAAGGGCACGGTGTGCATCACGGTCAAGAACAACGACAAGGCGCGCGCCGTGGCGGTCGCGCGCGACCTGCACACGCTCGGCTTCGCGATCGTGGCGACCAAGGGCACGGCGGCGGCCATCGCCGAGGCTGGTGTGCCAGTCAAGGCGGTCAACAAGGTCAAGGACGGCCGGCCGCACATCGTCGACATGGTCAAGGCCGGCGAGATCCAGCTCGTCTTCACCACTGTCGACGAGACGCGCACCGCCATTGCCGACTCGCGCCACATCCGCCAGGCGGCTCTGGCCAACCGGGTGACCTACTACACCAGCATGGCCGGCTGCGAGGCCGCCGTGGAGGGCATGAAGCACCAGGCCGGGCTGGCCGTGAAGTCCCTGCAGGAATTGCACGCGGAACTGCACTAGACTGCGCTGGATCGATCAGGGCCGCTGCCGGTCTTCCCGGCGGCGGCTTCGTTTTTGCGGCAAGGTAGATTTGAAATGGCCACCATTCCCCTCACCAAGCGCGGCGCCGAGAAGCTCAAGGAAGAGCTCGCGCGCCTGAAGAACGTCGAGCGCCATGCCGTGATCCAGGCGATCGCGGAGGCGCGTGCCCAGGGCGATCTGTCCGAGAACGCCGAGTACGACGCCGCCAAGGACAAGCAGGGCTTCATCGAAGGCCGCATCCTCGAGATCGAAGGCAAGCTCGCTGCGGCGCAGGTCATCGACCCGGCCGCGCTGGACGCCGACGGCCGCGTGGTCTTCGGCGCCACCGTCGACCTCGAGGACGAGGACAGCGGTGCCAAGGTCACCTACCAGATCGTCGGCGAGGACGAGGCCGACCTCAAGCAGGGGCTGATCTCGGTCAACTCGCCCATCGCACGCGCGCTGATCGGCAAGAGCTCCGGCGACGTGGCCGAGGTGCAGGCGCCGGGCGGCGCTCGCCACTACGAGATCGTCGACGTCCGTTACGTCTGATGCCGGCCACGCGCATCGCGGCGCTGCTGGCCGGCCTGTGGGCCGGTGCGATCCTGGCCATCGGCCTGATCGGCGCGCCGGCCGGTTTTGCCGTGCTGCCCACGCCGGCCGAGGCGGGCCGGGTGGCCGGGCGCATGTTCGCCGTCGAGGCGCCGCTGAGCCTGGCGCAGGCCGTGGTGATCTTCCTGCGGGAGCGTCGGCGCGCCCGCGACGAGTCCGAAGCCGGCCGCGGCTCGCAGTTCAACG
>NZ_JBFXIO010000437.1:0-3900 GCF_050175855.1 Piscinibacter sp.
TTGATGCCCTTGCGGTTGGGCAGCAGGGTCAGCGGGTCGGTCACCGCCTCGCGGGCCAGTTCCAGCGAGCGCTTCTCGAGGTCGATGGTGCGCCGCTCGGCCGACTGCGCCCGGCCGGCGCGCTCGGAGGCCTCGTGGGCGGCAGCACGGGCCAGTGCGGACTCGAGGTCGGCGCCCGCACGCGCCAGCTCCATCTCCAGCCGGGCGATGCGCTCGGCCTGTACGGCCTCCTCGGCGGACAGGCGGTGCGCCTCCTGCTCGCTGGTCATCAGCGCATGAAGCTGCCGGTCTCGCGAGAGACACAGCGCCGACAGCATGGCGAGCCCGACGAACAGCCCGCCGGACGCGGCCCAGCCCGCCGCTCCACCCATCGCGAGCAACCACACGCCGGCCGGCGCCAGTGTGACGGCGGCCTGCACGATGGCCACGCGGGACATGGCACGCAGCGCCAGCGACTCGGCCAGCGCCGCAGCGAGGATCAGCACGGCGACGCCCGCACGGGCCGCGGGCTCGGCGGCCGCGAAGGCCAGCCACGGCAGCGCCGCCCACCACAGCGACATCGCGCCCGCGCCGGCGAGGTACTGGGGCACCCAGCGTGCCGCCGGGGGCGGCGGCAACATCGCGCGCGCGCGCAGCGCGTGCGCGAGGCGCAGCGCGAGCAGGACGAGTCCGCCGCCGAGCAGGACCTTGAGGCCGGAGGTCGCGTCGGCCCACGAGGCCAGCCCGAAGAACGCTGCGGGCACCAGCACCGCCAGCGCGGCGATCACCTTCGGCGCTGCGCGCAACGCCCCGCGCATCGCGCGCTCAGGCAACGAGTCCGGCAGCGACCCCTGCGCCGCTCGCACCGGTGCGGTGGCGGCGTCGGCAGAAGCTGGCACGGAAGGCAGCATGGCGTGGGCAGGGACAGGGCCGCCGGGAGGCGGCCAGTGCGACGTCATCGAGTGATTCGGGGATGCCGCCTAGGCTAAGGCAGCACTCATCTCTTCGGCACAGGCCGACATATCTGTAGGTCACCGAGCGTGATTTCGGTCCGTGGCATGCACCACGCTGCGGCGACGCCGGCTTGATGGGCGTCAGGCCGGCCTCGGCGCCGCCGCCCGCCGCCGCCGCCAGCGCCCGTGCAGCGCCAGCGCGTGCGGCGCCAGCAGCACCAAGGCGGCCAGCGCCGCCAGGGGCACGCGCAGGTCACCCTGCACCGGCACCGGTCGGGCGGAGGCCGGATCGCGCAACGCGCGCGAGAGCCCGGAGGCGTCGCGCAGCCGGTGGTAGGCCAGGCCGTTCTCGCCGGCGATCAGCCTCAGGTAGGGCTCGCGCAGGCCCGAGAGGTGCTCGGTGCCCGGCGTGGCGCCCAGGCCGGCCGCCGGCGGTGCGCTGCCCTCCTCGACCATCGCCTCCTGGCCGACGCTGGCGCCGCGGCCGAGGCTGCGCGGGTCGACCTGCGCCACCTCGTCGGCCGCCCAGAAGCCCAGGCGCCGGCCGAGTGGGTCGAGCTTCGGGATCGGCGAAGGCTTGGTCTCACCGACGCCGACCACCACGCCGGCGACCTCGCCCGGCTTGTCGTCGAAGCGCGGCCGGTGGCGCGGGTTCAGCGGCGGCGACTCGTGGCCATCGGTCACGAACACCACCGAGGGCCGCGACGGCAGCGCCTTGGCGACCACGATGCTGCTGTGCAGACCCTTGGCGATCTCGCTGTTGCCCGACCAGGCCATGCGCCCGTCGATGCCGGCCAGCGAGGCGCGCAGCTCGGCGCGGTTGGCGCACACCTCCACCGGCGTGTAGAGCAGGTAGCTGCGGTACTCGGTGAAGATCGCCCAGCCGAGCCTGGAGCCGCAGGGCAGTTCGGCCAGCGCCTCGTGCAGCATGCGCTTGGCAAAGGCCAGCCGCGAAGCCGGCTTGCCGTCGAGCGAGGTGTCTTCGACGTTCATGCTCTGCGTGACGTCGAGCACCACCACGTGCTCGTAGAGCGCGCGCTTCCAGGGCAGCGTGGGATTGGCGAACGCGACCAGCAGCAGCAGCGCCGCCAGGGCCGGCGCCATCGTCTCGCGATGCGGCCAGCGCAGCGTCACGGCAGCCCCGGCGAGTAGCCGCGCATCGTGGTGGCGGCGCGCTCGGCGCTGCGCCGCGCCTCGGGTGGCTCTTCGTCGACGCCCTCGGGATCGGGAACGAGCCGCTGGGCGCGCTCGAGGTTGTAGCGCGCCGCCCAGTCGGCGGCATCGTGGCGCAGCACCTCGCGGTAGCCCTCCTTGGCCAGCTCGATCAGGGCCAGCGCCTGGCCGGGCTGCGAACTGGCTCGCAGCGCCATGCCCTGGCGCAGCAGCAGGTTGGCGCCGTTGTAGCGCGCGGCCTGGCCCACGGGGGTGTCGGCGTGCAGCGCGCCATAGCGCGTCAGCGCCGCTTCGTGGGCACCGCTGGCGGCCTGTGCGGCGGCGTGCGCGAAGCGCAGTTCCGGCGGCGCGGCAGCGTCTTCCGGCGGCAGTGTGCCGGCCGCGATCTGCGCGTTCAGCCGTTCGGCCTGCACGACCCGCCAGCCGTCGAATGCCGCCAGCACGGCCAGCACGCCGAGCGCCGCCCAGGCGGCGCGAACCATGGTGCGGCGCTTCAGGCCCATCGGCGGATCTCCATCGAGCGCGCAGCCAGCAGCAGCACGACCGCGAGCAGCGCCAGCGCATGCGCCCACGGCGCCAGCTCGCGCCGTGGCACCAGCTCGTCGTAGGTGATGGGCAGCTTCTCCTGGCGGTTGACATCGTCGATGGCGCGCTGCAGCGCACCCGAGTCGCTCGCCTCGTAGGCGCGGTAGGGGGTCTCCAGGGAGTTGAAGAAGGCGTGCAGCAGCAACTCCGGCACGCTGTCGGCTGCGGCCGCCGAATCGCCCGCGGCCAGCGCCAGCCCCGGGCTGTTGGTCGAGCGAAGGTAGATCCAGTAGATCGACACCCGCTGCTTGCGCGCCATGTGCGAAAGGCGCTCGCGCGTCTCCGGGTCCATGCGGTCGCCGCCGTCGGACACCAGCATGATGATGCGCGAGCCGTTGTAGGGCCGGCCTTCGAACATCTGCAACCCGACCTCGAGTGCGCGGCCGATGTTGGTCTCCGACAGGCCGCGGCCGATGTTGCCCGCCTCGATGGCCGCCTGGATGACCTCGCGCTTGGCGGTGAAGTCGAGCACCCGCATCGGCAGCGTGCTGAAGGCCACCAGCGCGAAGCGGTCGTCGGGCCGCTGCGCAGTGAACTCGGCGAGCAGCCGGCGTGCGACCTGGCCCTTGGGCTCGCGCAGCCGCGCCGGAGCCTGGCTGAAGTAGTAGTCGAGCGCCTGCGGGCTGTTCGGACTGATGCCGGCGGGCAGGCCGCCACCGGGTGCGAAGCCCTGGTCCATGCTGCGACTGCGGTCGAGCAGCAGCACGATCTCGGCGCCCTGCCCCACACGCTCGACGTGAAACTCGGGCCGGTGCGGCCCAGCCAGCGCGAATACCAGCGCGGCCAGCGCCAGCGTGGTGGCGCCGCGCAGCAGCCAGCCGAGCGCCTCCGACGCACGATCGCGCGGCGCGAAGCGCAGCCAGCCGTTGGACAGCGGCGTGCCCGAGGCAACGAACAGCGGGAGCAGCGCCAGTGGCAGCAGCCACAGCACCCAGGCGTCGTCGAAAGCGAGGCCGATCATGCCAGGCCTCGCTCGGCATCGCGGCAGCGCCTGGCCAGCGACTGCAGCCAGCGACCGTCGTCGGGCTCGCGCGTGGCGCCGCCGAAGAACTGCGCGCTGGTCATGCGCAGGAAGCGCTGCAGGTCGTCGCGCAGAGGCGCGAAGCCGGCTTGGCGCTGCACGAAGTCGTCGAGCCCGCGCTCGAAAAGCACCTCACCGGCACTGCGGTGGAGGGCCTCGTGCAGCGCCCCGCAGGCCTGCCGCCAGCGC
>NZ_JBFXIO010000438.1:0-3891 GCF_050175855.1 Piscinibacter sp.
GCTCATCGCCTCAATGCCGGGTGACGACGATCGGCGCGCCGCGCGTGACGATCATCGTGTGCTCGTACTGGGCGCTGAGGTTGCCGGGCGCGCCCACCAGCGTCCAGCCGTCGCGGCTTCCTCGACGTACGTGCTCTTGGTCGACAAGAAAGGTTCGATGGTGATCACCATGCCCTCGCGCAGCACGCGCCGGTCGCGCGGCTCGAAGTAGCCGGCGATCTCGGTGGGTTCCTCGTGCAGCGCGCGGCCGACGCCGTGGCTGGCGAGGTTGCGGATGATGCGGAAGCGGTGCGCACGCGCCGTCTGCTCGATGGCGCGGCCGATGCCGTTCAGCGGTGCGCCGTCGCGCACCTGGCGCATCGCCTGCTCGAGCGCGGTGCGCGTGGCATGGCACAGCCGCTGCTGCACCGGCGAGACGGGCGGCACGGCGCGCGAGCCGCCGGTGTCGGCGAAGTAGCCGTCGAGCTCGGCCGAGACGTCGACGTTGACCAGGTCGCCGCGGCGGATCATCCGCGCGCCCGGGATGCCGTGAGCCGCCTCCTCGTTGATGCTGATGCAGGTGGCGCCGGGGAAGTCGTACGCCAGGCGCGGCGCCGGGCGCGCCCCGGCCTCGGCCAGCCAGCGCTCGCCGAGCGCATCGAGCTCGGCGGTGGTCATGCCCGGCTCCAGGGCGTCGAGCATGCGCGCGAGCACGCGCGACACGATGGCGCCCACCCGCTGCAGGCCCTCGATGTCATCCCGCGATTCGATGGTCATGCGGCATTGTAGGAAGGCCGCCGCCCATAATCGCCCGCCATGGACATCGCGGCCTTCCTGATCGATTTCATCCTGCACGTCGATGTGCACCTGGCGAACTTCGTCGCCACCTACGGCACCTGGGTCTACCTGCTGCTGTTCATGATCATCTTCGTCGAGACCGGCGTGGTGGTGATGCCCTTCCTGCCGGGCGATTCGCTGCTGTTCGTGGTCGGCGCGCTCGCCGGCGCGGGGCTGATGAACTACCCGCTGGCCATGGTGCTGCTGACCGCCGCGGCCATCCTCGGCGACCAGTGCAACTACAGCATCGGCCGCTACTTCGGCCCCAAGGTGTTCCAGTGGGAGAACACGCGCTTCTTCAACAAGAACGCGTTCGACCAGGCGCACGCCTTCTACGAGAAGCACGGCGGCATCACCATCATCCTGGCGCGCTTCTTCCCGTTCCTGCGCACCTTCGTGCCCTTCGTCGCCGGCGTGGCGGCGATGACGCGCAGCCGCTTCACGCTCTACAACGTGGTCGGCGCGGCGATCTGGGTGTGCGGCGTGGTCACCGCGGGTTACCTGTTCGGCAACATCCCGTGGGTGAAGGAGAACCTCGACAAGATCATCTGGGGTGCGATCCTGATCCCCGGGCTGATCGTCATCTTCGGCGCCTGGAAGGCGCGGCGCGCGGCGGCCTGAGCGGCGTTCAGCCCTGCAGCGCGTCTCGCAGCGCGGCGGCGCACAGCCGCACCGCGGTGTTCGCTTCGTCGAGCACCTTGCCCATCAGGATGAAGCCGTGGATCTGTCGCTCGAAGCTCAGGTGCGTGGCCTGGTTGCCCGCCTCGCTGAGCTTCTGGGCATAGGCCAGGCCCTCGTCGCGCAGCGGGTCGTAGCCGGCGGTGAGCACCAGCGCCGGCGGCAGGCGCGAGAGATCCGGATGCAGCAGCGGCGAGGCGCGCCAGTCGGCATACAGCGCCGGCTCGGGGATGTAGTGGCCGGTGAAGTAGGCCATGGTGTCGCGCGTGAGCAGGTAGCCCTCGCCGTTGGTGGTGTGCGAGGGCGCGCTGCGGTGCTGGTCGGTGGCGGGGTAGATCAGCAGCTGATAGGCCAGCGGCAGGTCGCCCGCGTCGCGCGCCGCCAGCGCCACCACGGCCGCCAGGTTGCCGCCGGCGCTGTCGCCGCCGACCGCGATGCGATCCGGGTCGATGTGCAGCCCGCTTGCATGCTCATGCACCCAGCGCGCCGCGGCAATCGAATCGTCCACCGCGGCCGGGAAGCGGTGCTCCGGCGCGAGGCGATAGTCCACCGACACCACCGCGCAGCCCGAGTGGTTGGCCAGTTCGCGGCACAGCGTGTCGTGGGTGTCGAGATCGCCGATCACCCAGCCGCCGCCGTGGTAGTACACCAGCGCCGGAAGCACCTGGTCGGCCATCGTGCCCAGTGGCCGGTACAGGCGAAGCGGGATGGCGCCATGCGGGCCTTCGGCCGCGAGTTCGCTCACCGAGGCCACCGGCGGCGGTGCCGGCTGGGTGAAGCCGCGGCGGTCGCGGTACACGGCTCGAGCCTCGGCCGGCGTCAGCGTGTGGGTGGGAGGCACGCCGCGTTCGGCGATCAGGTCGAGCAGGGCGCGGGCGTGGGGATGCAGCATGGCAAGCGGAGCAGGCGGCGAGACTGGCGCCGGATCATGCCCGAAGCGCCGCGAACCCGTCACGGCAGCGCTGCGCCAGGTTGCGGGCCTGCTCGCGCAGGGCTGCCGGATCGGCGTCGAGGGCGGTGTGCAGCGCGGCGCCGAGCCGGCCGGGTGTGGTCACCGGGAACGCTGCTGTCGGCTCCCAGGTCTCGACCCACGCGTCGATCTTGCGGATGCGCTCGACGTCCCCAGACGGCTGCAGGCTGACGCAGGGTCGCCCGCAGGCGCCGGCGACGATGCGCGCATGCAGGCTGCTGCCGATCGTGGCCACGCTGCCGGCGATCAGCGCGCACAGGTCCCAGATGTCCAGCGTGCCGGCCAGCCGCGTGGAGGTGGCCTCGAGCCGTGCGGCCAGCCGCCGGAGCACGGCGAGGTCGTCGTGCCACGGCGCTGCGCCGGCGCGCAGCAGCACCACGCCCAGGCCGCGGTCGGCCTGCACGCGGGCCAGCGCTGCGGCCAGCGAGTCCAGCGTCGCGTCGTCGGCGAAGAGCGCGCTGCACTGCACGGCAAGGTAGCCCCGTGGAAATGCCGCCCGCACCGCGGCGGGCTCGCCGTCGCAGCCATGGCGGGCGATGCGCGGGCCGAACAGTTCGGCCACCAGCACGGCGGGGTCGGGCATGAGGGCGGCGTCGAGGCCGTGGCGTCGCAGCGCGGCCTGCGTCCTGAGGTCGCGCACCGCGATCGCATCGGCCTCGCGCAGGCGCGCCAGTACCGCGTCGCGCAGCGGAGCGTCGATGCGATCGAGATCGACGCCGCCGACGCCCGCGTGCACCACCCGGCCCAGGCCCGGCCAGTCGCGGCGCGACAGCACGTAAGGGGCGGGCGAGTCCACACCCGTGCAGCGGCGTGCCCACGCGGCGCGCTCCTCGGGCTGGGCCGCGAAATGCGCCAGCAGGGGCGGCAGCTCGCGGGCGTCGAGCAGCATCACCGCTGCTTCGAACGCCGGGCAGGTCAGCGTCTCGCCGCCCACGTGCACCAGCGTCGCAGGCCCGTCGCCCCAGCCGGCGATGAGTTCGCCGATCGCCTCGACGCGGTGGCCGCCGACGTCACGCAGGTCGCGCGCGGCCAGGCCGGCGAAACGAACGAGCACGTCGCCCAGCATCGCCTGCGCGATGTGCGGGAACATCAGGTCGCCGAGGTTGTGCCGGTCGAAGGCGCCGAACAGGACGACGGGGGTGTCCATGCCGGCGCGCGCCGCGGCTACAGCTGCCGGTTGCGCGCCAGCGGCGGGTGGCGCGCGAAATAGCGCACGATGCCGTCTTCCAGCGCATCGACCAGCCGCTCCCGGAACTCGCGGTCGCGCAGCTTGCGTTCCTCTTCCGGATTGGAGATGAAGGCGGTCTCGACGAGGATCGACGGAACGTCCGGGGCCTTCAGCACCGCGAAGCCGGCCTGCTCGACCCGCGGCTTGTGCAGCTTGCCGACGCGCCCGATGCGCCCGAGCACCTCGCGGCCGAGCTTGA
>NZ_JBFXIO010000439.1:0-3883 GCF_050175855.1 Piscinibacter sp.
TGGTCAAGCCCGACGAGATCTTCGTGCAGGTCTCGCCGCCGCGGCGCTGAACGCCCCTCAATCCCGCTGATGGAATCGCTGCTGCACGCGCTGCGGCCGCTGTTCGCGCCCGCCTTCACGCTCTGGGGTGCGCCGGCCACCTGGCTGGAGCTCATCGCCGTCGTTCTGGCGCTGGTGATGGTCGCACTCAACATGCGCGTCAACCCGCTGGCCTGGCCTCTGGCCATCGCTTCCTCGCTGCTGTACTGCCTGCTCTTCTGGGACAGCCGCCTCTACGGTGAGGCTGGACTGCAGCTCTTCTTCGTGGTCGTGGCGCTGTGGGGCTGGTGGCAGTGGCTGCGCGGCACCATGGACAACGGCTCGGCGCTGCGCGTGCGCGCGCTGTCGCGCCGCGCGACGCTCGGCAGCCTGCTCGCCCTGGCGATCGCCTGGCCGGCGCTCGCGCTCTTCCTCGACCACCGCACCGACTCCGATGTGCCCTGGTTCGACGCCTTCCCGACCGCGGCGAGCGTGATCGGCCAGTGGTTGCTCGGCCGCAAGTACGTCGAGAACTGGCTGGTGTGGCTGCTGGTCAACGTGGTCAGCGTCGCGCTGTTCGCGTTCAAGGGGCTCTGGCTGACGGTGCTGCTGTACGCCATGTTCGCCGTGCTCTCGGTGGTGGGCTGGCGGGCCTGGCGCCGCCTGGCAGCCACGCCATGAGCGCCTTCGTCGTCGCCCTGCTCGGCGCCGAGAGCACCGGCAAGACCACCCTCGCCCAGGAGATCGGCATGACGCTCGCTGCTCGTGGCGAGCGCGTGGCCGTGGTCGGCGAGTACCTGCGCGAGTTCTGCGACCGCGAAGGCCGCACCCCGCGCATCGACGAGCAGCGCAGCATCGCTGCCGAGCAGACGCGCCGCATCGCCGCCGCCGCGGCCGGGCATGACGTCGTGGTCGCCGACACCTCCGCGCTGATGATCGCCGTCTACAGCGACCACGTCTTCGGCGACCCAGGCCTGTACGACGAGGCCCTGGCAGCCCATGCCCGCTGCCAGCTGACGCTGCTGACCGCACTCGACCTGCCCTGGCAGTCCGACGGCCACCAGCGCGACGGTCCGCACGTGCGCGAACCGGTGGACGCCAAGGTGCGCGCCGCCCTCGCGCGCGCGGCGCTGGACTGCTCGGTGGTGTTCGGCCACGGGCCGGAACGGCTGGCGAATGCGCTGGCGGCGGTCGAACGCGCCCGCCGCGCGCCCGAGGCACTGCCCGAGGGCCGGCGCTGGCGCTGGGTGTGCGAGCGCTGCGGCGACGCCGACTGCGAACGGCACTGGCTGCCGCGGCTCTGATATCGTTGCCGGTCTTCGCAGCCGCCCGCGTCCATGGCCAACGTCTGCTCCAGGTGCAGTACCGACAACGCCGATGGTGCACTGGTCTGCCGTCAGTGCGGCGCGGCGCTGGCGCCCTCGGCGGCCTGGAGTCGCTCGCTCATCCCCGAGGACGACACCTTCGATCCCCTGTCGGCACCCACGCTGGTGATGCAGCACACCGCGCCGGCCGCCCTGCCCGACATCGAGGAAACGCAGCCGATGCCGCCGCCGGGGGGCACTGCACGGCGTGTCGTGTGGGGGCTGGCCAGTTTCGTCGTGCTGCTGGGCGCCGGCGTATGGCTGCTGCGCCCCTCTCCTGACGCGCCGGCAGTCAGTGCGGCGCCCGTGGCGGCGACGGCGTCTGCCGTGGCACTGCCGGCATCGGCTCCGGCATCGGCTTCGGTTTCGGCGGCCGAGGTGCCGCTGGCTGCACCTGTGCCGGAGCCCGCAGCCCCTGCCAGTGCCGTGGCGCCCGCCGTCTCAGTGGCCGAACCGGCGCCTCCCGCCGCGCCTGCCTTGCCCGCATCGGCGGTCGAACGCCGCAAGCGCATCCCGGAGCCGGTCATCCGGCGTCCGGTGCCGGCTTCAGCGCCCGCCACGCCGATGGCGCCTGTCGTCGAACCCGCACGGGCCCCGAGCGCACCGGCCTCTGCGGCGTCACCCCCGGAGCCCGTTCGCCCGCGCTCGGTGGCCGAGCTGTGCGCCGGCAACAACCTGCTGACGCGCCCCTTCTGCGAGCACCGCGAATGCGCCAAGGCGGAGCAGGCCGGCGACCCGGTCTGTGTGCGGCTGAAGGAGGCCGAGGAGGCCCGCCGCTTCCGGCAGTAGCGCCGGCTCAGTTCAGCGAGCTGCTGCCTGGCGGCTGAGAGCCCGCCGGCATGAACAGGCCGGCGGCGTCGACCGGGTCGAAGTGGTACTTGATGCCGCAGAAGTCGCAGCCGATCTCCACCTGCCCCTGCTCGGCGAGGATGCCCTCGATCTCCTCGCGACCCAGCCCGCGCAACATGCCGGCCACCCGCTCGCGCGAGCAGCTGCAGTGGAATCGCGGGCCGTCGGCGCCGGCCTGCGGCTCAAAGCGGCGCACGTCCTCCTCCCAGAACAGGCGGCGCAGCACGGTGTCGGCGTTCAGCGTCAGCAGTTCCTCGCGCGACAAGGTGGAGGCGAGGTGCGCGATGCGATTGAAGGCCTCGTTCAGGCCGATCTCGTCCTCGTTGCGCCGCCCGGCGAGGTTGCCCTCGCCCTCCACCGGCAGCCGCTGGATCAGCAGGCCCGCGGCGACCTCGTCGTTGGCGGCCAGCACCAGCCGCGTGTCGAGCTGCTCGCTCTGCAGCATGTAGTGCTCGAGCACCTGCGACAGCTCCTGCAGAGGCTCGCGCCGGTCGCCGTGGAGCGGCACCACGCCCTGGTAGGGCTGCTGGCCGGGCAGCTTGTCCTTCGGGTCGAGCGTGATCGCGCAGCGGCCCTGGCCGTGCACGTTGAGCATCGCCTCGAGCTTCGCGTCGGAACCCACCTCGCCCACCACCTTGGCGGTGACGCGAAAGCCCAGGTCCGGCTGCACCTCGGCCACCGCCAGCCGCACCGGCCCGTCGCCGAAGACCTGCAGCACCAACGCGCCGTTGAACTTGATGTTCGACTGCATCAGCACACCGGCCGCCGCCATCTCGCCGAGCAGCATGCGCACCGGCTGCGGAAAGCTGTCATTGGCCTGCTCCCGACGGCGCAGCAGCTCCTGCCACGAGTCGGTCAGGCGTACGAGCATGCCGCGCACCGGCAGGCCCTCGAAGAGAAACTTGTGCAGTTCGGACATCAGCCGATCTTCTTCAGGCCACGGCGGTAGCGCGCCGCCTTCTCCGCATAGTGCACCGCGCCCATCTTCACACGCTCGAACTGCTCCGGCGAGAGCTGGCGCACCACCCGGGCCGGCGAGCCCATGATCAGCGAGCCGTCCGGGAACTCCTTGCCCTCGGTGACCAGCGCGCCCGCACCCACGAGGCAGTTGCGGCCGATCTTCACGTTGTTGAGCACCACCGCCTGGATGCCGATCAGCGAGCCGTCGCCGATGGTGCAGCCGTGCAGCGTGACCTGGTGGCCCACCGTCACGTCCTGCCCGATCACCAGCGGGCAGCCGGGGTCGGTGTGCAGCACGCTGCCGTCCTGCACGTTGGAGCCGCGGCCGACGGTGATCCACTCGTTGTCGCCGCGCAGCACCGCGCCGAACCACACGCTGGCGCCGTCCTGCAGTTCGACGCGGCCGATCACCTGGGCGCTGTCGGCCACCCAGGCGGTGTCCGCGATGCGGGGGATGTCGTCGTCGAGCTGGTAGATCGCCATGGCCTGCTTTCGGGGAAGGGGCGAAGTGTAGTCACAAGGCGCGGTTGCTGCGCTCCTCGGCCGCCGTCATCACGCGAAGGCATGGGGTATAGCCGTCGTGCACCACGCCGTGCAGGTCGGTGCGCTTGTGCGAGCGCATCAGCGACAGCAGGAACTGCACGATCTCCTTCGTGATCACCTGCCCCGGCACCAGCGCCGGAATGCCCGGA
>NZ_JBFXIO010000440.1:0-3874 GCF_050175855.1 Piscinibacter sp.
TCAAGGTGGTGCTGCTGACCGCCCGCGGCCAGGCCCGCGACCGCGAGGCCGGGCAGCAGGCCGGCGCCGACGACTACCTCGTCAAGCCGTTCAGCCCGCTGCAGCTGATCGAGACGATCGACCGCCTGGTCGCCACGGCCTGAGCGCCGCAGTCTCAGTCCCGGACGCACCGATGCTCGCCCACACCGCCGCCGACACCGACAGCGCCTACGCGCCCCTGGGCCTGGCCGACCCGGCCATGGCGCAGGCGCAGCTCGAGCGCGTGACCGCCGACCTCGGCCGCATGTACCGCGAGCGCAACGAGGCCCTGCGCGCGCTCGCCCGGGCACACCACGAGGCGCTGCTGCGGCTGTCGATCGCCGCCGAATACCGCGACGACGACACCGGCGTGCACATCGTGCGCATGGGCTTCCTCGCCGAGGCGCTGGCCCTGGCGCTGGGCCAGCCGCGTTCGTGGGCGCGGCTGCTGCGCATGGCCGCGCCGATGCACGACATCGGCAAGATCGGTGTGCCCGACAGCGTGCTGAAGAAGCCCGGACCGCTCACGCCGGAAGAACGCGCGGTGATGAACCGCCACGCGCAGATGGGCGCTGAAATCCTCGGCACCTCCGACGTGCCACTGTTCCGCCTGGCCAGCGAGGTGGCGATGTCGCACCACGAGCGCTTCGATGGCGGCGGCTATCCGCGTGGCCTGGCCGGCACCGACATCCCGCTGTCGGGGCGCATCGTCTCGGTGGTCGACTACTTCGACGCGCTGACCATGGACCGCTGCTACCGGCCGGCGATCGCCGACGACACCGCGCTGGAGATGCTGCGCCGCGAACGCGGCCGGCTGTTCGACCCGGTGGTGGCCGACGCCTTCCTGAACAGCGCCCGGCAGATGGTCGCGCTGCGCGACCGCATCAACGAGCACCGCCCGCAGTTCTCGGCGCTGCTCGACGACGAAACGCTGCCGCTGATCGGCGCGTGAGCCTGTGCCCGAACCTCGAGGCGCCGACATGGAATACCTTCGCCCCCTCTCCCTGATCGCCGCGGCGTGGCCACGCCGCCTGCGCCACCAGATGCTGGTGCTGCTGGCCGCAGTGATGCTCGCCGCGATGGCGGCGCTGTACCTCGTCTCCAGCCAGCGTGCCGCCGCGGCGGCCTTGCAGTCGTCCTCGCAGTGGGCCGGCGCACTGGCCCGCACGGCCGCCGGTGCGGCGGCGCCGATGCTGGTGCGCTCCGACCAGCCGGGCCTGGAGAAGGCCCTGCGCGACATCGCGAAGCTGCCCGGCGTGCTGCGCATCGACGTGCGTGACAGCGCCGGCGTGGCGCTGCTGTCGGTGCGCGCCTTGTCCGATGGCAGCCTGGTGGCGCGCACCCTGCCAACGGACATGCCCAGGCCGCCGGCCGGCCAGCAGGCCAGCGCCGAGCCGGTGCAGGTGGGCGGCATCGACGCGCTGCAGGTCTGGACGCCGGTCGACCCGATCATGCCGCTCGGCCACATCGGCGTGCTGTTCAGCCAGGACGGCGAACGCGCCAACCTGATGAGCATGCAGCGCGAGCTGATCGCCTCGATCGCCCTGGTGGGCCTGCTCACCATCGCGGCGGTCTACGCCTTCCTGGTGCGCTCGCTGGCACCGCTGCAGCGCCTGGTGCGCTTTTCGCGTGGCCTCGGCGAAGGCCTCGGCCGCACGCTCGACCAGCAAGGCGGCAGCCGCGAGGTGGCCGAGCTGACCGAGGCGCTCAACGATGCCTCGCAGACGCTGCAGCAGCAATTGCTGTCGATCCGCACCAGCGAGGCGCGCGTGCACTCGCTTCTCGATGCCACGCCGGATGCCATCCTCGGCCTCGACCGAGAGGCCCGCGTCGCGATGATCAATCCGGCCGCCACCAGCATCTTCGGCGTCGAGCCCGAGCAGGTGCTCGGCGAGCCGATCGCGCGGCTGCTGCCGCAGCTGAGCTTCGACGAGGTCGACCGCATCACCCGCGAAGGCATGCTGATCCGCTCCAGCCGCATGGCACGGCTGGAGTCGACGGCGCTGCGCCGCGACGGCACGCAGTTCCCGGTGGAGGTGGCGATCTCGCGCGTGGGCGAGGGCGAAGACTCGCGCTTCACCTGCGTGGTGCGCGACGTCACCGACCAGCGCTGGATCGACTCGATGCTGCGCCTGTACAACCGCGCGCTCGAGTGCGCCACCAACGGCGTGGTGATCACCGACGTGCGCACGCCGGGGCAGCCGATCTTCTACGCCAACCCGGCCTTCGAGAAGATCACCGGCTACAGCGTCGGTGACGCGATCGGCCGCAACTGCAGCTTCCTGCAGGGCGAGGACCGCGACCAGCCCGAGATCGACGTGCTGCGCGAGGCCGTGCGCCAGGGCCAGCCCGCCACCGTGGTGCTGCGCAACTACCGCAAGGACGGCACGCTGTTCTTCAACGAGCTGTCGATCGCGCCGGTGGCCACTCCCGAGGGCGAGGTCACCCACTACATCGGCGTGCAGTCGGACGTGACCGAGCGCGAGCGTGCTCGCTTCGCGCTGGCCGAGCGCAGCGCGCGGCTGAACGCCGTCTTCGACCTCAGCCCCGACGGCTTCGTGGTGTTCGACCGCGAAGGCCAGATGGTCTACTGCAACCAGGCGTTCGTGCAGATGACCGGCTGGGACGCCAGCCTGCCGTGCGACCTGGAGTCGTTCGACCGCCGCTTCGGCACGCTGTGCAGCCCGGCACAGGACTACGCGCCGGTGGCCGCCGCCGCCGGCGAGGCCGGCACCCATGCCGACACCATCGAGTTGCTTCGCCCCGAGCGCCGCGTGCTGGCGCGGCTGGCCCGGCTGAACCTGGGCGGCCACGGCGAATCGATCCTGTACTTCCGCGACGTGACCCACGAGACCGAGGTCGACCGCATGAAGAGCGAGTTCCTGACCACCGCGGCGCACGAGCTGCGCACGCCGATGGCCAGCATCTTCGGCTTCGCCGAGCTGATGCTCAAGCGCCCGGTGCCCCCGGAGCGCCAGCGCGACGTGCTGGAGACCATCCACCGCCAGGCCTCGCTGCTGATCAACATGGTCAACGAGCTGCTCGACCTGGCGCGCATCGAGGCCCGCCAGGGCAAGGACTTCCGCATCACCCAGCACGCGCTGGGCGGCCTGGTACAGGAGACGGTCGACGCGCTGATGATCCATGGCGACCCGCGCAAGGTGGAGGTGCGCATCGAGCATGGCGACATGCAGCTGACGGTCGATGCCGACAAGACCCGGCAGGCCATCACCAACGTGCTGTCCAACGCCTACAAGTACTCGCCCGGCGGCGGGCCGATACGGCTGCACACGCTCGCCGCCGAGTTCGACGACCGGCCGCACGTCGGCGTGGCCATCACCGACTCCGGCATCGGCATGACGCCGGCGCAGAAGGCGCGCTTGTTCGAGCGCTTCTACCGCGCCGACCCCTCGGGCAACATCCCCGGCACCGGCCTGGGCATGAGCCTCGTGCAGGAAATCATGGAGCTGCAGGGCGGCCGCATCGACGTCGACAGCGAGCCGGGTATCGGCACGCGAGTGACGCTGTGGTTCCCACTCGTCGAGGTGCCGGCCTCGATCACCCAGGACTGAAGGAGCAACGAAGATGTACGGTCTCGTGAATCGCGCGGTCGAGGACCTCGTCAAGCAGATGAAGGGCGACGACGGCTGGCGCCGCGTGTGCGCCCATGCGCAGGTGGGGGCCGACGGTTTCGTCGCCGTGCGCAGCTACCCCGACGACGTGACGAATCGCCTGGTCGGCTCGGTCAGCCGCGAGATGGACCTGCCGGCGGAGAAGGTGCTCGAGGCCTTCGGCGAGTACTGGATCCTCTACACGGCCGAACAGGGCTATGGCGAGATGCTGCGCAGCGCCGGCG
>NZ_JBFXIO010000441.1:0-3831 GCF_050175855.1 Piscinibacter sp.
CCAAGGGGTGCGCATTGGGGAGGGCCTGCAGCTACCTGCTGCCGCGGTGTGGCAACCACGACTGCGACCACAAGCGACTGCTTTTCAGCAGCCAGTATCGGTATCCAGATGCCCGCTGTGGGTCGATCTCGTACAGCCAGGGTGGCCGCTCGAACGATCGCGATCTGAGCACAGCAGTCCTTCGCGCGGGTTCGGCCAACGCCCTTCGTGGCCATCGCCAATGCCGGGGCCTTGCCGTCCCAACGAACCCAGCAGGTCGTTCAGGAACCTTCATGGACGGTTCGCCGAGGTCCGCCGGCAAGGCCGCCGCCTGCACACACGGCGACGGCCGGCAACACTGGCAAGCCGATGACGGAGTGCCACCGGTTCAAAGCGCGCTGAGAAACGCCATCAATTTGTCCTCCGGCCGATAGCGCCTGGCCTGCACACTGGGAGGTGCAATCTTGTCCAGCACACGCTCCTTCAACGTCAGATCGGCATCGAGGTAAATCTGAGTGGTCTCCAGCGATTCGTGGCCAAGCCACATCGCGATCACTGACCGGTCGACTCCAGCCTGAAGGAGTTCCATCGCCGTGGTGTGGCGCAACACATGTGGCGTCACGCGCTTGCGCGTCAAGGATGGGCAGGCCCGGGCGGCTGTGGCAACGTGCTTGGCCACGAGGTACTGGACGCCGTCAGCACTGAGGCGACTGCCTCTGGCACTCGGGAACAGTATGACCGGCTCAGATCCCAAGTCGCTGCTCATCCATGACCGCAAGACTGCCTGTGTTTGTTTGGCCAGCGGCGTGCAACGCTCCTTGCGCCCTTTCCCGAGCACGTGGACGTGGGCGCCTGTGCCGAGCCTGACATCGGCGGCTCGTAGGCCGGTCATCTCGGACAGACGCAGCCCGGTCTGGACCGCAAGCAACAACAGGACATGGTCGCGCCGCCCCGACCATGTGGTCCGATCGGGTGCCGCAAGCAAGGCTTCGACCTCTTCGCGTGTCAGATGGCAGACCTGCTTGCGAGTGCATCGCTTGCTGGGAATCGCCAGGACGCGCTGGATCTGGCCCGCATGACCAGGCGATTCAAAGGCGGCGTACTGAAAGAACGACCGAATGGCGCTCTGCCGCAGGTTCCGGCTTCTGGCACTCACGCCACGTTCGTGCTCCAGGTCGGCAAGGAACGCCGCGATCAGCGGCGCGTCGAGTTGCTCCAACGCCAGCGCGCTCGGGGCAACCTTGAGGCGCTTCTGGGCGAACCGGAGGAAGAGCCGGAAGGTGTCACGATAGGATGCGATCGTATGCGCGCTCGCCTGCCGCTGCTGCATGAGTCTTCGGGTGAAGAACCCCTCCAGCAGCACAGCGAGATTGCCAGTCGCGGCCGTCATGACTGCTTCTCCCAGTGACGCTCGAACCGGGCGAGCGCGTGGCCCATCAACTCGGGGCAGGCGCTGAGATACCAGTAGGTGTGCTCGATGCGCACGTGACCCAGAAAGGTTGACAAGGTCGGCAGGTGGCGCTCGACATCCTGGCCGGATCGGTACCAGCGCAGCAACGTTTGGATGGCAAAGCGGTGGCGCAGGTCATGCAACCGAGGGCGTGGAGCACCCGCGGGGGCGTGCACCTCCGCCTGGTCGAGCAACTGATAGAAGGTCCGATGGATGTGTCCCGGGTCGAGTGCCGTCCGCCGACCCGAGATGAAGAACTGCGGCGGCGCCAACCGTTTGGCGAAGCGATCGCGGTGCGCGCGGTATTCCGCGAGTGCCGACCTGGTCGAGTCAGCAATCGGAGCCAGCCGAGATTTGCCGAACTTCGTCTGCCGAATGGTCAGCAAGCCTTGGTCGAGATCGACATCGCCGACCTCGAGACGGATCGCCTCACCGAGCCGCATCCCGGTGACGCTGATCAACCCCAGGAGGCAGTGGTAGGTCGCCCCTCGCAGGCCATCTGTAGGAGGCAGCGTCAACGCGCAAGCCATCAAGCGAGCAAGCTCATCGTCCGAGTACAGGTACGGTTGTCGCCGATGCCGATGTGAATGAAGGAGGTTGGCGGGGGTGATCTCCGTGGCGGGGTCGAGCAACCGGTGGTGGAGCGTGAAGCCGCGAATCCGACGCAGCCGATCGGCGGCGAGGCCAGGGCGCGTGGCTGGTTTGCTCAGGGCCCACTCTACGGCGGCGGCTGCCGTGATGGTCGTGACGCCGCGCTGGTCGAGAAAGTCCGTGAACTCGATCAGCGCATCTTCGTTCGCCCGAAGCTTGAACCCGAGCGCTCGCCGGAGTGCGAGGTAGTCTGTGGCGGCCTGTCTCAGCGGCGTCATTGCGCACCTCCCGGCCAAGAAGGAGCGATGGCCCGCAGGGAGGCAAAGTCCACCTTCGCATAGATCGTCGTTGTCTGCTGCTGGCGGTGACGCAGTACTTCGCCGATTTCGGGCAGTGACGACCCCTCGCGCAGCAGTCGTGTGGCCAACGTGTGACGGAGCACATGCGCTCCCTTGCTCGGCGCATCGATGCCGGCGCGCTGAAGCGCGCGGCGGACGATCGCTGCAACAGCGGTCCCGCTGGAGAACCCCTCCATCGGTGCCTGTGCTCGGAGGAAAACCTGCCGGGAGGAACAACGGGGCCGGGCCTCGCTCAAGTATTGCGCCAGCGCTTGGCCCACTTCGTATGGAAGCGGGAGGCGATCGACTCGGGTTTGTCCATTGCGAACCAGTAATTCGCCGGCGTGCCAGTCGATGTCCTCTAGTTGTAGTGCTACCACCTCGCCAGCTCGCAGCCCGAGCCGCGCAAGTAAGAGGATGACCGCGTAGTCACGACACCCACTCGGTGTAGACCGATCGCATTGAGCGAGGGTGCGCAGAACCTGATCGTCCTGGAGCGAGCGGGGGATCGATGACTGCGACCAAACAGCCGGCGCCGGTATGTGCGAAGACATATCGGTGTCGAGCCAGCCGCGGTAAAGCACGAACCGTAAGAACGCCCGAACGCCACCGACGACTCTGCATGCAGAGTTCGGACGGCACGTCTTCGTCGCCAGCCTGACGTGGGCGATGACGTCCCGCGCCGTAACGGTGTTGAACGCCAATAGTCCATCGGCGAAGAGGAACGTCAACAGATTCCTGGCCGTGATCCGATTGGAGTGAATGGTTGCGGGTGCCAGATTGCGCTCGTGGCGCATGTAGTCGACATACTCGGCCTCGATCTGCTCAACCGCAGTTGGAGTGCGCTCAGGTGAGGGTTTGCAGATGATGCCCTTTGCCGCGAGATGCGCGAGCAGCCGCAGCAGCGTCGAACGGTCTTCGGCCCTCGGGGCGCGACGGCGCCTGCGGCCTCGCAAGAAGGCATTGACCAAGTCTTCGGCTACTGCCGCGGCAGCAAAGCCGCGTCCGTCCAACCACCGGCTGAAGTCTCCAACCAACCATGCGGCGCGGCGTCGGGAGTCGCGGCTATAGCCCTTGGCTGCCAATGAGTCGATGAAGGTATCGACGCACACGCCCAGCGGGCCTTCGCGCATCCGCATCAGTGCGCGCGGGCGCACAAACAACTCTTCCATGAGGGTCTCCTTCCGGGGAAGCCGTCCCCGGCGGAGTCGAACATATGGCAGTGAGGTGCTACCGTGAACCCGAGTAGTTCGTGTCACCGATGAGCAGCATCGATGCCCGCTCGCGGCTCGGCCTGCATGGCGTCGAGGTCGATGATTGCATTGGCCATCGTTGCGAGGTGCGGGGTCTGGGTGATGAAGAACTCTTGCCGGTAGCCGCCGAGCCGAAGGACTTCGCGCTTCATGGCCATGAACATGCGCTTGTGTTCTGGGTCGAGGGGCCCATCGGCCTCGTCGGAGAAGAGCGTGTCGA
>NZ_JBFXIO010000442.1:0-3827 GCF_050175855.1 Piscinibacter sp.
CTCGACGACACGCGACTTCGGCCAGGAGACGGCATCGACGCGGCGCGCGACGGCATAGCGCGGGCTGCCCAGGCCGTCCGGCTCGAGGGTGTGGGCATGGTCGGCGATGGCCGCGTAGCCGCCGAGCTGCGCGAATCCGCGCAGGCCCTCGATCTCCTGCTGCGCCAGGCGCACCGCTTCGCTGCGCTGCCGCGACAGCTCGGCATGCTGGCGCAGCTCGGGCTGCACGCGCAGCAGCGCGAGCAGGCCGATGGCCAGCACGACGGCCGCGACCATCGCCTCGACCAGCGTGAAGCCGCGCTGGCGGCGGCGATACGAAGCTTGCATGTCGGTCTCCTCGTCGGATCAGAAGTCGCGCCAGCCGCCGGGCAGGCGCACGAAGCTGCCTTGCCGGGTGCGCAGCGCGTCGAGCACGGTACTGTCGAGCGCGAGGTCCATCGAGCCGTCGCCGGCGGCTGCGCCCTCGCTGAGCAGGGCGCCGCGCACGACGGCGGCGGGCGCTGCCCAGCCGAGGCTGGCACCGTGGATCACGCCGTGCAGTTGCACCGCGCCCTGGATCTGCACGTGGCCGCCGGCCACGATCAGCATCGGCCGCTCGGGCGTGCCGAGGACGAGCGGGCCGCGCAGCAGCAAGTCGCCGGGCAGGGCGACGAGCGTGACACCATGCGATGCCAGCACGGCGAGCGCGGCACCGCAGTCGCCCTCGCATGCGAGCCGGTGCACCGCGGGCTGGCGTTGCCATTGCGACTTCGAGATCCCGAAGTGGCGTACGAAGAATGCATCGATGCTCTCGCCGGTGGCACGCAGGGTCAGCGCGGTGGCCGGCGGGTGAGGCAGGGCGGGTTGCAGGGCCAGCAGCGCCGCATGCTGTGCCGTGGCGTCGCGGTGGCTGCCGCTCGCCGTGAGGCGCACCTGTCCCGGCGTGCCGGCCGGCTCAAAGCGCAATTCGAACGCCGCGTCGCCACTTCCATCCAACGCGCCCGCGCCGCCCGGGCAGGCGCAGACCCAGCCCGTATCACCGCGCGTGCAGGCCGAAGTCGAGGCACGAGGCGTGAAGTCGGCGACCGCGGGGTCGAGATGGCGTTCGCGAAAGGTCTGCGTGGACAGCGGCGAAGGCTTGCAGTCGCTGCCGATGCGTGCGTCTTGGTTGAGCATCGCAGTGGCCCAGTCGAGCCCGGCCTCGGCGGCTTCGAACGCCGTCGCGGCGTGGACCTGGTTGGCCGACTGTCGCCACTCCACCAGCAAGTTGCGGTTCGCGGCCAGCAGCGTGATCAGCATGGCCATCAGCAGCCCCAGCGTGACGGCCAGGGTCACGGCGCCGCGCTGGTCAGATCGGTGAACTCGCTTCATGCGGTCTCTCCTCAGGCGGGGCAGGCGCCGCTCACGCCGTCGTTGCGAAGGCGCACGACGGTGTCGAGTCGGCGTACCAGCGATGGGTCGTCGGCTGCGCGGGCGGTGATGCGGATCGCGAGGCGGCGCACCTCCACCCGCGCGTCGCAGCTCGCCCCCGGCGGGCAGGGAAATGCGCAGTGCTCCAGCAGCGACACGCTGTCGACTCGCGGCTGCAGCACGAACTCGGTGACGACCAGCGTGCCGGCATCGGTCAGCGCCTGCCAGTTGCCGGCGCCCAGCAGCAGTTCGATCACGCCGCGGCGTAGGCGCAATCCGAACTGCTCGTTGCCGTCCAGGGCACCGTTCTCCACCTCATCGCGCGAGTAGGCGAACTGCGCCGCGTCGGAGGCGGCGGCCTGGGGCGCGAAGGCGGCATACGGGTTGGGCGCCGAGGCCGCCGGCGCGGCCCAGTGGCCGGCGCGGCGGATGTCCCGGGCAATCACGTCGCCGACGCTGCGCAGGTCCTGCATCAGCCGCTGGGCCGCGGTCGCGTGGCGGTGTTCGCGCCATTGCTCGGCGAAGGCCGCAAGGCCGGCCGCGGTGATGAACAGGCCCAGGGCGAGCCCGACCATCAGCTCGACCAGCGACAGCCCGGTCTGGTGTGTGCGCATCGCGGCCTCCGCTCAGAAGTTCCAGCAGCGCCGGTTGGCGGCCGCGTCGTTGGCCACGCTGGCGTCCGGGCCCGAGGCATACGTCGTCGTGCCGCCCGCCACGGTGAGGCGCAGCTGGCGGCAGGCCGCATCGCCCGCCTGCGCGCCGCGGGCCAGCGCGACGGCCACGTAGCCTTGCGCATCGGCCTCGCTGACCAACAGCTGGTAGTGACCAGCGCTGGTGTGCGCCGGCAGGCGCAGTTCGTCGAGGCTGCCGTAGCGGCCGCGGTTGGCGTACCAGCGCTCCTGCGCGATCTGCAGCTGCGTCATGGCCATCATCGCCTCGGCGCGGCGCGCCTTCTGCAGGCTGCCCTGGAAGCTCGGCCAGGCGATGCTCGACAGCACGCCTGCCACGCCCAGCACGGTGACGATCTCGATCAGCGTGAAGCCGCGTGAGCCGCGGCGCGAAGTCATCGGACGGTTCATGGTCGGTCTCCTCGGGGTGAAGCGTTCAGCAGGCGCGGTAGCCGGGTACCGCGGCCTCGGGCGAGCAGCTGCGCACGCGGCCCATCACGTTGACGACGTGGTGGATGGCGCGGCCGTCGGCAGCGGTCACGCGCCAGGTCGCCGTCGGCGTCACGGTGCCGTGCAGCGGGTCGAAGGCGATGGTGGTGGTGTTGGACTGCAGCGCGATGCGATGGCTGGCCGCCGCGCTGCGGATCAGGCTGCCGCCGGCGTCGCAGGCGGCGGTGCCGTCGGCGCTGCAGCGGCAGCTGCCGGCCGCTCCGGTGTGCAGCAGGTAGCAGCCCGCCGTCTCGTCGCGGACGACGCGCACCACGCGGTTGCGGGCGATGGCCTCGTTGCGGGCGAGCTGCAGATCGGCGGCCAGGCGCGTGGCGGCGGCGTCGAGCCGGCGGTGCTCGATCAGCCGCTGCAGCCCGGGCACGGCGGCCGTGGCCGCGGCGGCGACGATGGCGACGACGACGCCGGCTTCGACGAGCGTCAGGCCATGTTGTCCGTTGCGTGATTCCATGTCGTGCTCCGCAGATGCGATGCACGAACTCTAGGAATCGAGACCTCTTTGCGCGTCCCGCTCAGGGGCGGTGAGGCGGGCCCCGCTGCGGGGCCCCTGGCCGTGGGTTCCCCCGGGCGGGGGAGGTGTCTCAAATGTCCCGGATGAGTTGCCGGAACTCGTCCACGTCCTCGAAGGAACGGTAGACGGAAGCGAAGCGCACGTAGGCCACCTTGTCGATGCGCTTGAGCTCGCGCATCACCAGTTCCCCCAGCCGGGTGGAGCTGACTTCCTTGGCGCCGCTGTTGAGCAGCTTCTCCTGGATGCGGTCGACCGCCGCGTCGATCTGCTCCACGCTCACCGGCCGCTTGCGCAGCGCCAGCGCCATCGAGGCACGCAGCTTGGTCAGCTCGAACTCGGCGCGCGTGCCGTCCTTCTTGACGACCGACGGCAGCGCGATCTCGGCGCGCTCATAGGTGGTGAAGCGCTTGTCGCAGTGCGTGCAGCGCCGCCGCCGGCGGATCTGGTCACCCTCGTCGGACTCGCGGGTCTCGACGACCTGCGTGTCGACGTGGCCGCAGAAAGGGCAGCGCATCGCGGATCAGCGGTAGACCGGGAAATCCTTCGTCAGCGCCGCGACCTTCGCGCGCACCGCCGCGATGTTCGCCTCGTCGTGCGGCTTGTCGAGCACGTCGGCGATCAGATTGGCGGTCAGCCGCGCCTGTTCTTCCTTGAAGCCGCGCGTGGTCATCGCCGGCGAGCCGAGGCGGATGCCGCTGGTGATCATCGGCTTCTGCGGGTCGTTCGGGATGCCGTTCTTGTTGCAGGTCATG
>NZ_JBFXIO010000443.1:0-3823 GCF_050175855.1 Piscinibacter sp.
CTGCCCCTCCGCTTTCCATACCTCCGATGAAGAGACTCGCTTCCTGGCTGGCTGTGCTGGCCTTTGCCGTTCCGTTCGCTACCTCCACGACCGCACAGGCACAGATGCCGCAGCCGCCCGAGGTGGCGGCCAAGAGCTACCTGGTGTTGGACATGACCAGCAACCAGGTGCTCGCCGAGCGCAATGCGGATGCGCCGGCCGATCCGGCCTCGCTGACAAAGCTGATGACGGCCTATGTCGTCTTCAGCGCCATCCGCGACAAGAAGATCTCCGAGGACCAGACGATGCCGGTGTCGCTGCGCGCCTGGGAAGAGCGCAAGGGCGGCGGCTCGCTGATGTTCATCGAGCCGCGCAACACGCCCAAGGTCTCCGACCTGCTGCGCGGCATGATCGTCAACAGCGGCAACGACGCCTCCGTGGCGCTGGCCGAGGGCGTGGCCGGCAGCCTGCCGGCTTTCGTCGACATGATGAACCGCCAGGCCCAGGCCTTCGGCCTGAAGAACACCTCGTTCAAGAACGTGACCGGCCTGACCGAGCCGGGCCACCACAGCACGGCGCGCGACCTCGCGGTGATCGCCTCGCACATCATCAAGGACTTCCCGGAGTTCTATCCGATCTACTCGACGAAGAAGTACCGCTACGAGGGTGCGCCGGCGAGCAACGAGAACAACCGCAACGTGCTGCTGTCGCGCGACCCGACCGTCGACGGCATGAAGACCGGCTACACCGAGGCCGCGGGCTACTGCCTGATCGCCAGCGCGCAGCGTGACTTCCCCAACGGCAAGCGCCGCCTGCTGAGCGTGGTGCTGAACACCGCCTCGATGGAGGCGCGCGCCACCGAGAGCCAGAAGCTGCTCAACTGGGGCTACGCGGCGTGGGACGCCGTGCGCCTGTTCGAGCCGGGTAAGGCCATCGCCACGCCGCCGGTGTGGAAGGGCAAGGCCAACGAGGCGAAGCTGGGCGCCGAGACCGGCGTGTTCGCCAGCGTGCCCAAGGGTGAAGGCGGCAAGCTGGTGACGAAGATCGAGCGTACCGATCCGCTGGTCGCGCCGCTGGCCAAGGGCCAGAAGGTCGGCATGATCAAGGTCAGCACGGCCGCCGGAGCCCCGGTGGCCGAGGTGCCGCTGGTGGTGCTGGAGCAGATCGACGAGGCCGGCATCTTCGGCCGCGCCTGGGACGCCATCCGACTGTGGATCAAGTGAGCGTAGTAAGCTGAACGCCCCGCCAGGAGACGCCATGCAGACCTTGCCCGACACGCTGTGTTTTCTCAACGGTGAGTACACCGCGTTGCGCGACGCGAAGGTGTCGGTGCTCGATCGCGGCTTCATCTTCGGCGACGGCATCTACGAGGTCGTGCCGGTCTACGGCGGGCGGCTGTTCCGGTTCGACGAGCATCTGGCGCGGCTGGGCCGCAGTCTCGCCAAGCTGCGCATCGCCAACCCGGCCTCGGCCGAGCAGTGGCTGGAGCGTTCGCGCAAGCTGGTGGCGGCGCTGACCGACAAGACCGGCGCGCTCGACCAGCTCGTCTACATCCAGGTCACGCGCGGCGTGGCGCTGCGCGACCACGTCATGCCGCCGGACATCGAGCCGACCGTCTTCATGATGGCCAGCCCGATGAAGCCGGCCAGCGCCGAGCAGCGCCACCACGGCGTGGCCTGCGTGACGGCCCGCGACTTCCGCTGGGAGCGCGGCGACATCAAGAGCACCTCGCTGCTGGGCAACGTGCTGGCGCGGCAGATGTCGGCCGACAAGGGTGCGGTGGAGACCGTCATGTTCCGCGACGGCTACCTCACCGAGGCGTCGGCCAGCAATGTCTGGGTGGTGCACGAGGGTGCCGTCCTCGGCCCGCCGAAGAGCGAGCACGTGCTCGAGGGCATCCGCTACGACCTGATCCGCGAGCTGTGCGAGGAAGAGGGCATCGCCTACAACCTGCGCCCGATTCCCGAGGGCGAGGTGCTGGCCGCTGACGAACTGCTGCTCAGCTCGGCCACGAAGGAGGTGTTGCCGGTGACCACGCTGGATGGCCAGCCGGTTGGCCACGGTGCGCTTCGCGGCAAGCCGGGGCCGGTATACGCGCGCCTGTACGAGGCCTACCAGCGCGCCAAGGTCACGCAGTCGATCTGATCAGGACCTGATTGAACCGCCGCGATCCGGCCCCAGATCGGGAAGGATGAACGCCGCCATGAGAGACATCCCGCCGGAGCAGTCGCTGATCGAGTACCCCTCGCAGTTCCCCATCAAGGTGATGGGCGCGAACGTCGAGGGTTTTGCCGAGGCGATCGTGATGGTCGCGCAGCAGTTCGATCCGGGCTTCGATGCCGGCAGCATCGAGACGCGCCCGAGCAAGGCCGGCAACTACCTCGGCGTGACCATCACCATCACCGCCACCAGCCGCGAGCAGCTCGACGAGCTGTACCGCACGCTGTCCACCCACCCGATGGTGAAGGTGGTGCTCTGAGCGAGCCGATCGTCAGGCGCCTCGGCCGCGTCGACTATGCGGCCACCGTGGAGGCGATGCGCGAGTTCACCGCGAAGCGCGATGCGAACACGCCCGACGAGATCTGGCTGTGCGAGCACGACCCGGTCTACACGCAGGGCGTCGCCGGCCAGGCCGACCACGTGCTGAACCCGCACGGCATCCCCGTGGTGCAGACCAACCGCGGCGGGCAGGTCACCTATCACGGCCCGGGGCAGGTGGTCGCCTACCCGCTGATCGACCTGCAGCGGCTGCACATCTTCGTCAAGGAATACGTCTACCGCCTCGAGCACAGCGTGATCAAGGTGCTGGAGAGCTTCGGCGTCACCGGCCATCGCGTCAGCGGGGCGCCCGGCATCTACGTGCGCCTGGACGACCCGTTCGGCCACGCGGCGCTGACCGGCCCGCGCCGCGACCCGTTCGAGGGCCTGGGCAAGATCGCGGCGCTGGGCATCAAGGTCTCGCGCCACTGCACCTACCACGGCGTGGCGCTCAACGTGGCGATGGACCTGAGCCCCTACGACGGCATCAATCCGTGCGGCTATGCCGGCCTGGCGACAGTCGACTTGGCTAGACTCGGGGTTTCCACCGACTGGGACACCGTCGCGGCGCGACTCGGAGACAAGCTGGCGTCGCACCTCAGTCCCTGAGCCAGGGCCACGCGCATGCCGACCGAGAACGTCACCCATCAAGCCCAGCCTGCCGCCGAGTACGACGCCACCGCGAAGCAGAAGTCGCAGGCCAAGACGGCGCGCATCCCGATCAAGATCGCACCCGCCGAGACGCTGAAGAAGCCCGACTGGATCCGCGTGAAGGCCGGCTCGCCGAGCACGCGCTTCTACGAGATCAAGCAGATCCTGCGCGAGCACAAGCTGCACACGGTGTGCGAAGAGGCGTCCTGCCCGAACATCGGTGAGTGCTTCGGCCACGGCACGGCCACCTTCATGATCATGGGCGACAAGTGCACGCGGCGCTGCCCGTTCTGCGACGTCGGCCACGGCCGGCCCGACCCGCTCGATGCCGACGAGCCGCTGAACCTGGCCAAGACCATCGCGGCGCTGAAGCTCAAGTACGTGGTGATCACCAGCGTCGACCGCGACGACCTGCGCGACGGCGGCGCCGGCCACTTCGTCGAGTGCATCCGCCAGGTGCGCGAGCTCTCGCCGGCCACGCGCATCGAGATCCTCACGCCGGATTTCCGCGGCCGCATGGACCGGGCGCTCGACATTCTCAAGGCCGCGCCGCCGGACGTCATGAACCACAACCTCGAGACGGTGCCGCGCCTGTACAAGGAAGCTCGCCCCGGCTCGGACTAAGCCTTCAGTCTGAACCTGCTCAAGCGCTTCA
>NZ_JBFXIO010000444.1:0-3815 GCF_050175855.1 Piscinibacter sp.
GCCGCGCGATTCGGCACCCCGCTGTACGTCTACTCGCGCAGCGCCATGCGCGAGGCGCTGGCCGGCTACCAGCGCGCGCTCGCCGGCCGCGACCACCTCATCTGCCACGCGATGAAGGCCAACAGCAACCTGGCGGTGCTGCAGACCTTCGCCCAGGCCGGCTGCGGGTTCGACATCGTCTCGGGCGGCGAACTCGCGCGTGTGCTGGCCGCCGGCGGCGATGCCGCCAAGGTGGTGTTCTCCGGCGTCGGCAAGACGCGCGCGGAGATGGCTCAGGCACTCGAGGCCGGCGTGGCCTGCTTCAACGTGGAGAGCGAAAGCGAGCTTGAACTGCTTTCCCAGGTGGCACGGCAGGCGGGCCGCTCGGCGCGCATCAGCCTGCGCGTGAACCCGGACGTCGACCCGAAGACGCATCCCTACATCTCCACCGGGCTGAAGGGCAACAAGTTCGGCGTCGCCCACGACCGCGCGCTGGCCACCTACCGACGCGCGGCATCCCTGCCCGGCATCGAGGTGGTGGGCATCGACTGCCACATCGGCTCCCAGATCACCGAAACCGGCCCCTACCTCGACGCGCTCGACCGCGTGCTCGACCTGGTCGAGGCGGTGGAGACTGCAGGCATCCCCTTGCACCACCTCGACCTCGGCGGCGGGCTGGGCATCACCTACACCGACGAGCAGCCGCCGGCGGCCGAGGCACTGGTGCGCGCGCTGCTGGCGCGCATCGACAGCCGCGGCCACGGCCATCGCAGGATCCTGCTCGAGCCGGGGCGTTCGCTGGTCGGCAATGCCGGCGTGCTGCTAGCCAGCGTGCTCTATCTGAAGCCCGGCGGCGAGAAGAACTTCTGCATCGTCGACGCGGCGATGAACGACCTGATGCGCCCGGCGATGTACGAAGCCTGGATGGGCATCGTGCCGTGCGCCCAGCGCGACGAAGCGCCGCAGACCATGGACGTGGTCGGCCCGGTGTGCGAATCCGGCGACTGGCTGGGCCGCGACCGCCACCTCGCGGTGCGCGCCGGCGACACACTCGCCATGCTGTCGGCCGGTGCCTATGGCATGAGCATGGCGAGCAACTACAACACCCGCGGCCGCGCCGCCGAGGTGATGGTGTCCGGCAACCAGGCCTGGCTGATCCGCGACCGCGAAGTGCCCGCGGACCTGTTCCGCGGCGAGCACCTGCTGCCGCCGGAGGCCGACACCTAGATCCGGCCTTCCTCCACCGCATGGCAGGCGATGCGGATGCCGTGCAGCGCGAGCTGCTTCGGCCGCTCGCTGCGGCAGCGCTCGTTGGCATGGGGGCAGCGCGGGTGGAACGAGCAGCCGCTCGGCGGGTTCAGCGGGTTCGGCACCTCGCCCTGAACCGGCGTGCGTGAGCGCCCGCTCATGCGGATGTCGGGGATCGCATCGAGCAGCATGCGCGTGTACGGATGCCGCGGCCGCGCGAACAGTTCGGCCTTCGGCGCCACCTCGACCAGGCGGCCGAGATACATCACGCCCACCGCATCGGCCACGTGGCGGACCACCGCGAGGTTGTGCGAGATGAACAGGTAGGTGAGTCCCCGCTCCCGCTGCAGGTCCTTCATGATGTTGAGGACCTGGGCCTGCACCGAAACGTCGAGCGCCGAGGTCGGCTCGTCGCAGACGAGGAACTCGGGTTGCGTGGCCAGCGCGCGGGCGATCGAGATGCGCTGGCGCTGCCCGCCGGAGAACTGGTGCGGGAACTTGGCCGCATCGGCCGGCGCCAGGCCCACCGACTGCAGCAGTTCGCCCACACGCGACTCCACCGCCGCCCGGCCCTGCACCAGGCCATGCTCGCGCAGCGGCTCGGCGACGATGTCCAGCACCTTCCAGCGCGGGTTCAGGCTGGCGAACGGATCCTGGAAGATCATCTGCATGCGCCGGTGCAGCGCACGCGCAGCCGGCGACGCAAACACCTTGTGCGCGTCCAGGCCATCGAAGCGCACCGTGCCCTGTGTCGGCGCATACAGACCGACCAGCAGACGGGCCACCGTGCTCTTGCCGCAACCCGACTCGCCCACCAGCGCCAGCGTCTGGCCGCGCATGATGTCGAAGCTCACCCCGTCCACCGCGTGCACGAACTGCCTCGGCTTGCCTTCGATGACGCGGTTGAGCCAGGGCGCGGAGACCTCGAAGGTCTTCACCAGGTCACGGACCTCGACCAGCGGCGCGCTCATGCCGCCACCCCCCGGAGCTCCTCGGTGCGCCAGCAGGCCGCGCGAGTGGCGCCGGCCGGCATCAGTTCGGGCCGATCGCGCCGGCAGCGCTCAGCCACGTGCGGGCAGCGCGGGTTGAAGGCACAGCCGGCAGGTATGGCGTTCAGCCGCGGCATCGCGCCGTCGATCTGCAGCAGCCGCTCACGGTCTTCGTCCATCGCCGGGATCGAGCCCATGAGCCCCGCCGTGTATGGGTGCGCCGGTCGGTGGATCACCTCACCCACCGGGCCGATCTCGGCGATGCGCCCGGCGTACATCACCGCCACGCGGTCGCAGGTCTCGGCGATCACGCCCATGTCATGCGTGACCAGCATCACCGCGGCGCCATGCTCGCGGCACACCCGCTTGAGCAGCGTGATGATCTGCGCCTGGATCGAGACATCCAGCGCCGTGGTCGGCTCGTCGGCGACGATCAGCTTGGGCTCGGCCGCCAGCGCGAGCGCGATGACCACGCGCTGGCGCATGCCGCCGGAGAACTGATGCGGATACTGTTCGAAGCGCGCCTCGGGCGCCGGGATGCCGGTGTCGGCCAACAGCGCGATGGCACGCTCGCGTGCCTGCTTCTCCGACAGCGGCAGATGGGTGCGGATCGTCTCGACCAACTGCCGGCCCACGGTGTACAGCGGGTTCAGCGAGGTCAGCGGATCCTGGAAGATCGCGCCGATGTGGCGGCCGCGCAGCTGGCGCATCGCCTCGTGCGGCAGGTTGTCGATCCGGCGCCCCTCCAGGCGGATTTCGCCGCCGCCGATGCGGCCCGGCGGCTCGAGCAGGCCGATGATCGCGGCGCCGGTCAGCGACTTGCCGGCCCCCGATTCGCCGACCACGCCGAGCACCTCGCCCGGCGCGATGTCGAACGAGACGCCGTCCAGCGCGAGCAGCGTGCCGCGCCGCGTCGGGAACTCGACGCGTAGGTCCTTGACCTCCAGCAGCGGAAAACTCATCGCAGCCTCGGGTTCAGCGCGTCGCGCAGCCAGTCACCGAGCAGGTTGACCGACAGCGCGATCATCACCAGCACGATGCCCGGGAAGATGGTGATCCACCATTCGCCGGAGAAGAGGAAATCGTTGCCCACGCGGATCAGCGTGCCCAGCGACGGCTGCGTCGGCGGCACGCCCACGCCGAGAAAGGACAGCGTCGCCTCGATCAGGATCGCCTGGCCGATGTCGATGGTGGCCAGCACCAGCACCGGCCCGGTGACGTTGGGCAGCACATGGCGCGCCATGATGCGCCACTTCGACACACCGATCACCCGCGCCGCCTGCACGTACTCCTTGTTGCGCTCGACCAGGGTCGATCCGCGCACCGTGCGCGCGAACTTCACCCAGCCCGACAACGCGATCGCCAGGATGAGCACCGCGAAGGCCAGCGTGTCGTGCGCGTTGGGGAACATCGCGCGGCCCACGCCGTCGATCAGCAGCGCGATCAGGATGGCGGGGAACGAAAGCATCACGTCGCACACGCGCATGATGAAGGCGTCTACCCGCCCGCCGACGAAGCCGGACAGCAGCCCGAGGCTCACCCCGACGATCACCGACAGCAGCACCGAGGCCAGCCCGACGAGCAGCGAGATGCGCGCGC
>NZ_JBFXIO010000445.1:0-3799 GCF_050175855.1 Piscinibacter sp.
TCCGATCTCGTTTGGTGGGTTTACTAGAGGGGTTGTGACGGTATGAGCACTGAGACCATGGGCGAGGCACTGCCTCAGCAACTGAAAGATCAGCTCCAGGCGCGCGTGCGCCAGCAGGACTTCGCCGAGCTGGTTGGCATCTCCCAGCAGGCGGTGAGCCAACTCATCCAGAAGGGCGCGCTCGAGCCCGGGGACACGCTCGATCGGTGGCTCTTGGCGTACTGCGAACGACTGCGCGACCAGGCGGCCGGCCGCGATGCCGATGGCAGCCTGGCCAAAGAGCGCGCCGCCCTGGCTCGCGTTCAGCGCGTGGGCCAGGAGATCCGCAACAACAAGGAGATGGGCGAGTGGGCGCCGATCGGCCTGCTCGGGGATGTGCTGGCGCTGGCATCGCAGGCTGTCACCGATCGCTTCGATTCGCTCGAAGGGTCGATCCGCAAGGCCTGCCCGGACTTGCCTGGCGAAGCTTTGAACCAGATCCGAAGGGTGATCGTGAACGCTCGCGCCGAGTGGATCCGCTCCACGGCGCAGCTGGTCGACCAGGCGCTCGATGCTGTCACCGAAGACGAGCCCTACGACCAGGGCGAGCCCGAGCTGGCCGACACGGATGACGACGAATCCGCAACCGCCCCTTGAGGGGCACCCCCAGGAGAGTGCAACCATGAGCAATCCCGAGTCGCAGGCGCCGGCACCGCAAGTGCAACCGATCGAGGAGGTGGTCGGCGACGCGATGCAGTCGCTGCTGGAGTTCACCTTCCGCTTCGTCAAGCAGCGCTTCGGCGAGCAGAGCGCCCTGGCCCTGTTCGACCAGGTGCAGGCCGGCGCTGCCACGCTGGACGCGCGCATGCAGATCCGCGGCGGGCACACGCACCTGCTGTGCCGCCTGGTGCCTCACAACGGCGAGCAGCCGCGCATCCTGGCGGATTGGGATCTGATGACGACGATCGGCGAAGCGCGGCACTGACCCATGGCCGGCCGAGACGAGTTCGCCTTCGAGATGCTCTCCGACCTAGCCACAGCGCGGTGGCGAGGCCGAGAGCCTAGCCCGCAAGCGCTGGCCTGGTTCGCTGAAGGCGTTTGGCGCTGCGGTCGCACGGGCGAGAGTTTGGAGCAGGCCCTCGGTCTGGCTGGGCCTGGCATGGCCTCAGTGCGCCGGCGCTTGCTGCTCATCCAGCGGGACGAGCATCTGCTGCGTGCGGCGCATGCGGTGTCGGTCAGCGATGCCGCCGACTTGTGGGAGAAGTGCTCTCGACTGGCGCCGTTGCTCAAGCGGTTCGAGGCTGCCAAGTGGAGCCGCGAAAGCGTCAGGGCTCTGCACTCGCCCCCCGAGAGTTGGGAGAAGTGGGAGCGGCACGCGCTGCGGGCGTTTCAGGTTGGAGAAGGAGTGCCGCTAACGGCCCTCGGTCTGCACAACCGACTCAAAAACTTAAACCCCCCCTTTTCGGTTTCGGATGGCGCACCGACAGTGCTTTCACGATTCGTTTGAGCAATGACCGCATGCATCGCATCAGCATATTCGGGGACATCGGTGGCTTCGGCATCACGGCCGACTCGATCAAGCAGCAGCTCGACACCATCGATCCGGCCACGCCCCTGATCGTCGAGATCAATTCTCAGGGCGGCTCTGTCAGCGAGGGCATGGCGATCTTCAACCTGCTGAAGGCTTGGCCCGGTGGGGTCACGATCGTGATCGTCGGCTGGTGCCTGTCGATCGCGACTGTCATTGCCATGGCTGGGCGTGTCATCCAAGCCCACGAGACCTCGATGATCATGGTTCACGCCGCCTGGGTGACGAGTAGTGGCAACGCGAACCAACTCCGCGAGGAGGCTGCGCTGCTCGATCAAGTCAACGGGACCATGAGCATCGCGTATGGCCGAACTGGCCAGCCTGCCAGCGTGATCGCCGGATGGCTCGATGGTGCTGATCACTGGTTCACCGCAGCCGATGCCCTTGTCGTCGGCCTCATCGATGAAGTTATTCCCGCGAACGAGCGCGCCGCCGCGCCGATCGACGTTCGCGCCTGTCGTTTCAACGTCCCGGCACCTCTGAAGGAAAGGATCCTCGCCATGCCGCAAACCCACGCCCCCGCCAATGAAGCCGAGATCCGCGCCGCCGCGCTGCGCGCGGACAACCAGCGCCGGCAGGGCATCCGCGCGAAGTTCGCCTCGTTCGCCTCGTTCGGTTCGAGCGATCCGAAGATGGTCGAGCTGATGCGCGAGTGCGAAGACGATCCGCAGTGCACGCCTCAGGCGGCCGGCCAGCGCATCCTGGCCGCGCAGGCTGCCACCATGAGCTCGGCGGCCGGCCACTACAGCCCGCGCAGCGCCGAAGAGACCCGCATGAGCGACTTCCGCGCCGCCTGCACCGATGTGCTGCTGCAGCGCGCGGGCATCGCGGTGAAGGAGCCGCACCCGGCAGCGCAGGACGTTCGCGGCCTGTCGATCGCCGGCATGGCCGAGCGCGTGCTCAGCATGCACGGCCGCTCGGTCTCCAGCATGTCGCGCGCCGAGCTGATCAACGCTGCACTGACCACGAGCGACTTCCCGCTGCTGCTGGCCAACGTCTCGGGCAAGGCGCTGCGCATGGGCTACGAGTTCGCGCCCTTCACCGCGAGCTGGACCGGCGAGCGCACGGTGGCCGACTTCAAGCAGCAGAGCCTGGTCTCGCTGTCGGAGGCGCCGAGCCTGGACAAGGTGAACGAAGGCGCGGAATACAAGTACGGCAACCTGTCCGAGTCGAACTCGACCTTCAAGGCCGATACCTACGGCAAGCTGGTGCGCATCACGCGCCAGGCGCTGATCAACGACGATCTCTCGGCCTTCTCCAACATGCCGCAGGCCATGGGCCAGGCAGCGCGCCGGCTGGAGATGAAGATGGTCTATGACCTGCTCACGAGCAACCCGACGCTCGGCGACGGCTTCGCGCTCTTCCACGCGAACCACGGAAACCTGTCGACGGCGGGCTCCCCCGACCTGGCCAAGCTCGGCGCAGCCCGCGCGGCGATGCGCAAGCAGAAGGGCATCGCGGGCGCCGACTATCTCGATCCGACCCCCCGTTATCTGATCGTCCCGGTGGCCCTGGAGACGGCCTGCGAGCAGCTCCTGGCCAGCCTGGTCGACCCGAGCAAGAACAACGCGACGCCGAACGTCGAGTGGGTGCGCGGCCTGGAGCTGGTCGCAGACCCGCGCCTGGACGAAGTCAGCGCCTCGGTCTGGTACCTGGCGGCCTCGCCGCAGCAGACGGAAGGCATCGTGCGCGCCTACGTCGAGGGCCAGGACCGGCCGCACCTCGACCAGCAGGAGCACTTCTCGCGCGACCTGGTCGAGTTCAAGGTTCGCATGGATATCGGCGTGGGCGTGGTCGACTACCGCGCGCTGCATCGCGTCGGCTGACCGTTCGCAGAGCGCCTTGCCAGGGTGGTGCCGGCGAGAAGCTCGCCATAGCCGGCGCCATCGGTTTCACGTCGGGGCCGCGCTCGACCCATGGTGAGCATCCTCCGGTGATCCGAAACCGTCACCGGGCCCAGCAAGGAACGCGGCCCCTAACCGCTGAGAGCTGGGCATCTTCACTTCCGGAGTACTTCCATGGCAGAAGCCGCAGCGGCAACGGTTGCTTGGCTGACATCGCAGACCGGGCTCACGATCACTCTTACCTCGTTCGAAGCCTTCGCAATCGCCACTGCGGTGGAACTGGTCGCGGCAACACCTTGTGTCGGTCCATGCGTGAGGCGTGCTGCCCTCAACCAGTCGCCCGTCAGCCTCAGCGCAGACACGGGGCCGCGATGACCATCCTCAACCT
>NZ_JBFXIO010000446.1:0-3795 GCF_050175855.1 Piscinibacter sp.
CACCGATGATGTCGGAGATCTTCTTGGAGCTGGCGTTGATCTCGTCCATGGTGGAGACCACCTGGGAGACGACGCTGCCACCGCGCTGGGCCACCTCGGCGGCGGAGGCCGCGAGCTGGTTGGCCTGAGCGGCCGAGTCGGCGCTGTTGCGCACCGTGGCAGTGAGCTGCTCCATCGCGCTGGCGGTCTGCTGCAGGTTGCTCGCGGTCTGCTCGGTGCGCGAGCTCAGGTCCTGGTTGCCCGAGGCGATCTCGGTGCTGGCCGTACCGATGCTGTCGGAGCTCGATCGCACCTGACCCACCAGGCCGCGCAGCGAGGCCTGCATCGCTTCCAGCGAGCGCAGCAGTTCGGCAGTCTCGTCGCGCCCGTCGATCACCAGCCGGTGGCTGAGGTCGTGCTGCTCGATGCGGCCGGCGAGTGCCTTGGCGGCCTCGATCGGCTCGCGCACCGAGCGGTAGGTGAGCCACATCACACCGGCCAGGATGGCCATGATGGCGGCGCCACCGAGGATGCCGCCAAGGCCGATCTGGCGATCCATCTCGCGTGCTTCGGCACGTGCCGCGGCGAGCCGCTCGCGTGCTGCGGCGGTCAGTCGAAGCTGCTCGGCCTGCGCCTGCGCATCGAGCGTGCCGGCGGCGCGCAGTTCGTCCGCGCGGGCCATCACCGCCAGTTCGCGCGTCACCGTCGCTTCGAGCTGCTGGTTGACGCGGTCGCGCGCGACACGCGTGACGCCGAGGAAGACCGTGGTCAGCAGAGCCAGCAACACGGTCACCGCGATGAAGCGGTTGCGGATGCTGAGCTGGCGCAGGAGCAAAGACATGTCGAGACGGCGTCGGCTGCGGACGCGAGGGAATCAGTGACGAGAGCGGCGCACCAGGCTGCCCACGTCGAGGATGAGGGCGACACGGCCGTCGCCCATGATGGTGGCGCCCGACACGTCGTCCACGCGGCGGTAGTTGGCCTCGAGGTTCTTCACCACGACCTGCTGCTGTCCGAGCAGCTCGTCGACCAGCAGGGCGACGCGGCCCCCTTCGGCCTCGACCACGACCATGATCGCGCTGGCGTTCTCGAAGTCGAAGCGCGGCACGTTGAACACCTGCTCGAGCTCGAGCACGGGCATGTACTCGTCGCGCACTTCCACCACGCGGCCGCTGTTGCCGATGGTGCGGATCATTCCCGGCTGCACCTGGAACGACTCGACCACGCTGGACAGCGGCAGGATGTAGCACTCCTCACCGACGCCCACGCTCATGCCGTCCATGATCGCCAGCGTCAGCGGCAGGCGCACCTTGACGCTCATGCCGTAGCCTTCGGCCGAGTCGATCTCGACCGTGCCGCCCAGCGAGGTGATGTTCTTCTTCACCACGTCCATGCCGACGCCGCGGCCGGACACGTCGGTGACCACCTCGGCGGTGGAGAAGCCGGGCGCGAAGATCAGGCCCCAGACTTCCTGGTCGGTCATCGAGTCGGGCGCGTCGATGCCCTTCTCGCGGGCCTTCTTCAGCAGCTTCTCGCGCGACAGGCCCTTGCCGTCGTCGCGCACCTCGATGACGATGGAGCCGCCCTGGTGGGAGGCCGACAGCGTGATCGTGCCGTGCTCCGGCTTGCCCTTGGCCACGCGCTCGGCGGGCAGCTCGATGCCGTGGTCGCAGCTGTTGCGCACCAGGTGGGTCAGCGGGTCGGTGATCTTCTCGACCAGGCCCTTGTCGAGCTCGGTAGCCTCGCCGTGCGTCACGAACTCGACCTTCTTGCCGAGCTTGCCGGCCAGGTCGCGCAGCATGCGCGGGAAGCGGTTGAAGACGATCGACATCGGGATCATGCGGATCGACATCACCGATTCCTGCAGGTCCCGCGTGTTGCGCTCGAGGTCGGCCAGGCCGGCGGCGAGCTGCTGGTACAGCGCCGTATCGACGTTCTTGCTGTTCTGCGCCAGCATCGCCTGCGTGATGACGAGCTCGCCGACGAGATTGATCAGCTGGTCGACCTTCTCCACCGAGACGCGCAGCGTCGAGGACTCGAGCGCCGCCGTGGCGGACTTCTCGGCCTTCGGCGCGGGGCGCGCGGCCGGCTTGGGCGCTGCCGGCGCTGCGGCCGCCGCGGCGGCCGGCTCCGCGCTGCCGCTGGCCGTGGCGGCCGCTGCGCCGGGCGCGCCGGGCGCGTCGTCGAAGAAGCCGTAGCCGGGATCGGCGGCCGCAGCGTCTTCCTGCGGCGCGCCGGGGTTGCCGGCATGGAAGCCGTAGCCCGGGCCGAGCGGCAGCAGGGCCACCGCCTCGCGCGGCACGTGGAAGGTGAACAGGTCCAGCAGGTCGTTGTCGCTGCTGGTGGTGGTGATCTTGAAGCGGCGCATGCCGTCGCTCGGCTGGCCGCCGTCGATCGGCTCGATCGTGCCGAGATCGGTGATCTCCTTGAACAGCTCGATCAGGTTGTCGGCCATGGCCGGCTGGTCCAGCGGGCCGACGCGCAGTTCCAGTGCGCGGGCGCCGCCCGTCGCGGCGGCCGCAGCGGCGGCAGCAGGCGCCGGCGCCTGGCTCGGCGCCGGCGCGGCGGCTTGCACCGGCACCAGCGGCGCTTCGCCGGCGACCAGCGCGCGGATATTGAACAGCAGCTCGGTGGTGTCGATCGCGTCGCCGCCGGCACCCTGGTGGCGGGCCAGCTGGGCGCGAAGCGCGTCACCCGAGGCCAGCAGCACGTCGACCATCGCGGCCGTGGGGGCCAGCTCGTGGCGGCGCAGCTTGTCCAGCAGCGTCTCCATCTGGTGGGTCAGCTCGGCCACGTCGTTGAAGCCGAAAGTCGCCGCGCCGCCCTTGACGGAGTGCGCGCAGCGGAAGATCGAATTGAGTTCCTCGTCGTCGGCGGCCTCGATGTCGATCTCGAGGAGCAGCTGCTCCATGCGGTCGAGGTTCTCGCCGGCTTCCTCGAAGAAGACCTGGTAGAACTGGCTCAGGTCGATGCCGGCGCCGGCGTTCGCGCCTTCCGAAGTCATCTCGGCCATGGGGTCGTGCTCCCGTTTCTCTCGTGTGCCCGGCGCTTGCTCAGCGGATCACCTTCTTGATGACCTCGAGCAGCTTGGTCGGGTCGAAGGGCTTGACCAGCCAGCCGGTGGCGCCGGCGTTGCGGCCGGCCTGCTTCATCTGGTCGCTGGACTCGGTGGTCAGGATCAGGATCGGCGTGGCCTTGAACTTCGGGTTGTCGCGCAGTTTCTTGGTCAGGCCGATGCCGTCCAGGCGCGGCATGTTCTGGTCGGTCAGCACCAGGTCGAAGTCGCGCGATCCGGCCTTCTCCCAGGCGTCCTGGCCGTCGACCGCCTCCACGACGTTGTAGCCGGCGCTCTTGAGCGTGAAGGAGACCATTTGGCGCATCGAGGCCGAGTCGTCCACAGCGAGGATTGAATGCATGTCGGGCTCCAGGTAACGAGTGGATTTCGGAGAGGTTTCGGTTTTCTTGAATGCCAGGGCTCAGAACAGCTCGACGGAACCGGCGTCCATCTCGTCCTGCGTGACTGGGTTGGGGCGCAGCGGGGCCGATTCGATGACGGCGGCGCCGTCTTCGTCGTCGCCCATGGCCTCGGCGGCCAAGCGGTCGGCGCAGCTGCGCAGCCGCGTGTTGGTGTGGTGGATCAGCTGCGAGGCCATGTCCTGGAACTGCATCGCGGTGATCGCGCCGGCCATGTGCTGCATCGCGTCGTGCAGCTGGCGCACGTCGACGTCGGGGTGCTGCGCCATCGTGTGCAGCAGGTGGTTGAGCTGTCCCGAGGCGCCGTAGAAGTGGCCGAGCAGGGCGTCGCTCGCGTCGCTG
>NZ_JBFXIO010000447.1:0-3783 GCF_050175855.1 Piscinibacter sp.
GCCTCGGACAGGAGGCATGCGACGCGCTCGGCGCCGCCGGCGCGCAGGTTCGGGATGAACAAGCCGATGCGCATGGCCGCCTCAGGAACCGAGCGGCGCCGGCCGGGTTGCCGCGGCGACGACGTCGAAGGCCTCACGACCATGGGGCGCCGCGGCGGCGGGCCGCCGGTCGTCGTGCACCAGCCGCCAGGCAGGCCACAGGCACATCGCCGCATAACCGCACAGCGGCGCCGCGGCCACCAGCAGCAGCGCGAGCGAGGTGTCGTGTTCGTGCGAGCCGAAGGTCGCGACGCCGATGCGGACCAGGGCGCACAGCACACTCGCCTCGAGCAACGCGCGCAATCGACCGCGCGCCACCAGCGCGGCGCACAGCACCATCGACACGACGTAGGGCATCAGCGAGGCGATCTGCCAGCGCGTGAGGTCCGCCACACGCGACGAGGCGGCGGCGTCGAAGGCGCCTCGCTCGAACAGCGTGCCGACCAGCTCGGGCGCGAACACGCCGATGGCGATTGACAGGAGGCCCGACGCCAGCCCGAATCCGATCATCGGACGCATCCAACCGCCCGGCGCATGGCCGGCCTGGCAGAAGTGCAGCAGGGCCACCCGATTGACGGCCACCGCCACCAACCCGCTGGCGAGCGCGGCCACCCGCATCGCGTAGCCCAGGCTGGAGGTGCTGCCTTCGCCCAATCGGCCGGCCAGCGCCAGCTCGACTGCCGGCGTGATCGACATCACCGCGTACGCCAGCGTGGCCAGCCCGACGCCGCGCCGCAACTGGCGCCACCATTGGCGCTGAAGCGAGCGCCGCGCCGCCAGCGGATGCACCAGCGCATCGAGCGCCGGCTCGTGCCGCGGCGTGGTCGCGCGGACGTGCGTCCAGAGTCGTTGCAGCACGAGTGCGTGCAGCAGTGCGCCGGCTGCGGCCCCTGCCGGCAGCATCCAGTCGGATGCGCCCGAGACCAGCGACAGCAGCCCGATCATGCTGATCGCAGGCAGGGCCTCGAGCAGCACCCCGATCTGGCGTCCGGTGGCCTGCAGCAACGCGCCGAACCAGCTTGCGCACACGCCGAGCACCAGCGCGAGCACGAGCGACAACGCAAAGACCGGCGGGGCGGCATCGCCCATCGGCGACCAGAGCGGCAACAACCAGGAGAACAGCGCCGCCACGATGACGGCGATGCCGATCAGCGCCGCCAGCATCGGCCTCAGCACACGCAGGCCGAGCACGTGCGGGAGCACGCCCGGACGCGCCAGCAGCGGCACCATCGCCGCGGTCAGGACGCTGGTGCCGAGCGCCGCGGGCCACGCCGCAAGCGTGCAGACGAACACGAACTGATCGACCAGCGCCCCCGCGCCGAAGCGCTCGGCGACGAGCACCTCCTTGAGGGCGCCGACCAGCTTGGCGGCCAGCGCCATGCCGAGCACGAAGGCGGCGGACGACCACAAGTGCGAAGCGCGCAAGGCCCTCCAGCGCGACGCAGGTGCCGCAGGATGCTGCGCTGGGGACTTGATCATCGTCTCGGTCATATATCGACGATGGTGCGAAGGAACATGCAATCGCATCGCGCGGAAATGAGGGGCGTTGGCGGCTCAGTTCACCCCCGGCCGTGCCCGATTCGGCGCGCTCAACTCAACACCGACGGGGCGCCCTCGGTGGTTCGCGCGATCGTGTCTTCCTGTCGCAGCCAGGCCGGAGCCCGGCCGCGCACGACGGTCCGGTACAGCAGCCCATAGGCGCACACGGTCAGAGCCACGCCGGCCCCGAGTGCCGCGCTGCTGGTGAAGGCAAGCGTGCAGGGCACGACACCGCACAGGCACACCAGCCACAGGTAGGGCGCGGTGCGCGCGTTGCGCTCGAGGTTGCGGCCGGGCCGGTCGGGCACGTCGGCGCAGCGCAAGAGGCGGTTCTGAATCAGCGAGTGAAGATGCAGCCGGTCAGCCACGAAGGGCGAGCGGCCGCGGCGCGCCATGCGCCGCCACGCCGAGTACAAGGTCTCGGTGACCGGATAGGCGGTCAGTGCGAACACGAACAGCGGTGAAACCACCGGGTTGCGCTGGACCAGCACCAGCGCCAGCACCGCCACCGCGATGCCGCCGAAGTAGGCGCCGCCATCACCGAGAAAGATCTGTCCGCTCGGGTAGTTGACGATCATGAAGCCCGCGAGCGAGCACGCCAGGACCCCGGCGACTGCGGCCAGCGGCAGGTCGCCGGCCTTCCAGGCAGCGAGCGCGACGGCCAACAGCATGATGGTCAGGCAGCCCGACGCGAGGCCATTGCTTCCGTCGATGATGTTGGCCGCGTTGGCGATGCCAGCGACCGCGAGCACGGTCAGCACGAGGCCAGAGGCGCCGGCGACCAGCAGCAGGTCCAGGCCAACAAGGCCGACGGGAACCAACTGGGCACCGAGCAGGTACCACGCAAGCACCGCGCTGGCGGCGGTAGCCGCCAAGCGGTAGAGGGCAGCAACGCGGCGGGTCGTGTCCTCTGCCAGGCCGCACGCGAGCGCCGGCGCGGCGCAGAGCAGAAACGATCTGCCCAGCGTGGCGGCCGGCTCGGGCAGACACAGCGTGCCGCCCAACGCCGCGATCCCTACGGCCGCGCCGCCGACGCGCGGCACCGCAGTGCCATGCCGGTTCTGCGTGCCCATCCCTACCGCGTCGGCGGTGTAGCGCGCGTGACGCGAGAAAGATTTCACGAGCGCCAAGCAAAGCGTGAAGGAAAGCGCAGCGGCGGCGCCCATCGACGCCAGCAAGGTCGGAAGCGAAAAGGTTTGCATAGGCGCATATCGACGCGCGCCGCTGATCCTTGACTCCACGGAGGCACAAAAACCGACAGGAAACACAAATGCACGATCGGCGACCAGTTGTTCCTCAGATCGGCATCAGTTCTGCCGATCTACGGTTCGGGCATGAGATCGGCGCTCTCGCCTGGCGCCCCGCACCTGGAGAGACCTGGATGAAGGAACAACCCATCGTGGCCGTGGTGGGCCTCGGCTACGTCGGCCTGCCGCTGGCCGTGGCCTTTGGCGGCAAGCACACCACCATCGGACTGGACACCAACGAGGCCAAGGTGGCCGCCATCGCCGCCGGCGTGGATGCCACCGGCGAGGTGAGCCGCGAGCAACTGGCGGCAGCGAGCCGGCTGTCCGTCACCACCGACGCGAGCGCATTGCGCGACGCCGACTTCGTGATCGTCGCGGTGCCCACGCCGGTCAACGAGGCGCTGCAGCCCGACTTCGAGCCCTTGCGGCGAAGTTCGGAAGCGGTGGGCCGCAACCTGAAGCGCGGCGCCATCGTGGTGTACGAGTCGACGGTCTACCCGGGCGCGACCGAGGAGGTCTGCATCCCGATCCTCGAGCGCAGCTCGGGCATGACCTGGCGCCGGGACTTCAATGTCGGGTACAGCCCCGAGCGCATCAATCCAGGCGACAAGCAGCACACCCTGACGAAGATTCTCAAGGTCGTGTCGGGTGACACGCCCGAGACGCTGGCGCGAGTGCGCGACCTCTACGGCTCCATCATCGAGGCGGGCGTCTATTGCGCCAGCAGCATCGCGGTGGCCGAGGCGGCCAAGGTGATCGAGAACACCCAGCGCGACCTGAACATCGCACTGATGAACGAGCTGGCGATGATCTTCCATCGCATCGGCATCGACACCCAGGAAGTGCTGCAGGCCGCCGGCACCAAGTGGAACTTCCTGCCCTTCAAGCCGGGTCTCGTGGGCGGCCACTGCATCGGCGTCGACCCCTACTACCTGACCTACAAGGCGGGCCTGGTGGG
>NZ_JBFXIO010000448.1:0-3761 GCF_050175855.1 Piscinibacter sp.
GCGGCAGGGCCTCGGCGCGCAGCAGGAACTCGGCGTCCTCGCGGGTGTAGATGTCGTTGGTGACGACGGCCATGTCGTAGCGCTCGCGCAGGCGCTTGCACAGGCGTTCGGTCAGCGCGGTCTTGCACGAGCCGACCGGGCCGCCGTTGCCGAGGCGTAGCGGGCCGCGCGGGCGATGGTCGAGTGTGTTCATGGATGCGTTCTCCGGGGCGGGGATCACGAGCGGAAGAGGCGCGTGTACTGGGTTTCGTGCGCGGCGCTGGCAAAGACCAGGCCCGGCGCGGTGTAGCCGAGATCGTCGTCGTCGCGCGCCAGCGCGCTCGCCACGCAGGTCTCGAGCCGGGCGCCGAGGGCGAACAGCACGCGTTGCGCGGCGGTCTGGCCGAGCGGCACCAGGCGGGTCGCGCCCTGCACCTGGTTCTCGGCCCACGCCCACAGGTAGCCGGCCAGGGCCTCGCGCGGCGTGATGTTCCAGTGGGCGCAGGCAAGCGCGAACAGCGCCGAGTAGCTCGCCAGCGCGAGGGTGTCGAGTTCGGGAGCGAGCGCGGCGAGCAGGCGCCGGAGCGCGCTCGCCATGTCGGCGTCCTCGCGGCGGAGTTCCGCGGTCTCGCGCAGGGCGGCGAGGCGCGCGGCGAGCGCGACCACGGCGACCTCGTCACCGGCCCGCGCCACAGCGTGCACGCGCGCCATCAGCGGCAGGTCGACGGCGGTCATGACGTCCTCGGCGAGCGCGCCGATCCAGGCCAGGGTCGTCGCCTCGTCGTGCACCCAGCCCGCGTGCACGGCGTACTCGAGGCCCTGCGAGTAGCTGTAACCGCCGACCGGCAGGGCCGGGCTGATCAGCTGCCACAAGCGTGGATCAGGCATGGCGGTGGCCGCCGGCGTGGCGTCGTGGGTGCTGCGGTTCGCGATCGTCGCCGCTGCCGTGTTCATGCGCGCGGCCAAGGTCGTGCGGATGCGCGTGGTCGTGCGCGTGGTCGTGACCGTGACCGTGCGCATGGCCGTGACCGCCGTAGGCGCCGCCCTCGGGCTCGAAGGCCTGCCTCGTGCACTCGGGTTCGAGGCCGAGCCCGCGCAGCATGTCGTCGAGCACGTGGTCGTGGAGATAGGCCAGCCAGCCGCAGCCGAACTCGACGGCGACGTGGCGGTTGCCGAGGTGATACGCGGCGCGCAACAGGCGTGGCGCGGCGGCGCGCACCACCGACACCGTCTCCGGCGCGGCCTGCACTTCGACCACGAGCCCAGCGCCGGCGACGCGATCGCCACCGCGCAGCAGCGTCCCGCGCGGCAGGTCGAGGCCGGCCATGCGCCCGCTCGCGAGGCGCACGCGCTGGCGGGTGCGGGCGCGGTCGGCGAACGGCAGTTCGAGGATGTCGTCGGCTTCGCGCGTGGCGTCGGTCACGCGGTCGAGCAGTGGCAGTGACATGGCCGCGTCCTCGTCTCAGAACAGGAAGTAGCGCTGCGCGAGCGGCAGCACGGTGGCCGGTTCGCAGGTCAGCAGCTGGCCGTCGGCGCGCACGGCGTAGGTCTCGGGGTCGACCTCCATCACCGGCTGGTAGTCGTTCAGCTTCATGTCGCGCTTGGTCACGCTGCGCGTGCCGCGCACCACCGCGATGGGCTTGCGCAGGCCGAGCCGTTCGCGCACCCCGGCCTCGAGCGCCGCCTGGGCAACGAAGGTCAGCGAACTGGAGGTCAGCGCGCGGCCGTAGGCGCCGAACATGAGGCGGTAGTGCACCGGCTGCGGGGTCGGGATGGAGGCATTGGGATCGCCCATCGCGGCGCCGACGATGAAACCGCCCTTGATGATCACGCCCGGCTTGGCGCCGAAGAAGGCCGGCTTCCACAGCACGAGGTCGGCCAGCTTGCCGACCTCGACCGAGCCCACCTCGTGGGCGATGCCGTGGGCAATGGCCGGATTGATGGTGTACTTGGCGACGTAGCGCCTGGCGCGAAAGTTGTCGTTGCGCTCGCCGTCCGGCGCCAGCGGGCCACGCTGCACCTTCATCTTGTGCGCGGTCTGCCAGGTGCGCGTGACCACCTCCCCGACCCGGCCCATGGCCTGCGAGTCGGAGGCGATCATCGAGAACGCGCCGAGGTCGTGCAGGATATCCTCGGCGGCGATGGTCTCGCGGCGGATGCGCGACTCGGCGAAGGCGACGTCCTCGGCGATGCGCGGGTCGAGGTGATGGCAGACCATCAGCATGTCGAGGTGCTCGTCGACGGTATTGACGGTGTAGGGCCGGGTCGGGTTGGTCGACGACGGCAGCACGTTGGACGCGCCGCAGGCCTTGATGATGTCCGGCGCATGGCCGCCGCCGGCGCCCTCGGTGTGGTAGGTGTGGATGGTGCGGCCCTTGAACGCGGCCAGGGTGTCCTCGACGAAACCCGATTCGTTCAGCGTGTCGGTGTGGATGGCGACCTGCACGTCGGCGGCCTCGGCGACCTCGAGGCAGGTGTCGATCGCCGCCGGCGTCGTGCCCCAGTCCTCGTGCAGCTTGAGGCCCATGGCGCCGGCCACGACCTGCTCCATCAGCGGCCCCGGCTGGCTGGCGTTGCCCTTGCCGAGGAAGCCGAGGTTCATCGGCAGGCCCTCGGCCGCCATCAGCATGCGGCCGAGGTTCCACGGCCCCGGCGTGCAGGTGGTGGCGTTGGTGCCGGTGGCCGGGCCGGTGCCGCCGCCGATCATGGTCGTCACGCCCGACATCAGCGCCTCTTCGATCTGCTGCGGGCAGATGAAATGGATGTGGGCGTCGATGCCGCCGGCGGTGACGATCTGCCCTTCGCCGGCGAGGATCTCGGTACCGGCGCCGATGACGATGTCGACGCCTTCCTGGGTGTCCGGGTTGCCGGCCTTGCCGATGGCGTGAATGCGCCCGCCCTTGATGCCGATGTCGGCCTTGACGATGCCCCACCAGTCGAGGATGAGGGCGTTGGTGATGACGAGGTCCGCGCACTCGGCCGCGCCGCGCTGGCTCTGCCCCATGCCGTCGCGGATGACCTTGCCGCCACCGAACTTGACCTCGTCGCCGTAGCGGGTGTGATCGTGCTCGACCTCGATGACCAGCGCGGTGTCGCCGAGGCGCACGCGGTCGCCGGTGGTGGGGCCGAACATCTCGGCATAGGCGCGGCGTTCGATGCGGCTCATGGCGTCTCCTCCAGCGCGCCCATCACGGCGCCGCGGAAGCCGTAGACCCGCCGCAGCCCGGCGAAAGGCACCAGCGCGACGACGCGCGTCTGGCCGGGCTCGAAGCGCACCGCGGTGCCGGCCGGGATGTCGAGGCGCTGGCCGCGCGCGGCGGCACGGTCGAATTCCAGCGCCGGGTTGGTCTCGGCGAAGTGGTAGTGCGAACCGACCTGGATCGGGCGGTCGCCGGTATTGGCGACGGCCACCTCGACGACCGGGCGGCCGGCGTTGAGCTCGATCTCGCCGTCGTCGACGATGAGTTCTCCGGGGATCATGGCGGGCTCCTCGCGTCTGGCGGCGTCAGGGAATGGGGTCGTGGACGGTGACGAGCTTGGTGCCGTCGGGAAAGGTCGCCTCGACCTGCACCTCGGCGAGCATCTCGGGCACGCCTTCCATGACTTCCTCGCGGCTGAGAATGCGCGCGCCCTCGCTCATCAGTTCGGCCACCGTGCGGCCGTCGCGCGCACCCTCCATCACGGCCGCCGAGATCAGCGCGACGCACTCGGGGTAGTTGAGCTTGACGCCGCGCGCGCGGCGGCGCTCGGCGACGAGTGCCGCGGTGAAGATGAGCAGCTTG
>NZ_JBFXIO010000449.1:0-3760 GCF_050175855.1 Piscinibacter sp.
TGCGCTACAGCGTCACCGCGCCACAGGTCAAGCGCGTGGCGGCGCACGGCGTCGAGCGCGAGTTCGCCAAGGCCGACTATCTCGCCGCGGTGGAGAAGAGCAAGGAGTACATCGCCGCCGGCGACATGATGCAGGTGCAGATCGGCCAGCGGCTGCGCAAGCGCTACACCGAGAGCCCGTTGTCGCTGTACCGCGCGCTGCGCTCGCTGAACCCGTCGCCCTACATGTTCTTCTACGACATGGGCGACTTCCAGATCGTCAGCGCCAGCCCGGAGATCCTGGTGCGCCACGAGCATGTGCCCGAGGGCGAGAAAGTCACCATCCGCCCGCTGGCCGGCACGCGCCCTCGCGGCGCCTCGCCCGAGCAGGACAAGGCGCTCGAGGCCGAGCTGCTCGCCGACCCGAAGGAGCGCGCCGAGCACGTGATGCTGATCGACCTGGCGCGCAACGACATCGGCCGCATCGCGAAGACGGGCAGCGTGAAGGTGACCGAGGCCTTCGTGGTGGAGCGCTACTCGCACGTGATGCACATCGTCAGCAACGTCGAAGGGTTGCTCAAGGACGGCATGACCAACATCGACGTGCTCAAGGCCACCTTCCCGGCCGGCACGCTGACCGGCGCGCCAAAGATCCGCGCGATGGAGATCATCGACGAGCTCGAGCCCACCAAGCGCGGCATCTACGGCGGCGCCTGCGGGTACCTCAGCTTCGCCGGCGACATGGATGTGGCGATCGCCATCCGCACCGGCATCGTCAAGGACGGCACGCTGTACGTGCAGGCGGCAGCCGGCGTCGTCGCCGACTCGGTACCCGAGATGGAGTGGAGGGAGACCGAGCACAAGGCGCGGGCGCTGATCCGCGCGGCCGAACTCGTCGAGGAGGGCTTCTGAGATGGCTGCGGGTCTCCTGAAGCTCGGTGCCGTCATGCCCGGCACACCCGAGGTCGATCACCCGAAACCGGAACGCCTGCTGCGCGGCAACCCGAAGCGCGAAACCTGGAACGTGGCCGAGCGGCCGGTGAACGGCACGCTGTACACCGGCGTGTGGCGTTGCGAGCCTGGGCATTGGCGCATCGCCTTCGGGCCCGCCGAGCACGAGCTCTTCACCGTGCTGCAGGGGCGCTGCCGCGTGCACGCCGAAGACGGATCGTTCCAGGAAGCCGGGCCCGGCGAAGCGCTGTTCATCGCCCCGGGCTTCACCGGCTCCTTCGAGGTGCTGGAGACGCTGACCAAGACCTATGCCATCGTCGACGGCGATGCGCCCGCCGCCTGAGGAGCGCCCATGCTGCTGATGATCGACAACTACGACTCGTTCACCTTCAACCTGGTGCAGTACTTCGGCGAGCTGGGTGAGGAGGTGCGCGTCTTCCGCAACGACGAGATCGACGTGGCCGGCATCGCCGCGTTGAAGCCCGACCGCCTCGTGCTCTCGCCCGGCCCCTGCTCGCCGGCCGAGGCCGGCGTGTGCGTCGAGGCGATCCAGGCCTTCATCGGCAAGCTGCCCATCCTCGGCGTGTGCCTCGGCCACCAGGCCATCGGTGCGGCGCTGGGTGGGCGCATCGTGCGCGCGAAGACGCAGATGCACGGCAAGACCGACGTCATCACCAACGACCAGCGCGGCGTCTACACCGGCTTGCCGCGGCAGTTCACCGTGATCCGGTACCACTCGCTGGTGATCGAGCAGGCCACGCGGCCCGAGGTGCTGGAGGTCACCGCCACCTCGCAGGACGACGAGATCATGGGCGTGCGCCACCGCGAGCTGGCCGGCACGAAGACGCCGCTGGAAGGCGTGCAGTTCCACCCCGAGTCCATCCTCACCGAGCATGGCCACGCGATGCTGAAGAACTTCGTGGAGCTCAAGCCATGACCGTCGACCTGCGCAGCGACACCGTCACGAGGCCGACGCCGGCGATGCGCCAGGCGATTGCGCGCGCCGAGGTCGGCGACGACGTGTTCGGCGACGACCCGAGCGTGAACGCGCTGCAGGAGCGCATCGCCGCGATGCTCGGCAAGGAGGCGGCGTTGTTCGTGCCCACCGGCACGCAAAGCAACCTGTGCGCGCTGATGAGCCACTGCCAGCGCGGCGACGAATATCTCGCCGGCCAGATGGCGCACACCTACCGCTGGGAGGCCGGTGGCGGCGCGGTGCTCGGCAGCATCCAGCCGCAGCCGATCGCGCACCAGGCCGACGGCACGCTGGCGCTGGCCGACATCGAGGCAGCGATCAAGCCCGACGATCCGCACTTCGCGCGCACGCGCCTGCTGGCGCTTGAGAACACGCTGGGCGGGCGGGTGATGCCGCTCGACTATCTGCACGAAGCCACCTCGCTGGCGCGGCGCCACGGCCTGGCCACGCACCTGGACGGCGCGCGCCTGTTCAACGCCGCGGTGGCCATGGGCGGCGATGCGCGCGCCAACGCGCGGGCCATGGCCGGACTGTTCGACAGCATCTCGGTGTGCTTCAGCAAGGGCCTGGGTGCACCGGCCGGCTCGGCGCTGGTGGGCTCGAAGGAGCTCATCGCCAGGGCCCGGCGCGTGCGCAAGATGGCCGGCGGCACGATGCGCCAGGCTGGCGTGCTGGCCGCCGCGGCGTCGCATGCGCTGGACCATCACATCGAGCGCCTTGCCGAAGATCACGCCCGCGCACGGCGCCTGGCCGAGGGCCTTCAGGGCCTGCCCGGCGTGAGCGTGCAGGCGCCGCAGACCAACATGATCTTCATCGACCTGCCGCGCGAGCGGGCCGCCGCGGTCGTGGCCACGCTGCGCGAGCGCGGCGTGCTGGCCACCGGCCTCTATCAGCTGCGCCTGGTCACCCATCTCGACGTCGACGATGCCGGCGTCGACCACGCCATCGCCGTGCTGCGCAGTGCGCTGCACTGAACCCGCGCCCCAGGAGCCGCCATGCCCATCACCGACAACGAAGCCCTGACCCGCACCATCGAACACCGCGAGATCTTCCACGACGAGATGCTCGCGCTGATGCGCCGCATCATGGGCGGCGAGATGACGCCGGTCATGATGGCCGCGCTGCTGATCGGCCTGCGCGTCAAGAAGGAGACCATCGGCGAGATCACCGCCGCCGCGCAGGTGATGCGCGAGTTCTCCACCAAGGTCGAGGTGGCCGACAAGAAGCACCTGGTCGACATCGTCGGCACCGGCGGCGACGGCTCGCACACCTTCAACATCTCCACCTGCTCGATGTTCGTCGCCGCCGCCTGCGGCGCGCGCGTCAGCAAGCATGGCAACCGCAGCGTGTCGAGCAAGTCGGGCAGCGCCGACGTGCTGGAGTCGCTGGGCGTGAGCCTCGCGCTCAAGCCGGCCGACATCGCCAAGTGCATCGCCGACACCGGCATCGGCTTCATGTTCGCGCCCAACCACCACCCGGCGATGAAGAACGTGGCGCCGGTGCGCAAGGAGCTCGGCGTGCGCACGATCTTCAACATCCTCGGCCCGCTGACCAACCCGGCCGGCGCGCCGAACATCCTGATGGGCGTGTTCCACCCCGACCTGGTCGGCATCCAGGTGCGCGCGCTGCAGCGCCTCGGCGCCGAGCATGCGGTAGTGGTCTACGGCCGCGACGGCATGGACGAGGTGTCGCTGGGCGCCGCCACGATGGTGGGCGAGTACAAGGACGGCGACATCCGCGAGTACGAGATCCACCCGGAAGACTTCGGCCTGACGATGGCGAGCAACCGCGCCCTGAAGGTGGAAACGCCGGAGCAGAGCAAGGCGATGCTGCGCTCGGTGCTCGACGACGAGCC
>NZ_JBFXIO010000450.1:0-3751 GCF_050175855.1 Piscinibacter sp.
TCGAGGTCTGTTTACTGCGTGTGCAGTGTGGGGGAACAGGCGGGGGAACGGTCAAGTTCCCGAACGCAGAAACTCTCATACAGATCAAGAACTTAGTTCGCCACTTTGGGTCCCATCAGCCACCCCACGGAATGAGATCGAAGCCGGGCCCGAGGCCCGGCTTCTTCGTTTCAGGGCCGGGCCGACAGATCGCGCAGCGTCACCCGGCAGCCGATGCCTCGCGGCTGCAGTTCGCGCCACTCCACTTCGCCACCGAGCTGCTTGACGCGCTTGCGCACACCGCCGAGACCGAGCCCGTGCGACCAGGCGCGCGGGTTGCGGCCTTCGCCGTTGTCACGGACCTGCAGCTCCAGACCGTCCTTGCGGTGCACCAGCGACACCTCGACACGCGTTGCCCTGGCGTGCGCGATGGCGTTGCTCACCAGTTCCCGCAGCACCCGCGTCAGCGCGGACCACTGCACCACCGTCAGCAGCACGTCGGCATCGGACTCGAACACCCAGTCGAGCTGCACATGAGCGGCCGTGAGGCGCTGGGTCAGATCGGCCTTCCATTCGGCCGCGGCATGCGACAGGCGATGGTTGGCCGCCGCCAGGCCGCGGGTCAGCGTCTTCAGGTCCTGCAGCGTGTGCCGGACATACTCTTCCATTTCCGGTGACTGGGCCTTGTACATCAGCGTGAGCAGACGGGCTCCGATGTCGTCGTGCAGGTCCTGCGCAATGCGGGCGCGTTCCTCGCTGCGCCCCTGCTCGACCGCCTTGTCGAAGGCCACGGCGCGCCGCAGCTGATCGACCACGCGCGCCGTCAGCCGTGCATCCTCGAAGGTGAACAGCCGCCGGCCGCGGTGGGCAAAGCGCAGGACGATCGAGCCCGACGCGGGGGCCGGATCGCCATCGAGCGACGGCACCGGCAAGGTCAGCGTCGAGCCGTCACTGGAGACGCGCATGGCACGCACGCGGCGCTCGACCAGCACCACCTCCATCGGCTCGAAGAGTTCGCGCAGCAGTTCCGACAGCAGCATGCCGGTGCGCTCGGGATGGGCCTCGACCTCGCGGGCGATGCGGTAGAGCTGCTCGAACATGCGCTCGGTGGTGAGCATGTTGCTGCCCAGCAGCTGGTTGACGATCCATTGCCTCGCACCCGAGTAGACCGCCAGCGAGAGGAAGAAGGCCAGCGTCAGCGACGCGAACTGGCCGAGCGAGAACACCGCGACGAACAGCAGGTCCAGCGAGGTGGCCACCGTGCTGACGGCCGCCAGCAGCGAAAACTCGCGCAGGATCTGCTGCGAGCGCGACAGGAAGGGCACCAGCACGATCAGCGACGCGAAGAACACGTACCAGACGGTGGAGCCGACCGAGGCGATGTTGTGGTGCACGCCGGGCAGCGTGATCGCCGCCGCCAGCGAGGCCGTCAGCAGCACCCACGTGACCAGCGTGACGATGCCGAAGCGGCGCAGCACGGTCGCAAAGGGGTGCGGCTCGATCTGGTACGACCAGCTCATCAGCATCACCATCGCCAGGCCATAGCCCACGACAGCGGCCTGGACCCACCACCAGCCCAGGGGAAGCGTGGCGCTCGCCACCAGCCAGGTCAGACCGACCGCGACCAGCCACGAGGCCAGTGCGATGCCCGTCGCCCCGGGAAGCCGGCGCGGGTGCACTGCAGCGGCGTGGACGATGGCTGCCGCCGTCAGCAGGTCGAAGCCGAAACGCGCCACCAGATCGAGACGCGCCAGCGTGTGCGGCATCGCCAGGTCTGCCGTCGACTCCATGGCGATGAAGACCAGGTTGCCGGCCTGGCACAACGCGATCAGTGCGTACAGCAGATTGCGACCGTTCGGCTTGGCCAGCAGCACGACCAGCGCCACCAAGTAGACCGCCAGCGCCAGCGCGCTGAGCAGCCAGTAGATCGCCGGCAGCCCCAGCCAGCCACGGGCCGACGTCTGCACATAGGCGCTGCGGCCGCCCGCAAAGACGAACTGCACGGCCGGTTGAGAGAGCAGGTCGTAAAGCGCCGCCTGCAATTCGTGGTGACGCGCCCGATCGGCGTCGTCGACCACCCATCGCGCCGACCGCTGCAGCGTCAGTGCATCCCTGAGTTCGACGCTGCGGCCATCGGCCTGCACGGCGACAAGCACCTGTCCGACCAGGGGCTCGAGCACTGGATCGGACGTGCGCACCAGCTCGATCCGGTTTTCAGCGGTGGTGCGCCAGCCGGCGTCCACGCGCGGCAGGCTGGCCATCTCACGCGCCAGCAGGAACAGCCCAAGGCAACCGCACAGGGCGGCCAGCACCAGCAGCCGCAGCCGCCAGCCCATCCAGCGCGACATGCTGTCGCCGGATTGCGCGAAGCGCTCGCCGAAGCTGGATTCGATGACGCTGTCAGCCGGCGTCAGCGTGGACAGCGGCCCCAGGGGTGCACGTTGCGACACGGCGCGTCGCCGGCGTCAGACCAGCCCCTGCTTGCTCGCCAGCACGGCCGCCTCGGCGCGGCTGGAGACGTTGAGCTTCTTGTAGATGGACTTGATGTGGTCGTTGACCGTGAACCACTTGATGCCCATCAGGTTCGCGATCTCCTTGATCGTGAAGCCCTTGCTGAGGTACGTCAGCACCTCGCTTTCGCGCGGCGTGAGGCGTTCGTGGTCCAGCGGTGCGCCGCGGCCCAGCGGCATCGGGCGGCTGCTCTGGAAGCCCGAGTTCGCCGTCATCGGGCCGGCGTCGCCGCCCTGGCGGAAGTGCGTGAGCAGGCGACGCGCGATGGCCGGCGACAGCGGCGGCTGCCCGCGCACGATCTTCTGCAGTTCCTCGACCAGCACCTCGAAGCGGTCTTCCTTCAGCAGGTAGCCATCGGCGCCGCACTGCAGCGCCGGAAACAGATGGTCGTCGTCGGAGTACAGCGTGGTGACGATCTTGGTGGCCGGGTACTTCACCAGTTCGGCCAGCAGTTCCATGCCGTTGCCGTCCGGCAGTTCGAGGTCGACGAGGATCAGCTTGAACGGATCGACCGGTTCGCGGCCCGGCAGCAGCGGGCCGATTTCGCGGCGCGCGCTCTCCAGGTCACCGGCCTCGGTGATCGCGATCGCGTCGCTGAAGCTCTCCCGTACGACGCGGCACAGGAAGCTGCGCGCCACCGGGTTGTCTTCGAGGATGAGGACTTTGACTGACATGCTCCACCCGTCTCGACCCTGCAGGGCCTTGTTGTTTGCGTGGGATGTTAGCGCACCGGCCTGCGGTGCCGGCGTTGCCGTGACAAAGTTCCCGCTTTCGAGGGGAGGGGCTCAGTCGTTGACGAGCACCAGCTTGCCGCGCACCTTGCGGGTGCCCATGCGGGCGAAGGCCTCCGGCAGGGCGCTCATCGGCAGGCGCTGGTCGATCACCGGCTTGACCTTGCCTTGTGCGTACCACTGTGCGAGTTCGCCCAGGGCACGCGCATTGGCCTGCGGCTCACGGCGCGCGAATTCGCCCCAGAACACGCCGACGATCGACGCGCCCTTGAGCAGCGCGAGGTTCAGCGGCAGTGCCGGGATGCCGCCCTGGGCGAAGCCCACCACCAGATAGCGGCCGCGCCAGGCGATCGAACGGAACACCGGCTCGGCCAGATCTCCACCCACCGGGTCGTAGACCACATCCGGGCCCTTGCCGCCGGTCAGGCGCTTGATCTCCTCGCGCAAGTTGCCGCTGCTGTAATTGATCGTCTCGTCGGCGCCGATCTCGCGGCACAGCGCGCACTTCTCGTCGCTGGAGGCGGCGGCGA
>NZ_JBFXIO010000451.1:0-3717 GCF_050175855.1 Piscinibacter sp.
GAGGCGTCGATGCGGGACTGGACGATGCGGTCGAGGCCTTCTGCAAGGTCTACAACGCGAGCTGGAAGGAACCCGAGCCTTTCCCCGCGTTCATTCCCGGATTGATCCGCTGCGCCGCCCGGCTCGGAGTATTGCGGCTGGGCGTGCTGCGCGTCGATGGTCAGGCGGCCGCGGCGCAGCTGTGGATCAACGCCAGCGGGCGTGCGGTCATCTACAAGCTGGCGTACGACGAGAAATACGCAGAGTTCGGGGTCGGCTCGATCCTGTCCAGGGAACTGTTCCGCATCGCGCTCGACGAGGATGCTGTCGAGGTGATCGACTACGGCGTCGGCAGCGAGGCCTACAAGAAGGACTGGATGTCGTCGGTCCAGCCGCTGGTCGGAACGGAAGCCTTCAATCGATCGAGTGTCGTCGGACTTGCGCTGGGCATGGCCGAGGCATCGAAGCAGCGCCTGCGCCTGCTGCGCCGTGCATTCCAAGCCCGCGCCGGCCTGAGCAAGGCCTGAGCACCGCCGCTGCGCTGCACCCGTCCACAGCCCATACCTCGCGTCCGAAAAGTCCGAATCGTCCGAATCGTCCGACCGAACATGCACAAAGAGGCGTTCCTTCTGCACCAGTTGCCGCTCGTCGCGGCCGAACACAATCCCGACGCTCTTGCCCTCCATGCCAACGGCGAGTGGCTGAGCTACGGCCAGCTGGCAGTTGCCCTGCGGCAATTCGCCGCAGGACTGTCGTCGATCTCGGTCGGGCGCGGAGAACGTGTCGCCATCTACCTCGACAAGCGCGCGGAGACGGTCATCGCCTCCTTCGGGGCTCCCGCGCACGGTGCCGTGTTCGTGCCCGTCAACCCGGTGCTCAAGCCTGAACAAGTCGGCCACATCCTGCGCGACTGCGACGTGCGGGTGCTGGTCACCTCGAGCGACCGGCTCGCCGGCCTCGTGGCGGAACTGGCCCAGTGTCCGGCGCTGCGCCATGTCGTCGTGGTCGGTCCGAGTCCTGCGGTCGCGGGACCGGGCGCCGTTGCACTGCACGGCTGGGAGGAGTTCATGTCCGCCGGCGGCTCGCCGTCGCACCGGAGTGTCGACGCCGACATGGCCGGCATCCTGTACACGTCGGGCAGCACTGGCAAACCCAAGGGCGTCGTTCTGTCGCATCGCAACATGGTGGCCGGCGCAAAGAGCGTGGCCTCCTACCTCGAGAATTGCGGCGACGACGTGCTGCTGGCTGCACTTCCGCTGTCCTTCGACGCCGGATTCAGCCAGCTCACCACGGCCTTCCACGCCCGCGCGCGCGTGGTGCTGCTCAACTACCTGCTGGCCAAGGACGTGGTGAAGGCGGTGGCGCAGCATCGTGTCACCGGCCTCACCGCAGTGCCACCCCTGTGGATCCAGTTGACCCAGTCCCGCTGGGCGGACGGAGCGGGCAGTTCGTTGCGCTACTTCGCCAACACCGGCGGCCGGATGCCGCTGGAGACACTGAAGAGCCTGCGCGGGCTGTTCCCTCAGGCTCAGCCGTACCTCATGTACGGGTTGACCGAGGCCTTCCGTGCGACCTACCTTCCGCCCGAGGAGGTGGATCGCCGGCCCGACTCGATCGGCAAGGCCATCCCGAACAGCGAGATCCTCGTGCTCCGCTCCGATGGCACGCCCTGCGACCCAGGCGAACCCGGAGAGCTGGTGCAGCGCGGCGCGCTGGTCGCTCAGGGCTACTGGAACGATCCCGAGAAGACGGCCGAGCGCTTCCGCCCGCTGCCCGGTCGCGAAGGCGGTCTGGTGTTGCCCGAGCTGGCGGTGTTTTCCGGCGACACGGTGCGACGCGACGACGATGGCTTCCTCTACTTCATCGGCCGCAAGGACGAAATGATCAAGTCGTCGGGCTATCGCATCAGCCCGACCGAGATTGAAGAAGTCCTCTACGGCACCCAATTGATTGGCGAGTGCGCCGCGTTCGGACTGTCTCACGCCACCCTGGGCGAGGCCGTTGCGGTGGTGGTGACGCCGCCACCGGGCAGCACGATCGACCTCGCGGCCCTGACGGCGCTGTGCCGGGAGCGCCTGCCGGCGTACATGGTGCCGGCGCGTATCGAGGTTCGAGATGGGCCGCTGCCCCGCAACGCGAACGGCAAGATCGACCGCAAATCGATCGCCACCGAGTTCCGCAACTCCGCTCCGACAAGCCCATGAGCGTCATTCACGAGGGTCCTGCCTGGCGCTTCCCGGTCGTCGGCGGTGAGCTGAGCGTCGGCGGCCAGCCGTTGTCGCTGCTGGCCGCACGCGTAGGCCGAACGCCGTTCTTCGCCTACGACCGGCGCCTGCTCACGCAACGCGTGCAGGAGCTGCGACAGGCGCTGCCCGACAGCATCAGCCTTCACTTCGCCATGAAGGCCAACCCCATGCCGGCGCTGGTGTGCCACATGGCCGCTCTGGTCGACGGCATCGACGTGGCCTCCGGCGGCGAGCTGGGTGTGGCGCTCGACAGCGGCATGGACCCGCAGGAGATCAGCTTCGCCGGTCCGGGGAAGTCGGAGCAGGAGCTCGGCCAGGCGGTGGCGGCTGGCGTGCTGGTCAATGCGGAGTCGATGCGCGAACTGCGCCTGCTGGCCGACTGGCAGGCCCGCCTCGGCCGCGCTGCGCGCGTGGCCGTTCGTGTCAACCCCGACTTCGAGCTCAAGTCGTCCGGCATGAAGATGGGCGGCGGACCCAAGCAGTTCGGCATCGATGTCGAACAGGTGCCCGCTGCACTGCGCGAGATCGCCGCACTGGGACTGAGCTTCGAGGGCTTCCACATCTTTTCGGGCTCGCAGAACCTGCGTGCCGACTCGATCTGCGACGCCCAGACCAAGACACTCGCCTTGGCCATGCGCCTGGCGGAGCATGCTCCGGCGCCGTTGAAGGTGCTGAATCTCGGCGGCGGCTTCGGAATCCCCTACTTCCCCGGCGAACAGGCGCTGGACCTGGCGCCGATCAGCGCCAATCTCGAACTCATCGCCCAGCAGGCCGCAACCCAGTTGCCGGGTGCGGAACTGGTCATCGAACTGGGTCGTTACCTGGTCGGCGAGGCTGGTGTGTACGTATCCCGGGTCGTCGACCGGAAAGTATCGCGTGGCGAAGTCTTTCTCGTGCTCGACGGTGGCTTGCACCATCAGCTCGCAGCGTCCGGGAACTTCGGGCAGGTGATCCGCAAGAACTACCCCGTCGCGATCGGCAACCGGATGCAGCCCGATCAGCGCGAACAGGCTTCGGCTGTCGGCCCGCTGTGCACGCCGCTGGACCTGCTGGCCGATCGCATGGAACTCGCACAGGCGCAGCCGGGTGATCTGGTTGTCGTTTTCCAGTCGGGCGCCTACGGCCTGACCGCCAGCCCGTCCCGATTCTTGAGCCATCCGGGCGCGCAGGAAGTGCTCGTCTGAGCCGATCGACGAGTTGGAACGGCTCGCTGTCACGAACTCGCAATCCCTCGATCGCGGGATTTCGAGCAAAATCCCGGTTGGCTTTGCAACCGGCTGTGAGGGTCACGCGCCACAAGATACCCCAAGTTACAGGTAGCCCGATGGTGCCCCGATGATGTTGGCTGGGGCGCAGTAAAAGCGAGGTTTAACTCCTGCGCGCCGCGGTTCGAGGTTGCGGGCGAGTATTGGTTGCCCGTTGAAGGTATTGTCATGTTTGCCAATCGCTTGCTGCTGCTGACCCTTTTGAGTGCCTGCGTCGTCGCGACTGC
>NZ_JBFXIO010000452.1:0-3720 GCF_050175855.1 Piscinibacter sp.
TCCGATCTGGCTCGTCGGTGCTGGTTGCCAGCTGCGCGACCACGCCGTCTGCCGCCGATCTCGACAAGCACGTCGAGCAGATCATGAAGTCCTCGTTCCGCGACCAGGGCATCGCCAAGGCCGACCGCCTCAACCAGGATCTCGGCCAGAAGGCCTGCTCCTCGGACAAGCCGCCCAGCGAAGCCGTGGCCAAGCAGATCGAGGCCGAATCGCTGGCCAGCATCAAGTGGCCCGAAGGCGGTCGCTACATCGGTGACTGGCGCAACGGCGAGAAACTCGCCCAGAGCGGCCGCGGCATGACCTGGACCGACAAGTCCGACGACCCCAAGGCCAACGGCGCCAACTGCTACAACTGCCACGAGATCGACAAGAAGGAGATCTCGTACGGCACCATCGGCCCGAGCCTGTGGAACTACGGCAAGCTGCGCGGCGTGAAGGACGTGGCCGATCCCAACACCGCCGCCATCGTGCAGTACACCTGGGGCAAGATGTGGAACAGCAAGGCCTACGCCGCCTGCTCGAACATGCCGCGCTTCGGCCACATGAAGCTGCTGAACGAAGACCAGCTTCGCGACGTGATGGCCTTGCTGCTCGACCCCCGGTCGCCCGTCAACCAGTGATCCCACAGAGCCCGCGACTGCGGGCTTTTTGATCACCGAAACATAAGCCGATACTTATTATGAGCTTGAGCAAGCGCGAATTCCTGCAGATGCTGGGCGCCGCCGGCGTGGCCGGCATGGGCCTGGCGCGCCACGCCGAGGCCGACGCGGCCACGGCCGAGCAGGCGCTGTATGACGTGCCGCGATTCGGCAACGTCTCGCTGCTGCACATGACCGACTGCCACGCGCAGCTGCTGCCGATCCGCTTCCGCGAACCCAACGTGAACCTGGGCGTCGGCAGCATGGCCGGCCAACTGCCGCACCTGGTGGGCGAGCACCTGCTGAAGAAGGCCGGCCTGCGCCCCGGCACGGCCCAGGCCCACGCCTACACCTACATCGACTTCGAGACCGCCTCGAAGCGCTACGGCAAGGTCGGCGGCTTCGCCGAACTCGCCACGCTGGTCAAGCGCCTGAAGGCCAGCCGACCCGGCGCGCTGCTGCTCGACGGCGGCGACACCTGGCAGGGTTCGGCCACGTCCCTCTGGACCAACGCGCAGGACATGGTCGACGCCTGCAAGCTGCTCGGCGTGGACGTGATGACCGGCCACTGGGAGTTCACCTACGGCATGGAGCGGGTGAAGGAGATCGTCGAGAAGGACTTCAAGGGCAAGGTCGACTTCGTCGCCCAGAACGTGAAGACCACCGACTTCGGCGACCCGGTGTTCTCGCCCTACGTGATCAAGACGATCAACGGCGTGCAGGTCGCCATCATCGGCCAGGCCTTCCCCTACACGCCTATCGCCAACCCGCGCTACATGGTGGCCGACTGGAGCTTCGGCATCCAGGACGACAACCTGCAGAAGATGGTCGACGAGGCGCGCGGCAAGGGTGCGCAGGTGGTGGTGGTGCTGTCGCACAACGGCATGGACGTCGACCTGAAGCTGGCCTCGCGGGTGCGCGGCGTCGACGCCATCCTCGGCGGCCACACCCACGACGGCATGCCCGTGCCGGTGCTGGTGAAGAACGCCGGCGGCACGACCATCGTCACCAACGCCGGCAGCAACAGCAAGTTCCTCGGCGTGATCGACTTCGACGTCAAGGACGGCAAGGTCGCCGATTTCCGCTACACGCTGCTGCCGGTGTTCGCCAACCAGATCCAGCCGGACAAGGAGATGTCCGCGCTGATCGCGAAGATCCGCGCGCCCTACGAGGGCAAGCTGGCCGAGAAGCTGGCGGTGACCGACGGCACGCTGTACCGCCGCGGCAACTTCAACGGCAGCTGGGACCAGCTGGTGTGCGACGCCTTGATGGAGGTGCAGGGCGCGCCGATCGCCTTCTCGCCCGGCTTCCGCTGGGGCACCAGCCTGCTGCCCGGCGAGGCGATCACCCGCGAGCTGATGATGGACCAGCTGGCCACCACGTACTCCTACGCCACCGTCACCGAGTTGAGCGGTGAGATGATCAAGACCATCCTCGAGGACGTGGCCGACAACCTGTTCAACCCCGACCCGTATTACCAGCAGGGCGGCGACATGGTGCGCGTGGGCGGCCTGACCTATGCGATCGAGCCGGCTGCCAAGATGGGCTCGCGCATCACCGACATGCGGCTGGATGGCAAGGCGATCGACGCCGCGAAGACCTACAAGGTGGCCGGCTGGGCGCCGGTGGCCGAGGAGGCGAAGAGCGCCGGCAACAAGCAGGTCTGGGACGTGGTTGAGCAGTGGCTCAAGGCCAAGGGCCGCGTGTCGCCGCGCCGCATCAACACGCCGCGCTTGATCGGCGTCCAGGGCAACCCGGGCATTGCCTGACAGACTTTCGACAACGACGACGACGGGGAGACGACGATGACCATCCACCGGCTGCTGGCTGCCTTCGTCCTGAGCATCGCCGCCGCCGGCGCGGTGGCTCAGGAGATGGTGGTCTACCACATCGACGACACCTCCACGCAGGCGCTGAAGGGCCTGCGCAACGTGCGCAACCACCTCGACGTCGACCCGGCGGCGAAGATCACCGTCGTGACGCATGCCTTCGGCGTCGATTTCCTGATGGACGGCATGAAGGACCGCAACGAGAGCCCGTTCGCGGCCACCGTGGCGGCCCTGAAGGCGCGCGGCGTGCGCTTCGAGGTCTGCGAGATCACCTTGAAGAACCGCAACCTCAAGAAGGAGCAGTTCATCGAGGAGGCCGATTTCACGCCGTCCGGCGTGGTGCGCCTGGCCAGGCTGCAGCGCGAAGGCGCCGCCTACATCAAGCCCTAGCCCCCTCGGTGCACCGATGAACTTGGAGACGCTGCTCGACCGCTTCGGCCAGGCGCCGGTGCTGGCCGGTGGCGGCCTGCTCATCGGCTTCGCGTTCGGCTTCTTCGCTCAGCGTTCGCGCTTCTGCCTGCGTTCGGCGGTGATCGAGTTCGCCCGCGGCATGCATGGCGGCAAGCTCACGGTCTGGCTGTTCGCCTTCTCGGTCGCGTTGCTGGCCACGCAGGGGTTGATCTCGCTCGGCGCGCTCGACGTGAGCAGTGCGCGGCAGCTCGCGGCGCGCGGCAGCCTGTCGGGCGCGGCTGTCGGCGGGCTGCTGTTCGGCATCGGCATGATCCTCGCGCGCGGCTGCTCCAGCCGGCTGCTGGTGCTCGCGGCCCAAGGCAACCTGCGCTCGGTGCTGTCCGGCCTGGTCTTCGCGGTCGCGGCGCAGGCCGCCTGGACCGGCGTGCTCGCGCCCTGGCGCGAAAGCATCTCGGCCTGGTGGACGGTGGAAGGCGGCCCCTCGCGCGACCTCACCGTGATCACCGGACTGGGCCGGCCCGGTGCGCTGATCTTCGGCGCCGTCTGGTTGGTGGCTGCCATCGTCTGGGCGCGCCGCCAGCGTGTCGCGCCCTGGGGCTGGGCCGGCGCCAGCGCGGTCGGTCTGGCCATCGCGGCGGCCTGGTGGTTCACCGGGGCCGTGGCCGCCACCTCGATGGAGGCCGGGCTCGCCCCGATCCAGGCGCTGAGCTTCACCGGGCCGAGCGCCGAGGTGCTCAGCCGCGTGCTGTTCGCGCCCGACAAGCCGCCGACCTTCGACCTCGGCCTGGTGCCCGGCGTCTTCCTCGGCTCCTTCGTGGCCGCCGCGCTGTTCCGCGAGCTCA
>NZ_JBFXIO010000453.1:0-3719 GCF_050175855.1 Piscinibacter sp.
CTCGTGCTGCTGCTCGCCTGCTCGATGCTCGCCAACGTGACGCTGGCCGCCTTCGCGATGCACATGGCCGGCCGCGAGCGCGTGGTGGTGGTGCCGCCCAGCATCAACAAGACTTTCTGGGTCGAGTCCGAGCGCGTGAGCGCCGAGTACCTCGAGCAGATGGCCTACTTCCTCCTGCAACTCACGCTCAACGTCACGCCGCAGAGCATCGACCACCAGTCCCGGGTTCTGCTCCAGTACGCCGCGCCGGCCTCCTACGGAGAGCTGCGCAGCGTGCTGGCCACCGCTGCCGAGCGCGTCAAGCGCGACGGCGCCTCCACCGTATTCAGCGCGCAGGACCTGGCCGTCGACGAGCGCACCCAGCGTGTGGGCGTGCGCGGCCTGCTCACCACATTCATCAGCGACCGCCGCGTATCCGAGGTCTCGAAGGGCTACGCCATCGAGCTGCAGTACGCCGGCGGCCGGATCTTTCTGAAGGCATTCCGGGAGACCAGTCCCAATGACCCGCTCGAAATCCAAGCTCAGTCCCAGCTTCGCCCGGCTCCTGCTGCTGGCGCTAGCCGCTAGCCAGCCCGCGCTGGCGCTGCAGGTCGTCGACGCGCGCGACGGCGAGACCGTGCTCGCCAAGGTCTCGCGCAAGGAGGTAACGCGCATCTCCGTCGAGCGAGGCCGCATCCGCAAGGTGACGGGCAACGCCGGCGAATTCGTGCTGGAGAAGGACGACGAGAAGGGCCAGGTCTTCATCCGGCCGGTCTCCCCGAACAGCACCAAGCCCATCAACCTCTTCGTCAGCACGGAGCGCTCGACGATCGGGCTGCTGCTGCAGCCGGTGGACACCCCGAGCGACGCCATCGTGATCCGCGAGGCCCGCGACGCGGCGAGCGGACCCGCACGCATCGAGCGCAGCGGCCGTCACGTGCGCACGATGAAGAACCTCCTGCTTGCGATGGCCGAGGACGCGCTGCCCGACGACATGGAGGTGCGCGAGCCCGGGCGCGAGCTGACCCTGTGGCCCGGCGCAAGGCTCACGTTGCAGCGCCAGTGGCTGGGCAGCGGCGTGGTCGGCGAGAAGTACCAGCTCGTCAACACCGGCGCGTCCGCGCTCGACCTCGCCGAGCGCGATTTCTTCAAGCGCGGCGTGATGGCCGTGAGCGTCGAGCAGGCGGCCCTGCGCCCGGGCGAGACCACCCAGCTCTTCGTGATCCGGGAGCGCCGCGCCGATGACTGATCCCGTCCTGCCGCCCGGCATGTCGCCGACCGGTGCGTCTTATTCATCAGGCCATGGAGCTCCGTCAGCCCCGGCGGAGCCGACGGCTGCGGCCATCAAGCGCCGTCAGGTCCTGCTGCTCGCCGGCATCGCCGGCACGATCGTGGCCGGCACGCTGCTGTCGGTCTCGTTGACCGGCACGAAAGGCAACGACGCGCAGCCCGCGAAACCGCAGTCCACCAACATCCTCGCGCCGGGTGCGCAGGTCGATCCCCGCGACGCGTGGCGTGGCCAGGCCGATGCGCAACTGAAGGCGATCGAGCAGCGCTCGCGCGACCTCGCGCAGCGCAACGCCGAGCTCGAAGGCCAGGGCAAGGAAATGCTCGAGCGCCTCAAGAAGCTCGAAGGCAGCGGACTCACGCCGCTGCCGCCTCCGCCCGTCGCCGCCTCCGCGGCACGGCCGAGCTTCGGGCCGGATCGCCCGGGGAACGCGCTGCCGGACGCCGGTCCGCAGCGTTTCCCGCCGCCACCGCCACCGATGCCGCAAGGCGCGGGGCAGAGCCCCGGCCTGCCACCGCCGCCCGGCGGCGTTCCGAGCATGCCGACGCCCACGGGCATCGTCAGCATCGTGCTGGGGGACGTCGCAACCGGCAAGGGTGCCAAGGCGGCCGCGGACGCAGCCGTCAGCAGTACTACTCCTCGAGACACGCGCCGCTATCTGCCCAGCGGCGCCTTCACCCGGGCGGTCCTCCTCGGCGGCCTGGATGCGCCCACCGGCGGCCAGGCCCAGCGCAATCCTCAACCGGTCCTGCTTCGACTCGCGGACAACGCGATCCTGCCCAACCAGTTTCGCGCCCGCGTGAAGGAGTGCTTCATCGTCGGCGCCGGCTATGGCGACGTGAGCTCCGAGCGCGCCTACATCCGCACCGAGTCGCTGTCGTGCGTCACCCGCGACGGCACCGCCATCGACGTGCCCGTGAAGGGCTATGTGGCCGGCGAGGACGGCAAGGCCGGCATGCGCGGACGCCTGGTGTCCAAGCAGGGACAGATCCTCGCCAACGCGCTGCTCGCCGGCGTGGCCAGCGGCATCGGTCACGCCTTCACGCAGAGCTCCACCACGCTGTCGGTCTCGCCGCTGGGCACCACCAGCACCGTCGACCCCGGCAAGCAGCTCGAAGCGGGTCTGGGCACCGGCGTGGGCAAGGCGCTCGACCGGCTCGCCCAGTACTACATCAGCCTCGCCGAGAAGGTCTTCCCGGTGATCGAGGTCGACGCGGGCCGCAGCGTCGACGTGGTCCTCACGCAGGGCGTCGCCCTGCCCGGGACGCTGGACGCCGCCGGCACCGATCCCGACAACCTCGCGCAACTCGCCGAGCGCGCCCGCACCCTTCGGAGGAACGACGATGAAGACGACTGACGCACGCCTCGCGCTGCGCGCTCTCGCTGCCAAGGCCGCGTTGGCCGCGGCGCTGACCACCTGCCTGAGCGTCACGGCATGGGCGCAGCCCAGCCAACCGCCAACCACGCCCGAGCTGACCAGCCTCATCGGGCGCCTGCAGGCGCTCTACCCCTCGACCCGCTTCGGCGAGATCCGTCCGACGCCCTGGCCGGGTGTCTTCGAAGTGGCGATGGGCGCCAACCTCGCCTACGTCGACGCGAGCGGCCAGTACTTCCTGTTCGGCCACCTGTACGACATGAAGGCGCAGCGCGACCTCACCGCCGAGCGCAAGGACACGCTGGCGCGCATCGACTTCAACGCGCTGCCGCTGGCCGACGCGATCAAGGACGTGCGCGGCCGCGGTTCCCGAGCGCTCGCGATCTTCAGCGATCCGGACTGCCCGCACTGCCGCCGGCTGGAAGCCGAGCTGAAAGGCCTGTCCGACGTGACGATCCACACCTTCCTGATGCCGATCGCCTCGCTGCACCCGCAGGCGCGCGCGAAGGCCATCGCCGTCTGGTGCGCGAAGGATCGCCTCGGGGCGTGGCAGGCGCTGATGACCCGCGACCAGGTGCCATCCAGCGCGGACTGCGCACACCCGGTCGATCGCAACGTCGCGCTGGCCGAGCGCCTCGGCGTGACCGGCACCCCGACACTGGTCGCCGCCGACGGCCGCGTGCTGCCCGGCGCCGCGAGCGCCGAGCAGATCAACGCCTGGCTGGCGCGCTCGACCACGAGCGCCGAAGGCCCCGCGCCGGGCAACCCCGCGGCCCAGGCGACGGGCAAGGCGCCATGACGGACCTGCGACGGACCTTCGCCCTCCTCGTCGGCGCGACCGCCACGCTGTTGGGCGGCTGCGCGTCCACCATGAGCGGCCTCGGCGGCGAGGGCAGCTACGCCTGCAAGGCACCGGTCGGTTCGCAGTGCACCTCGGTCTCGGGCGTGTACGCGAACTCGATCCACGGGCAGCCGCCCGCCTCCGCGCTGCCGAAGCCCGCGAAGGAGCCCACGAGCACGGCAGCCGCCGCGACGGCTGCCTCGGCATCCACAGCCGCTCCGGGGCTCGGCACGCCG
>NZ_JBFXIO010000454.1:0-3705 GCF_050175855.1 Piscinibacter sp.
GAGGACGGCGCGGTGATCGGCAAGTTCGTCGCATCGGGCCTGGACTTCTTCGTTTCCACCAGCTTCTCGAAGAGCTTCTCGCTGTACGGCGAGCGCGTCGGCGCCCTGTCGGTGGCCTGCGAGTCGAAGGACGAGGCCGACCGCGTGCTCAGCCAGCTCAAGCGGGTGATCCGCACCAACTATTCCAACCCGCCGACGCACGGCGCCCAGGTGGTGGCCACGGTGCTCAACACCCCGGCACTGCGTGCGATGTGGGAAGACGAGCTGGCCGGCATGCGCGTGCGCATCAAGCAGATGCGCGAAGCGCTGCAGGCCAAACTGACGGCCGCCGGCCTGAAGCAGGACTTCAGCTACATCACCCGCCAGAAGGGCATGTTCAGCTACTCCGGCCTGAGCAAGGAGCAGATGCAGCGCCTTCGCAGCGAATTCGGCGTCTATGGCGTCGATTCGGGCCGCATTTGCGTGGCGGCACTCAACAGCAAGAACATCGACGCCGTCGTGGCAGCGATCGCGAAGGTGTCCTGAGCAGCATCCCTGTCACCTCCGCGACACCCAGGGGCGCGATTTGCGCCCCTTTTTCGTGCCCGATCGGGGTTTCCACCCCGACTGACCGACAGCAAGATGCAAGCATTCTCCCTAGAATGCTGCATTGCACCAAGAGGGCCCGACCATGCTGTACCAGATGTACGAGACGCAGCGCGCGCTGCTCAGCCCCTTCGCCGAGTTCGCCGCCGCGTCGTCCAAGCTCTACAGCCACCCGCTGTCGCCGTTCGCGCACACGCCGATGGCCGACCGCGTGTCCGCTGGCCTCGACCTGATGCACCGCCTCTCGAAGGAATACGAGAAGCCGGAGTTCGGCATCACCTCGGTGGCGGTCGACGGCATCGACGTCGCCGTGCAGCAGCAGACCGCGATGCACAAGCCCTTCTGCCGCCTGTTGCGCTTCAAGCGCTTCAGCGACAACCCGAAGGTGCTCGAGGCCATGAAGGGCCATCCGACGGTGCTGGTGGTGGCGCCGCTGTCGGGCCACCACTCGACGCTGCTGCGCGACACGGTGCGTGCGCTGCTGCGCGACCACAAGGTCTTCATCACCGACTGGACCGACGCCCGCATGGTGCCCGCCGAGGCCGGCCCCTTCCACCTCGACGACTACGTGGCCTACGTGCAGGAGTTCATCCGCCACATCGGCCCCGAGGTCAACGTGATCTCGGTGTGCCAGCCCACCGTGCCGGTGCTCGCGGCGATCTCGCTGCTGGCCAGCAACGGCGAAGCCACGCCGCGCACGATGACGATGATGGGTGGCCCGATCGACGCGCGCCGCAGCCCGACCGCAGTGAACAACCTGGCGATGAACAAGAGCCACACCTGGTTCGAGCACAACGTCATCTACCGCGTGCCGGTCAACTACCCGGGCGCCGGCCGCCGTGTCTACCCCGGCTTCCTGCAGCACAGCGGCTTCGTGGCGATGAACCCGGACCGCCACCTCAGCTCGCACTACGACTACTTCCTCGACCTGGTTCGCGGCGACGGCGACAGCGCCGACTCTCATCGCGAGTTCTACGACGAGTACAACGCCGTGCTCGACATGCCGGCCGAGTACTACCTCGACACCATCAAGACGGTGTTCCAGGACTTCGCCCTGGTCAACGGAACCTGGAAGGTCAACGGCCAGCTGGTGCGCCCGCAGGACATCAAGACCACCGCGCTGCTGACCGTCGAGGGCGAGCTCGACGACATCTCCGGCGCCGGCCAGACCCGTGCCGCGCATGAGCTGTGCACCGGCATCGCGAAGTCGCGCCAGTTCCACTACGACGTGGTCGGCGCGGGCCACTACGGCATCTTCTCGGGCCGCCGCTGGCGCGAGAAGGTCTATCCGGAGGTGCGCAGCTTCATCGCCTCGCACCAGGCTTCGGCCGCCAAGGCCGCGCCGGCGAAGAAGGCGCGCGCCCGATAATCGGGGCGTGCCGACGACCGAAGAAGACGCCCTCGCCCGCCTGATCGACGCGGCACTGCCGCAGACGCAGTGCACGCGCTGCGGCTATCCGGACTGCGCGGCCTACGCGCAAGCCGTGGCGCGAGGAGAGGCCGGCATCAACCAGTGCCCGCCCGGCGGCGCCGAAGGCATCGCCCGGCTGGCCGCCATGACTGGCCGGCCGATCGTGCCGCTCGATCCGGCCCGCGGCACGGAAGGCCCGTTGCGCCTCGCCGTGATCGACGAAGCCTGGTGCATCGGCTGCACGCTGTGCATCAAGGCCTGCCCGGTGGACTGCATCGTGGGCGCGCCGAAGGTGATGCACACCGTGGTGGCCGGCCAATGCACCGGCTGCGAGCTGTGCATCCCGGCCTGCCCGGTGGATTGCATTGCGATGGTCGAGGTCAGCGCGGGCCGTACCGGCTGGTCGGCCTGGAGCACGGCCCAGGCCGAACAGGCACGCGACCGCTACGCTTTCCACCACATCCGGATCGAGCAGGCCGCGCGCGACAACGACGCCCGCCTGGCTGCCAAGGCCGAGGCCAAGCTGGCCGACTTGCCGCGGCATACCCAGCACACCGACCCCGCCACGATCGAGCGCAAGCGTGCGGTGATCGAGGCCGCGCTGGCTCGGGCGCGAGCCCGCCAGCAGTCACGAGGCTGACCCACCGATGAAGACGCGCGACATCGAACCCTTCTTCGCCACGCTGAAGCGGGCCAACCCCAACCCGGTCACCGAGCTCGAGTACACCAACGTCTTCGAACTGCTGGCGGCCGTGCTGCTGTCGGCGCAGGCCACCGACGTCGGCGTCAACAAGGCCACGCGGCGGCTGTTCCCACGGGCCAACACGCCCGAGCGCATCCTCGCGCTGGGCCTGCCGGCGCTCACCGAGGCCATCCGCACCATCGGCCTGTACCGCACCAAGGCGAAGAACCTGTACGAGACCTGCCGCATCCTCGTCGAGCGACATGGCGGCCGCGTGCCGCGCTCGCGCGAGGCGCTGGAGGCGCTGCCCGGCGTCGGCCGCAAGACGGCCAACGTGGTGCTCAACGTCGCCTTCGGCGAGCCGACCATGGCGGTGGACACGCACATCTTCCGTGTCGCCAACCGCACCGGCCTGGCGCCGGGGCGCAACCCGCTCGAGGTCGAGAAGAAGCTGCTGGAGCGGGTGCCGGCGCACTACCTCGTCGACGCCCACCACTGGCTGATCCTGCACGGCCGTTACGTCTGCAAGGCACGCCAGCCGCTCTGTTCGCAGTGCGGCGTGGCGGCCTGGTGCGACGCCGCCCCGGCGCGGCGCTGACCCCCTCGTTCTTGGGGACCCTGCAAGACCTTGCAGGGCGCGAGGATGGGCCTTCGTCCCAGAATCCGGTTATGGCCGATGGTCAGGATGTACAGGACATCTGCGGTCGCCTCGATCGCGGAGAGATCGACCGCGACCAGTTCTTCGACCAGCTGACCCGCGCCGTGGCCGACCTGATCGGCTGCACCCGCTGCGGCGTCTGGGTGTTCGTCGACACCGCCGAGGGGCGCGCGCTGCGCTGCATGGCGATGTACGACCGCCGGGTCGATCGCATCGTCGGCGCGGCCGACATCTACAACGCCGACTCCGGCCCCTACTTCGACACCCTGGTGCGCGAAGGATGCGTGATCGCTTCCGTCGCCCGCGCGCACCCGGCCACCCACGGCGTCCTCGACGACTACCGGCTGCCGCTGGACCTGCATTCGCTGC
>NZ_JBFXIO010000455.1:0-3704 GCF_050175855.1 Piscinibacter sp.
TCGGCGAACAGCACGTTGGGGTCGAGGTTGCCCTGCAGCGCCACGCGGTCACCGGTGAGGCGGCGCGCCAGGCCGAGGTTCATCGTCCAGTCGAGCCCGACGACGTCCGGTGCGACCCCGTTCACTTCGGCCGCGATCTGCTCGATCCACAGTCCGCCTCCCTTGGTGAAGACGATGTGCGGGATGCGCGCGCCGGCGTGCTCGCGCTTGAGCTTCGCCAGCACGCGGCGGTTGTAGGCCAGACTGAATTCCTGGAAGGCGCCGTCGGCGAGCACGCCGCCCCAGCTGTCGAACACCATCACCGCCTGCGCGCCGGCCTCGATCTGCGTGTTGAGGTACAGCGCCACCGCCTCGGCGTTGATCTCGAGGATGCGGTGCATCAGGTCGGGCCGACGGTACATCATCGACTTCACGAGCCGGTAGTCATCGGAGCCCGCCCCTTCAACCATGTAGCAGGCCAGCGTCCAGGGGCTGCCCGAGAAGCCGATCAGCGGCACGCGGCCGTTGAGCGCACGGCGGATCGACGTGACCGCGTCGAACACGTAGCGCAGCTTGTCCATGTCGGGCACGGCGAGCTTGGCCACTGCCGCTTCGTCGCGAACCGCATGGGCGAAGCGCGGGCCCTCGCCGATCGCGAAGCTCAGGCCCAGGCCCATGGCGTCGGGAATCGTGAGGATGTCGCTGAACAGGATGGCCGCGTCCAGCGCGTAGCGGTCCAGCGGCTGCAGTGTCACGTCGGTGGCGAACTGCGTGTTGGTGGCCAGCCCCATGAAGCTGCCGGCCTTGGCGCGCGTGTCGCGGTACTCGGCGAGGTAGCGGCCGGCCTGGCGCATCAGCCACACCGGAGTGTGCTCGGTGGGCTGGCGCAGGCAGGCGCGCAGGAAGCTGTCGTTCTGGAGAGGGGCAAACATGGGTCGATTATCACGCCCATAATCTTCGGGTCCCCTGAGGAGAAGCCCATGCGCGCGAGCAACGTCCTGCAGACCATCGGCCATACGCCGCACATCCGCATCAACCGCCTGTTCGGTGCCACTCACGAGGTGTGGATCAAGAGCGAACGCTCCAACCCGGGCGGCTCGATCAAGGACCGCATCGCGCTGGCGATGGTCGAGGCCGCCGAGGCCTCGGGGGCGCTCAAGCCCGGCTCGACGATCATCGAGCCGACTTCGGGCAACACCGGCGTCGGCCTGGCGATGGTGGCGGCGGTGAAGGGCTACAGGCTGATCCTGGTGATGCCCGACAGCATGAGCGTCGAGCGACGCCGGCTGATGCTTGCCTACGGCGCGACCTTCGAGCTCACGCCACGCGAGAAGGGCATGAACGGCTCGATCGCCCGCGCCAAGGAGCTGCTCGCCGCCACGCCGAACTCGTGGATGCCCCAGCAGTTCGAGAACCCCGCCAACATCGACGTGCATGTGCGCACCACCGCCGCGGAGATCGCGGCCGACTTTCCCGAGGGGCTGGATGCGCTGATCACTGGCGTCGGCACCGGCGGCCACCTCACCGGCTGCGCCAAGGTGCTCAAGGCGAAGTGGCCGAAGCTCAAGGTGTTCGCGGTGGAGCCGGCGGCCTCGCCGGTGATCAGCGGCGGCAAGCCGAGCCCGCACCCGATCCAGGGCATCGGCGCGGGCTTCATCCCGGCCAACCTTCACACCGACGTGCTCGACGGCGTGATCCAGGTCGAGGCCGAGGCTGCGCGCGAGATGGCCCGGCGCAGCGCGCGCGAGGAAGGGCTGCTGGTGGGCATCTCCTCGGGCGCCACGCTGGCGGCCATCGCGCAGAAGCTGCCCGAGCTGCCGGCCGGCGCGCGCGTGCTCGGCTTCAACTACGACACCGGCGAGCGCTACCTCTCCATCGACGGGTTCCTGCCCACCGAGTGAACAAGCCCGCCATCCTCATCGTCGAGGACGAGTCCGGCATCGCCGACACGCTGCAGTACGCGCTCTCGACCGACGGCTTCGATCCGCACTGGGTGGCCACCGGCGAGGCGGCACTGGCGAGGCTGCGCGAGGCGCCCGCGGCGCTGGTCATCCTCGACGTGGGGCTGCCCGACATGAACGGCTTCGAGGTGTTCAAGCGCATCCGCGCGTTCAGCGAGGTGCCGGTGGTGTTCCTCACGGCGCGGGCCGACGAGATCGACCGCGTCGTCGGCCTCGAGCTCGGAGCCGACGACTACGTCGCCAAGCCCTTCTCGCCGCGCGAACTGGTGGCCCGCGTCCGCACCATCCTGCGCCGTGCCGCCAAGGCTGCCACGGCGAGCCCGCCGCCGCTGCCCTTCGCGGTCGACGAAGGCCGCCGCCAGATCCGCTTCTACGGCCGGCCGCTGGAGCTGTCGCGCTACGAGTACGGGCTGCTCAAGACGCTGGTCGAGCGGCCCGGCCACGTCTACAGCCGCGACGTGCTGCTCGACAAGGTGTGGGACACGAGCAGCGAGAGCCTGGACCGCACGGTGGACGCCCACGTGAAGACGCTGCGCGCCAAGCTCAAGGCGATCGCGCCGGGGCTGGAGCCGATCCGCACCCACCGCGGCAGCGGCTACGCGCTGGCCGAGGACCTGCCCGCGGCACTGTCATGAGTCGCAGGACCGTCGTCTTCGCCGGCATCCTGCTGGCCTACGCGATCGCCGTGGGCGTGCTCATGTTCCGGCTGCTGGCCGACATCGACCCGCGCTATCGCGAATCGGCCGAGGAGTCGCTGGTCGAGACGGCACACCTGCTGGCCGCGCTGGTCGAGCAGCACAGCGTCGACGGCCAGCTCGATGCCGAGCAGCTGCGCCCGGTGTTCCGCAGCGTCTACGCGCGCAGCTTCTCGGCGCGCATCTTCGACTTCGAGAAGACCGGCGTGGAGCTGCAGGCGCTGGTGATCGGCCGAGACGGCATCGTGCGCTTCGACTCGATCGGCCAGCGCGAGGGCGAGGACTTCTCGCAGTGGCGCGACGTGCGTGCGGCGCTCGCCGGCCAGTACCGCGCCCGCACCACACCGCGCATTCCCGGCGACGAACTCAGCTCGGTGATGTACGTGTCGGCGCCGGTGCGCGCAGGTGGAGAGATCGTCGGCGTGGTCAGCGTCGGCAAGCCGGTGCAGAGCCTGAACCAGTTCGTTGCCGCGGCGCGGCGCAAGACGATGCTGGTGGGTGCCACCTCGGTGGCGGCGGTGCTGGTGCTGGCGGCGATCCTGCTGGTGTGGCTGGTGCGGCCGTTCGGCCTGATGGCCGACTACGTGCGCTACGTACGCTCGCAGCGTTCGTTCAGCCTGCCGCGGCTGGGCCGCCGGGCGCTCGGCACCCTGGGCGCCGCCTACGACGAGATGCGCGACGCGCTCGCCGGCCGTCACTACGTGGCCGACTACGTGCAGACGCTCACCCACGAGCTGAAGAGCCCGCTGTCGGCCATCAAGGGCGCGGCCGAGCTGATGCAGGAGCCGGGCATGCCCGAGGCCGACCGTCAGCGCTTTGTCGCCAACATCGGCCGCGAGACGCAGCGCATCCAGGAGCTGGTCGACCGCATGCTGGAGCTGGCCGCGCTCGAGCAGCAACGCCGCCTGCCCAAGGCGGAGCCGGTGGCGCTGCGGCCGCTGCTCGAGGAGCTGGCCGCCAGCGCCGAAGCCAGCGGCGCCTCGCGCGGGTTGCGCGTCGAGCTGGCGGCGGGCGAAGCCGCCTGGGTCGAGGGCGAGGCCTTCCTGCTGCGCCGCGCGCTGGGCAACCT
>NZ_JBFXIO010000456.1:0-3702 GCF_050175855.1 Piscinibacter sp.
ACCATCGGGAACTTCCACCAGGGAGGCGTGCGTGGATTCTTGTCCTGCATGGTTGTGTCCTCGGGATTCTGCGGTTCAACGCGGCACGACGAATGTCGACTTCTCGCGCACTTCGACGGCGCCGCCTTCCGCGTCCGCCAGCCGGGTGATGGTAAAGCGAAGCGGGTGGGCTCCTGCACCGAGCGAACCCGCAGCGTCGGGAGAGATCTGCACGGCCACTGGCACCCAGCGCGACTCGGTCGAACCCACCTCGACCTCGGCCTTCGTGGCCAGTGCGGCCCCGGCGAGTCCTTCGACGTCGATCCGGAAGCGCTGAACTCGCTCGGTGGCATTCATCAGCTGGAGCCGGTAGACGTTCTCGATGCGGCCGTCCTCGACGATGCGTGCCAGCGCGCCGCGATCACGCACCACGTCGACGCGGAACGGCGTGCGCAGCGCCAGGCTGGCCGCGAACGCGGCGACGATCAGCACCATGATCGCCGTGTAGACCAGCACCCGCGGCCGCAGCACGCGCCGCAGCATCTGCTCGCGGCTCCAGTGCTTGTCCATGCCGTTCTGCGTCGCGTAGCGGATCAGTCCGCGCGGGTAGTTCATCTTGTCCATCACGCTGTCGCACACGTCGATGCACGCAGCGCAGCCGATGCACTCGTACTGCAGTCCCTTGCGGATGTCGATGCCGGTCGGGCAGACTTGCACGCACAGCGTGCAGTCGATGCACTCGCCCTTGCCCGCCTCCTTCAGCGACGCGTGCGCCAGCGACTTCGGACGCGAGCCGCGCGGTTCGCCGCGCTGCGCGTCGTAGCTGATGATCATCGTGTCGTGGTCGAACATCGCGCTCTGGAAGCGCGCGTACGGGCACATGTACTTGCAGACCTGCTCGCGCATGAAGCCGGCGTTGCCGTAGGTGGCGAAGCCGTAGAACAGGATCCAGAACCACTCCCACGGCCCGAAGCCCAGCGTCATCACCGAGGCGGCGAGTTCGCGGATCGGCGTGAAGTAGCCGACGAAAGTGAAGCCGGTCCACAGACCGAAGGCGATCCACACCAGCTGCTTGCCGCCCTTGCGCAGCAGCTTCTCGCCGTTCCACGGCCCCGCATCGAGCTTCATCCGCTTGGCGCGGTCGCCCTCGATGCGGTTCTCGAACCACATGAAGATCTGGGTGTAGACCGTCTGCGGGCAGGCGTAGCCGCACCACAGGCGCCCCGCCACCGCGGTGAACAGGAACAGCGCGTAGGCCGAAAGGATCAGCAGCCCGGTGAGGTAGATGAAGTCCTGCGGGTACAGGACGAGCCCGCCAATGTAGAAGCGGCGGGCCCCGAGGTCGAACAGCACGGCCTGACGGCCGTTCCACTGCAGCCAGGGCAGCCCGTAGAACAGGAGCTGGGTGCCCCAGACGAGCACCCACCGCCAGGTGGCGAACCAGCCACTGACCGCACGTGCGTAGATCTTCTTCTGCGCGGCGTAGAGCGAGACGATCTCGCCGGCCGCATCGGGTGAACTGCCTCCCGGTGCAGCCGCGTGCGTGTCAGACATTCAACCTTCCGTTTACTGCTTGCCGCCTTGCGACAGGTTCCAGACGTAGGCGCCGAGCACGTGGATCTGCTCGGGCGTCAGTCGCGAGGCCTGGGCAGGCATGACGTTGGTCTTGCCATTGTTGATCATCGCCACCACCGCCTGCTCGCCGCCGCCGTGGAGCCAGATCTTGTCGGTCAGGTTCGGCGCGCCGAGAGCCTGGTTGCCCTTGCCGTCGGCGCCGTGGCAGGCGGCGCAGGCACCGAACTTTTCCTTGCCGAGCTGGGCGGCCAGCGCGTTGTGCGCGCTGCCCGACAGGCTGAGCACGTAGTTGGCGACGTTCTTCACGTCCTCGGCCGTGCCCACGGCCGCGGCCATCGGCGGCATGGCGCCCTGGCGACCGGCGGTGATCGTCTCCTTGATCTTCTCGTGGTCGCCGCCGTAGAGCCAGTCGCCGTCGGTCAGGTTGGGGAAGCCCTTGCTGCCCTTGGCGTCGGAACCGTGGCAGGCCGCGCAGTTGTTGATGAACAGGCGCTCGCCGATCGCCATCGCCTGCGGATCCTTGGCCAGGGCCTCGGCCGGCTGGCTGGTGAACTTGGCGTACAGCGGCGCCATCGTCGCCTGGGCCTTGGCCTGCTCAGCCTCCCACTGGCCCGTGCTCGACCAGCCCAGCTTGCCGCCGAAGCTGCCCAGGCCCGGATAGAGCACCAGGTACAGGGCCGAGAACACCACGGTGATCACGAACAGGCCCATCCACCAGCGCGGCAGCGGGTTGTTCAGCTCGCGCAGGTCGCCGTCCCAGACGTGGCCGGTGGTGTTGTCCTGCGCCATGACCTTGCGCTTGCTCGCCACGATCAGCAGCGCCAGGCAGGCCACGAGGCCGATGATGGTGACGGCGGCGACGTAGACCGACCAGCCGTTGTTGATGAAGTCGCTCATTGTTGCTTTCCTCCACGCGAGGCGCCTTCCGCGCCCTGCTCTTCGGCGAACGGCAGCTGGGCCGCCTCGTCGAACCCTGCACGGTTGTTGCGGGACCAGGCCCAGGCCACGATGCCCAGGAAGGCGATCAGCGAGATCACCGTCACCACGCTTCTGAGGTCATTGATGTCCATGGCGTGCCTCCCTCACTTGGCCGCCGTGGCGGTGCCGAGCACCTGGAGGTAGGCGATCACCGCGTCCATCTCCGTCCTGCCCTTGACCTCGTCGCCCGCCTTGGCAATCTCGTCGTCGCTGTAGGGCACACCGACCACGCGCAGGGCCTTCATCTTGGGCGCCATGTCGGCCGGGTTCACCGTCGACTTCTCCAGCCACGGGTAGGCCGGCATGTTCGACTCCGGAACCAGGTCGCGCGGGTTGATCAGGTGGATGCGGTGCCAGTCGTCGCTGTACTTGCCGCCCACGCGGTGGAGGTCGGGGCCGGTGCGCTTGCTGCCCCACTGGAACGGATGGTCGTAGACGAACTCGCCGGCCTTGGAGTAGTCGCCGTAGCGCAGCGTCTCGGCCCGGAACGGACGGATCATCTGCGAGTGGCAGTTGTAGCAACCCTCGCGGATGTACACGTCGCGGCCGGCGAGCTGCAGCGCGGTGTAGGGCTTGAGGCCCGGCGCCGCCTGCGTGGTCGACTTCTGGAAGAACAGCGGCACGATCTCGACAAGGCCGCCGACGGCGACGACGACGAGGATCAGCACGATCATCAGGAAGTTGTTGGTCTCGATCTTCTCGTGCGAGAAGCCGGTGGCTTGGTTGTTGGCCATTTGTTCGGTACTCCTCGAGGATCAGGCGTGGGCAACGACCGGCGGCACGGGCACGGGCTCGTACTTGCCGCTGGTGGCCGTCTTGATGACGTTCCAACCCATGATCAGCATGCCGGCCAGGTACAGCAGGCCACCGAGCAGGCGGATCACGTAGAAGGGGAAGGTCGCCTTCACGCTCTCGACGAAGCTGTAGACCAGCGTGCCGTCCGGATTGATGGCGCGCCACATCAGGCCCTGCATCACGCCGGCGATCCACATCGCGGCGATGTACAGCACGATGCCGATGGTGGCGATCCAGAAGTGCAGTTCAATGGCGCGCGTGCTGTACATCTGCTTGCGGCCGAACATGCGCGGGATCAGGTAGTACAGCGTGCCCATCGACACCAGGCCCACCCAGCCGAGCGCGCCGCTGTGCACGTGGCCCACGGTCCAGTCG
>NZ_JBFXIO010000457.1:0-3695 GCF_050175855.1 Piscinibacter sp.
CTGGACCGTCGCACGCGCATGCTGCACGATCGTCGCCACGTCTACATCAACGGCGAGCCGTTCCGCGCCGGCGGGCGCGATGCCACACTGATGCGGCGGCTGGCCGACCGGCGCGAACTCGCTTCTCGCGAGCGGGCAGCGCTGAGCGCCGATGCGCAGGAACTGCTCGACCAGTGGGCGCGCGCCGGCTGGCTGCAAGCCGAGACGGAAGGAGAGGTGCGATGAGCGACGAACCGACCCGCGCGATGATCGAGTCGCGCACCGATTTCCAGAATGCCGTGCGCGGCGCGCTGGCTGAAGCAGCGCTGGTCGGCTGCCGCGAGATCTGGCTGGTGGACGACGATTTCGCCGACTGGCCGCTCGGCGAGCGTGCGGTGGTCGACGACCTCACGCACTGGGCCGCGATGCACCGCAGCTTCACGGTGATTGCCCGAAGCTTCGATCACCTGGCTCACCACCAGGCCCGCTGGGTGACTTGGCGTCGCCAGTTCTCCCATGTGGTGCATTGCCGCACCAATAACGATCTCGAGGCCGGCCAGATCCCGACCATCCTGCTGATTCCTGGCCTGATGTCGGTGCGCCTGCACGACCGCGTGCACTACCGGGGCGTAGCTTCCCGTGAAGCGGCGGATGCCGTGCAGTGGCGGGAAGCCATTGATGCAGTTATGCAACGCTCCGAGGAGGCGTTTCCATCGACTACATTGGGCTTATAGGGACATCCCTAATGCTGGCTATAATCGCAGGCTGGCCAAAAGGGCGAATCTCAACTGCTCAAGGCCTGTCGGATGGCCTCTGCTGATCGGAGGGATCCCGCAATTCCCGGTAATTGTTCGACTCTTTGATTTGAGGACACAAGCATGAAAAAGACCATTCTGCTGGCTTCCCTGGTTGCCGCTGCCGCTCTCGCCGCCTGCGGCAAGAAGGAAGAGGCCCCCGCCGCTGCCGCTCCCGCGGCCGTGACTGCGCCGGTTGCCGAGGCTGCCTCTGCCGCGGCTGACGCTGCTTCGGGCGCTGCCGCCGCTGTCGCCGGTGCAGCTTCGGAAGCTGCTGCCGCCGTCGCCGGCGCCGCTTCGGCCGCCGCTGACGCCGCTGCTGCTGCCGCGTCGAAGTAATCCGGTTCCCACTGGATCGGGAAGGCCGCCGCGAGGCGGCCTTCTTCGTTTCGGGGATGTAACGCGAGGCTCAGCCGAGCTCGAGCCAGCCGAAGCCCAGGGACGGGTCAGCCACCACGAAGTCTTCGGGGGATGCACCGCAGGCGCCGGCCAGGGCCTGGCGCGCCAGCTCGGGAGTGTTGTTCTGCTCGCTCAGGTGGGCGGCCACCACGTGGCGCAGGCCGCCGTGGGCGACGGCGCCAAGGATCTGGCCCGCCGTGTCGTTGCACAGGTGGCCGTGGGAGCCGCCGATGCGCGCCCTGACAGAGGCCGGATAACGCGAGCGGGCGAGCATCTGCGCATCGTGGTTGCACTCCAGCAGCAGGGCCTGGCAGCCGCGCAGATGGTCGAGCAGATGCGGCGTGACCGAGCCGGCATCGGTCAGAACGCCCAGCGTGCGCGCGCCGTCCGTGCAGCGCAGTTGCAGCGGCTCGGCCGCATCGTGCGGCACGGTATAGGGCAGCAGGCGCAGGCTGCCGATGTCGATCGGCTCGCCGTCGCGCGCGAAGCGGACATCGCCCGCATCGGGCTCGCCGATCGCGCGCCAGGTGCCGCGGCTGGTCCACAGCGGGATGCCGTGCCGGCGCGCCAGCGCCAGCGCACAGCCGACGTGGTCGCCATGCTCGTGGGTGACGAAGATGGCGTCGAGGTCTTCGGGCGCCAGGCCGGCGCGCGCCAGCCGGCCTTCGAACTCGCGCAGCGAGAAGCCGCAGTCGATCACCACGCGGTGCGCGCTCGGCCCGTCACGGGCCTCGACGATCGTGGCGTTGCCGCCGCTGCCGCTGCCCAGGCTGCAGAAGCGCATCGGCGTGGCGCAGGCTACTTCAGCTCGTCGAGCAGCAGGCTGACGATGCGCTGGCCATTGGTGCCCGCTTCGGGCGCGCCCTGGGCCGTCAGCACGGTCACGTTGCTGCGCTCGCCATCGGCCTTGACCTGGATGCGGTAGCGCAGCGGCCCCGCAGCGGCGTCGGCACCGCCGAACAGCTTGGCGAAGAAGCCCGGCTCGCCCTTGCCGATGTCCTTCGGGTCGACGTAGCGCACGAAGTACAGGCCTAGGCCGCGGTCCCGGTCTTCCACGGTGAAGCCGCCGCGGTCGAGTGCCAGGCCGACGCGCCGCCAGGCGCGGTCGAAGTTGTCGTCGACCTGCAGGGTGGCCGCCGGCTGGTTGGCCACGATGCGCGCGCGTGCCGGTGCCACCGGCGCGGCAGCCACGGCGGTCTGGGCGACTTCCTCGGTCACGCCGAGGCGCTGCATCAGGCGCGCCAGGAAGGCGGCCTCGAGCTGCGGGTCGGCCGGGCGGGGTTGCCAGACCGTCGACTCCTTCTGCGCGTTGGTGTAGACCTCTTCCACGCCGCGATGACTGATGTAGACCTCGCTGCCATTGGCGGTGCGCTCGACGCGGGTGCGGAACTTGTCGCGCTCGCCGGTGGAGTAGAAGGAATCGAACACGCGGCCGATGGTGCGGCGGACCACGTCCTGCGGCAGCTTGGCGCGGTTCTCGTTCCACTCGGTCTCCATGATGCCGGTGGGGGGCTGGTCGATCACCAGCGTGAAGCCGCTGTCCTTCCAGAAGGCCTGCAGCCGCGGCCACAGCTGCTCGGGCGTGAGCGAGGTGACCAGCCAGCGCTGGTTGCCCTGGCGCTCGATGCGCACGTCGCCGACCTGCGCCGGCGCCACCGTGGTGGCCGACTGCACGTTGGCTGCAGGGGCTGCCGCCGCGCCCTGCAGCGATGAGGCGCTCACCGCCCCGCCGGTGGGCTGGTAGCGCGAGTCGCGCGCCAGCTGCGTGAGGTCGGGCGGCACTTCCAGGCCCGGCGTGCGGCTGCCTTGGGTGCGGTAGTCGAGCTTGTCGCCGGCGACGAAATTCTCGATCGACGAGCAACCGGCCAGCGCCAGGGCCAGGACGAGGGCGGCGCCGCGCAGCGGCAGGTGGACGGAAGGACGGGTCACGTGGGACTTCTCCGAGTGGGCCGCGGCGGCGAGGGCCGCGCGGCGCCGGTGGGCGGGATGGGGGTGGCGCGAGGCTCGCGTCACAGCAGCGCGGCGTCGCGCAGGGCCTGCTCGACCTGCTTCTCGCCGGCCGGGGTGAGCGGGGTGATCGGCAGGCGCAGGCCGGCGCCGATCAGGCCCAGCCGCTTCATCGCCCACTTGGTGGGCGCCGGGCTCGATTCGCAGAACAGCGCCTTGTGCAGCGGCAGCAGCCGCATCTGGATGGCGGTGGCCTCGCGCAGCCGGCCCTCGACCGCGGCGATGCACAGCTCGTGCATCAGCTTCGGGGCGACGTTGGCGGTGACGCTCACGTTGCCCTGGCCGCCGAGCAGCATCAGCGCCACCGCGGTGCCGTCGTCGCCGGAGTAGATGGCGAAGCCCTTCGGCGCCTGCTTGATCAGCCACTGGGCGCGCTCGATGTTGCCGGTGGCCTCCTTCACGCCGATCACGCCGGGCAGCGAGGCGCAGCGCAGCGCGGTCTCGGGCAGCATGTCTGCCACCGTGCGGCCGGGCACGTTGTAGAGCACCATCGGGATGTCGACCGCCTCGGCGATC
>NZ_JBFXIO010000458.1:0-3679 GCF_050175855.1 Piscinibacter sp.
AGCGACACCACAGGGACAGCAGCGGTCAACCCGGGGCACTCACGCGGCCAAGGTGAATGGATGAACGGCATGGCACAGCGCGGAGCCATCGCTTAAATGTCAAATATCAAGATGGCAGTGCGTGCGCATTGCGCGGCGCCCCAACTGACAACCTTTCCCCTGTGGCCCAGGCTGGCCGCGGCGCCTTGACCAGCCGGTTTGGCAGACATCGAGCATCTTGCGCCAGGCAGAACGAGTTCCCTCCCGACAGACACGCGTTCACCGCGCCGATGCCGAGCCGCTGCTCGTGCGACACATCGTTCACGAGGCGTCGCGCCGGCGGCACAACCCTGCCGCCTTGTGCCGGGGACTGGGCTTCGGCCTGGCCGAGCTCGAACGTATCGACTTCCGCGTCTCCTATGCCCAGACCGGCCGCGTGATCCAGCGCGCGCTGCAGATGCTCGACGACCCCGCCCTGCCGCTGCGGCTGGGCGCGAGCTCCAGCCTGGTGTCGTGGGGGCTGTGCCTGGTCGGCATGATGGCCGCGGCCAATCCGCGCGAGGCCCTCGACTTCGCCGTCGACTTCCTGCCGCCGAGCGACCGCTTCCTGTGCCTGCAGAAGCAGGTGGACGGCAGCGAGTTCAGCGCGGTGGCCGAGCCGGTGCACGAGGATGAACCCGAGATCGGGCACTTCCTCGTGGAGCACGCCTTTGCTGCGCTGGTGCGCGTCTGCCGCTTCGTCGTCGCGCCGTGGTACGGCCCGCAGCGTGTCGAGCTGCGTCGCGAGCTGCCGGCCGACACGCGCTGCCACGAAGAAGCGTTCGGCTGCCCGGTGCACTTCGGCTGCAGCGCCAACCGCGTGGTCTTCGAACTGATCGACCACCCGATTGCCACCGCTGACGCGCTGGTCGCGAGGCTGTGCCGGCACCAGCTCGAGCTGCGTGCCGGCGCCGGTGCGCCCTCGGAACTGGAGGCGGTGATCGTGCGGGCGCTGCGCGCCGACCTGCGCTCGCCGCCATCGATGGCCGAGATCGCGGCCTCGGTCAACGTCAGCGAACGCACGCTGCGCCGGCGTCTGCTCGCCGCCGAACTGTCGTACGCCGCGCTGCTCGACCAGGAACGCATGCGCCGCGCACTGGAACTGCTGAATGCCGGCGAGGCCCCGATGGCGCGCGTGGCCGAAGCCTCGGGCTTCTCGGACACGCGCAGCCTGCGCCGCGCCATCAAGCGTTGGACCGGCCAGACGCCCTCGCAGCTGCGCCGCCATGGCGACTGAGTCCGAACCTGGCGGACTGGCAGCCGGGTGGTGGCGGCGGCTGCTGCAGCAGCTGCGGCCGAGTGGGCAAGGCGCTGCGCAGTCGTTCGAGTCCCTGCAGCGCCATCTGGCGGCCGCTCGCGAGCAGGCCGACCGCCTCCAGGCCGTGCTCGACCAGGCCAGCGACGCCGTGATCAGCGTCGACGCGGAGCAGCGCGTGCACTTCTTCAACAAGGCCGCAGCCGCGGTGTTCGGCGTCGGCGCCGACGAGGCGATCGGCGAGCCGCTGGATCGATTCATCCCGACGGAACGCCAGCTCGCCCACCGCCTGCACGTCGAGAGCTATCGACGCACCGGCAGCACGGCTCGGCGCATGGGCCGCCTGCACGAGCTGGCCGGCCAGCGCGCCGACGGAGAAGTCTTTCCGATCGAAGCCAGCATCTCGCGCTCCGGCGAGGGCGACGACATGCTGATGACGGTGGTGCTGCGCGACGTCAGCGACCTGCGCAGCGCCGAGGCGGCACGCCAGGCGCAGCTGCGCGCCGAGGCGAGCCGGCAGGCGATGTCGGAGTTCGTCGCGCGCATGAGCCACGAGATGCGCACGCCGTTGAATGCCGTGCTGGGCTTCTCGCAGCTGCTGCAGAGCGACGAGCACGAGCCGCTCGCGCCCGGCCAGGCCCAGCGCGTCGAGCAGATCCGCGCCGCCGGCTGGCACCTGCTGCGGCTGATCGCCGATGCATCGGACCTGTCCATCGTCGAGGCCGGCGCGCTGCGCCTGGAGGTGTCGCGCGTCTCGCTGGACGCGGTGATCGACGAGGCGCTGGCGATCTGCGAGACGCAGGCGCGCGCGCGCGGCATCCGCGTGCACCGGCACGACCGCGACGGCGCGGTGCTGCACGTCGACGGCGACGCCCTGCGGATTCGCCAGGCGCTGATCAACGTGCTGTCCAACGCCGTCAAGTACAACCGCGACGGCGGCGCCATCGACATCCGTGCCGCGCGAGACGGTGACTCCGTCCGGGTGGAGGTCGGCGACACCGGGCTGGGCATGACGCGCGAGCAACTCGCGCACCTCTACGAGCCGTTCAACCGGCTCGGCCGCGAGCGTGACGTCGCCGAAGGCACCGGCATCGGCCTGGTGCTCACCCGCCAGCTGGTCGAGCGCATGAACGGCCGGCTGGAGATCGACAGCGAGGCCGGCCAGGGCACGCGGGTGCGCATCACCCTGCCCGCAGCCGCCCGGGCGGAAGACGCCGCCCCCGCGATCCCGCCGCCGCCCCCGCCCGCCGGCGCTCCGGCGGCGCTCGACCTGCCGCCGCTGGTGCTGCTCTATGTCGAGGACAACCCGGTCAACGTGCTGCTCGTGCAGCAGCTGCTGGCGCGCTGGCCGCAGATCGAGCTGGTGCATGCGGAGGATGGCCAGGCCGGGCTGGAGCTCGCACGCCGGATGCACCCCGACCTCGTGCTGCTGGACATGCACCTGCCCGACATGGAGGGATCCGAGGTTCTCGAAGAACTCAAGCGCAACCCGGACACCGCGGCACTCGGCGTGGTGGTGCTGTCGGCCAGCGAGCATCCGCAGGACGCCCACCGCGCCCGCGAGGCCGGCGCGCTGGAGTACTGGACCAAGCCGCTGGACCTGCGCAGCTTCCCAGCCGATGTGATCCGCGTGATCGGCCGCGAGGCGGCGGCGCGCTGAGGGCCGCGGCTCAGCGCGGCGCCAGCCGCTGCAGCATCGCGCGCGTCCCAGTAAAGCAGCCGGGTGTGCAGCTCGAAGCGCTCGAACGGCTTGAGCGAGCGCCGGAAGCGCAGGTGCACGCTGCCAACCGGCACCGCCCAGCGCTCGCGCAGCACGCCGCGGAACAGTCCGCAGCGCAGCAGGAAGTCGACGCGGGCGATGTCCATGAGCACCGGGTAGCGCGCGTTGTTCATGTGGCCGAAGGCGTCGACGTCGCTGGGCAGCACGCGCCAGTGGGTCACGCAGGTGTCGTGCGGGTGCAGCCGCGGCAGGCGCGCGGCGCGCACGAAGGTCTTGAGCAGTCGCAGAAGTGCAAGCATGGTGCCCGGTACCACGCAGGCCGGGCGCCGCGGCGGACATCAGCCGGCCAGGAAGCGCTCCACCAGGGCGAACTGCTCGGGCGTGTTCAGCGCCGGCGCATGGCCGCAGCCGGCAATCTCCACCACCACCGCACGCGGGCCGCGGTTGCGCATCGCCTCGGCGGTGTCGCGCAGCAGCAGATCGGAATCCTCGCCGCGCAGGCACAGCACCGGGATGTCGAGCGAGTCCCATTCGTCCCAGCGCAGGTAGTCGTCGCCGTGGTGGGTGAACTGCATCACCATCGCCGGGTCGTAGTGCGGCGTCACGCGGCCGTCGGGCAAGCGGCGCACCGAGGTCTCGGTCAGCCGCCGCCACTGCGCGTCGCTGAGCCAGCCGTAGGGCTTGTA
>NZ_JBFXIO010000459.1:0-3664 GCF_050175855.1 Piscinibacter sp.
GGAGACTTCCTCGCCGCGGATGAAGGCGTTGGGACGCCCCTGCTCGCGGAAGGCCTTGGCGATCACCTGCGCCAGGCCTTCGGTGGTCTGGCCGAAGAAGTCGGTGGCCGCCTTGAGGGTGCCGGCTTCGTCGTAGGTGCTGTCGTCGGTCACGTCGGCCGCGATGCCCAGGGCGGGCACGGCCAGAGCGAGGGAGCCGGCGCCGGCGCGCACGAGCCAGGCACGGCGGGTGGTGTCGATGAGGCGAGAGCGAGTGTCGATCATGGTTCTTCTCCTGCAGCCCCAGGGAGCGGGACCGAGGGTTTGACCTTACCCACCCACTCGCGAAGCGGGTTTGTCGGAGTGTTCCGGGATGTGCCGATGTAACCGGGCGCGGCCCGATTGCGCGTAGTGCTGTATGGATATACAGTATTCGCACATGGAGCACTTGTACACGGAGGTTCTCATGCACTCATTGCACCGACAGCTCTACCGCCCCTCGCCCGACCGCACACCGAACTGGCTGCGCCGCCTCTGGGCCTGGCTCTGATCGCGCGAGCCATCGCGGCGCAGGCCCGCAAAGCAAGAAGCGCCTGACTCCGGCAGGAATCAGGCGCTTCGGTGTGTGGTGGTGGAGAGGAGGAGGATCGAACTCCCGACCTTCGCATTGCGAACGCGACGCTCTCCCAGCTGAGCTACCCCCCCACGACAACGCGCATTCTAGCAAACTCCGCGGGTCGCCCTCTCCGAACTCACCGCATGGCCCGCACCGATCCGATCTGGCTGGACGCCCAGTACAACAACCGCGCCCGGGTGCCTGAAGCACCGCAGATCCTGGAGCGCTGGTCCAACGCGTCGGCACTGGCGCGCGCGCAGTCGGACTGCGTGCTCGACATCCCCTACGGCACGGCCGCGAGCCAAACGCTCGATGTCTTCCGCACCGGCGCGCCGGATGCACCGGTGTTCGTCTTCATCCACGGCGGCTACTGGCGCGCGCTGGACAAGCGCGACCACTCGTTCGTGGCGCCGGCCCTGGTCAACGCCGGCGCGATGGTGGTGGTGCCGAACTATGCGCTGTGCCCGGCCGCGAGCATCGAGCAGATCACGCTGCAGATGGCGCAGGCCGTGGCCTGGACCTGGCGGCACGCGCGGGAGCACGGCGGCGACCCGCGGCGCATCGTTGTCGGCGGGCACTCGGCTGGCGGGCATCTGGCGGCCATGCTGCTGAACTGCCGCTGGCCGCAACTCGCGCCCGACCTGCCGGGCGACCTGCTGCGATCGGCGCTGTCGATCTCCGGCCTGTTCGAACTCGAGCCCATCCGGCGCACCACCTTTCTTGCACCCGACCTGCATCTCACCGCGGCATCGGCGCGGCGCCTGAGCCCGGCGCTGCTGCCCGCGCCCGCCGGGCGGCTGGCCGCCGTGGTCGGGGGTGACGAGAGCGAGGAGTTCCTGCGCCAGAACCGGCTGATCCGCGAGGCCTGGGGTGCGGCAGCCGTGCCGGTGTGCGAAGCCGTGCCCGGCACCAACCACTTCACCGTGCTGCATGAGCTCGCCGACGAGAAGGCGCGCCTGCTTCGGCTCGCGCGGCAGTGGCTCGGCCTGGCCGGGCAAGGCGCAGACGAGAACAATTCTCATTCATAGTTGAGCTTGATCACCGTGCGGTGAGTGATAGGCGATTCCAATACCCCGCATTGAGCATATGAATTGGCTCCTGCCTTGAACCCGCGATAGCGTTGACGCGTGCCGCGTTCGAGACAAGCGCCGAGGCGCACGCGGCCGGTTCGGTTCAACTCAACGACAGGAGAGTGACATGGGCTTGAAAGGATCGAAGACCGAGCAGAACCTGAAGGACGCCTTCGCGGGCGAATCCCAGGCCAACCGCCGGTACCTGTATTTCGCAAACAAGGCCGACGTGGAAGGCCAGAACGACGTGGCGGCGCTGTTCCGCTCCACCGCCGAAGGCGAGACCGGCCACGCGCACGGCCACCTCGAGTTCCTCGAGAACGGTTCGGGCGATCCGGCCACCGGCCTGCCCATCGGCAGCAGCCGCCAGAACCTGATGGCCGCCGTTGCCGGCGAGACGCACGAGTACACCGACATGTACCCGGGCATGGCCAAGACGGCGCGCGAGGAAGGCTTCGACGAGATCGCCGACTGGTTCGAGACGCTGGCCAAGGCCGAGCGTTCGCATGCCAACCGCTACCAGAAGGCGCTCGACGCGCTGGTCGACTGAGCACGACACCGCGCTCGCAGGACAAGGGGCTTCGTGCCCCTTGTTCATTGGTGGATCGAGGAGAACACACATGACCGCTCGCGAAGGCAACCTGGAAGCACCCACCCGCCACCCCGTCGACTGGAAGAACCCGGACTTCTACGACGAGGCCAAGTGCTTCGCCGAGATGGAGCGCATCTTCGACATCTGCCACGGCTGCCGCCGCTGCGTCAGCCTGTGCCAGAGCTTCCCGAACCTGTTCGACCTGGTGGATGCCACCGACGACGGCGAGGTGCACGGCGTCAAGAAGGAGGACTACTGGAAGGTCGTCGACCAGTGCTACCTCTGCGACCTGTGCTACCTGACCAAGTGCCCGTACGTGCCGCCGCACGAGTGGAACCTCGACTTCCCGCACACCATGCTGCGCGCCAAGGCGATCAAGTTCCGCAAGGGCGAGATCAAGGCCAGCGAGAAGTTCCTCGCCTCCACCGACGTGCACGGCCAGTTTGCCGGCATTCCCATCGTCGTGCAGGCGGTCAACGCCATCAACAAGACCAAGGCGGCGCGCGGCGTGATGGAGAACGTGCTCGACGTGCACAAGGACGCCTGGATGCCCGAGCTGGCCACCAGCCGCTTCCGCTGGAGCGCGAAGAAGAAGGGCGCTGCCTCCGAGGTCAAGGACGGCAAGCTCAGCCCCGGCAAGGTGGCGATCTTCTCGACCTGCTATGTCAACTACAACGAACCCGGCATCGGCCACGACCTGATCGCCTCGCTCGAGCACAACGAGATCCCCTATGTGATCGTCGAGAAGGAATCGTGCTGCGGCATGCCCAAGCTCGAGCTCGGCGACCTCGAAGGCGTGGAGAAGCACAAGAACGCCAACATTCCGGTGCTGGCGAAGTATGCGAAGGACGGCTTTGCGATCGTCAGCGCCGTGCCCTCGTGCACGCTGATGTTCAAGCAGGAGATCCCGCTGCTGTTCCCCGGCGACCCCGACGTCAAGGCGGTGCAGGAAGCGATGTTCGATCCCTTCGAGTACCTGATGGCGCGCCACAAGGACGGGCTGCTCAAGACCGACTTCAAGAACCCGCTGGGCAAGGTCAGCTACCACATCCCCTGCCACGGCCGCGTGCAGAAGATCGGCAAGAAGACCGAGGAGATGCTCAAGCTGATCGGCGAGAAGGTCTCGGTGCAGCTCAACACGGTGGAGCGCTGCTCCGGCCACGCCGGCACCTACGGCGTGAAGAAGCCGTACCACGAGATCGCGATGAAGATCGGCAAGCCGGTGTTCAAGCAGATGGCCAAGGACGGGCCCGACTGGATCGGCTCCGACTGCCCGATGGCCGGCCACCACATCGCACAAGGCATGGCCAACAACAGCCTGCCGGCGGCGAAGATCGCCCACCCGCTGACGCTGCTGCGCACCGCCTACGGTTTGTGAACCCCACGATGGAGACGAGCATGACCATC
>NZ_JBFXIO010000460.1:0-3660 GCF_050175855.1 Piscinibacter sp.
CGTCGCCAACACGAGCCCCAGGCCCCACAACACGACGATGGCGAAAGCGGCGCCACGGCTCGCAGGCGGCCGCGCCGCGGCGGTCGCTCGCGCCGTGCACTCCGCCCAGACCGCGGCAGGAACCAGGCGCATCGCCAGCCACAGGCCGAGCGGGACCAGCACGAGATCGTCGAGCAAGCCGATGACGGGAATGAAATCGGGGATCAAGTCGATGGGCGACAGGGCGTAGGCCACGACCACGACGATCAGCAGGCGTGCCGGCCAGGGTGTGGCCGGATGCCTGGCAGCGAGCGCGAGGATGGTGAGCTGCGTCTTCAGTCGGCGCGCAGCCGCGCGCCAGCGTGTGAGCAGGCCGGGCCGCGAACCGTGCGCGGCGCCGCCCACCGTCGCCTCAGCCGTTCAACGCGGCGAGGACGGCGTCGAGGCTCTGCTTGGCGTCACCGAACAGCATGCGGGTGTTGTCGCGGAAAAACAGCGGATTGTCGACGCCGGCGTAGCCGCTCGCCATCGAGCGCTTGAGCACGACCGCGGTGCCGGCCTTCCACACCTCGAGCACCGGCATGCCGGCGATCGGACTGCCCGGCTCGTCCTGCGCGGCCGGGTTGACGATGTCGTTGGCGCCGATCACCAGCACGACGTCGGTCTCGGGGAAGTCCTCGTTGATCTCGTCCATCTCGAGCACGATGTCGTAGGGCACGCGGGCTTCGGCCAGCAGTACGTTCATGTGCCCCGGCATGCGACCGGCGACCGGGTGGATGGCGAAGCGCACCTCCTTGCCCTTGTCGCGCAGGTTCCTGGTGATCTCGTAGACGGTGTTCTGCGCCTGGGCGACGGCCATGCCGTAACCCGGCACGATGACGACGTGCTTGGACTCGCGCAGCAGTTCCGCCGTCTCCTCGGCGCTGACCGCGGTGACCTCGCCCTCGTAGCTGGTCGCCGTGCCGCCGCCCGAGGTGCCGAAACCGCCGGCGATGACGGCGAGGAAGTGGCGGTTCATGGCGCGGCACATGATGTAGGACAGGATCGCACCCGACGAGCCGACCAGGGCGCCGGTGACGATGAGCAGGTCGTTCGACAGCATGAAGCCGGTCGCCGCCGCCGCCCAGCCGGAATAACTGTTCAGCATCGACACCACCACCGGCATGTCGGCGCCGCCGATCGCCATCACCATGTGCACGCCGAAGGCGAAGGCGAGCAGGGTCATCAGCACCAGCAGGAACACCGCCGTGCCGGTCGACTGCGCGCCGACGAAGCCGGTCGCGATCCAGATGCAGGCGATGCCGATGCCGAGGTTCAACCAGTGCCGTGCCGGCAGCAATACCGGCTTGCCGTCGATCTTGCCGCGCAGCTTGCCGAAGGCGATGACCGAGCCGGTGAACGTGACCGCGCCGATGAGGATGCCGAGGTAGATCTCGACCTCGTGGATGGTGCGCTCGGCGCCGTGGAAGCCGTCGAGGCCGACCAGGTAGGTGGCGAAGCCGATCAGCACCGCGGCCAGGCCGACGAAACTGTGCAGGATGGCGACGAGTTCCGGCATCTCGGTCATCTGCACGCGGCGCGCGGCCTGCACGCCGATGGTGCCGCCGACAGCCATGACGACGATCAGCACCACGTAGTCGGTGACCTGGCTGCTGAACACCGTGGCGAGAATGGCGATGACCATGCCGGCGATGCCGTAGGCATTGCCGCGCCTGGCGGTTTCGGGGTTGCTGAGGCCGCCGAGGCTGAGGATGAACAGAACTGCGGCGATGATGTAGCTGGCAGTGACGATACCGGATGCCATGGCGGGCCCCTACTTGCGGAACATGCGCAGCATGCGCTGGGTGACGAGGAAGCCGCCGGCGATGTTGATCGTGGCGATGAGGATGGCGAGCCCCGCCAGCAGCGTGACCAGGAACGAGGACGTCGAGATTTGCAGCAGCGCGCCGATGACGATGATGCCGCTGATGGCGTTGGTCACGCTCATGAGCGGCGTGTGCAGCGCCGGGGTCACGTTCCAGATCACCTGGTAGCCGACGAAGCAGGCCAGCACGAACACCGTGAAGTGGGACATGAACTCGGGCGGCGCGACCCGCCCCAGCGACCACAGCGCCAGCGCGCCGATGGCGAGCAGGGCGACGCTCGTCAACGGGTTCTTCTTTTTCTCCACCGGCGCCGGCGGCGGTGCGGCGGCGGCCCTGGCCTGCGGCGGCGCCGCGGACAGCTTGGGCGGCGGCGGCGGCCAGGTGATCTCGCCAGCCTTGATCACGGTGGCGCCGCGGATGACCTCGTCGTCCATGTCGATGACGGCGTTGCCGTCCTTCGCCGGCGTCATGTCGGTCAGCAGGTGGCGCAGGTTGGTGCCGTAGAGCTGGCTGGCCTGCGTCGCGAGGCGGCTCGGCAGGTCGGTGTAGCCGATGATGGTGACGCCATGCGCGCGGGCGATTTCGCCCGGCACGGTGAGTTCGCAGTTGCCGCCCTGCTCGGCGGCGAGGTCGACGACGACCGAACCGTCGGCCATCGACTCGACCATCTCCTTCGTGATCAGCTTGGGCGCCGGCTTGCCCGGGATCAGTGCGGTGGTGACGATGATGTCGACCTCGCGCGCCTGTGCGGCGAACAGCGCCATCTCGGCCTCGATGAACTCCTTGCTCATGACCTTGGCGTAACCGCCCTGGCCCGAGCCCTCCTCCTTGAAGTCGAGTTCGAGGAACTCGGCGTCCATCGACTCGACCTGCTCCTTGACCTCGGGGCGGGTGTCGAAGGCGCGCACGATGGCGCCCATGCTCTTGGCCGCACCGATGGCGGCAAGCCCGGCGACGCCGGCACCGATGATCATCACCTTGGCCGGCGGCACCTTGCCGGCGGCGGTGATCTGGCCGGTGAAGAAGCGCCCGAACTGGCCGGCGGCCTCGACGATCGCACGGTAGCCCGCGATGTTGGCCATCGAGGACAGCGCGTCCATCTTCTGCGCGCGCGAGATGCGCGGCACCATGTCCATGGCGATGACGTTGGCGCCGGTGGCGGCGAGGCGATCGAGGAGTTCCGCGTTCTGGCCGGGCCAGATGAAGGAGACCAAGGTCTGGCCGGCCCGCAGCAGTTCGACCTCGTCGACGCCGAGTCCCGGGTGGCGTTCGGGTGCGCGCACCTTGAGCACGATGTCGGCGTCAGCCCACAGCGCGCGGGTGTCGCTGAGCACGGTGGCTCCGGCCGCGCTGAAGGCGGCATCGGAGAAGTTTGCCGCCAGGCCGGCCTCGCTCTCGACGCTGACCTCGAAGCCGAGCTTCAGCAGTTGCTGGACGACTTCCGGAGTGGTCGCAACGCGGCGCTCACCGGGATGGACCTCGCGCGGAACGGCGATCTTCATGCACTTTCTCCTCGTCCGCTGCGGGCGGCGCCAGGGACGTAACAGGGGGGCCGTAACGATGGGGCCGTGAGAGTGAGCGCGCGATTATATATTGCGCTGCACACAGGACAATCCCGCCGCCGGGTCTGCGCCCGCTCCAGCAACCCGTTCTGCCTCCCCTCCCCCCGGCGCAGCGCCTGCGCCTGCGCCGGCGACAACGCCTCGCGGTGGCGGGCGAAGCTCCCGTCGTCCCCCGCGCGGGCCTGCTACAGTGAGCGCCCCGCAACCCCCGAGGCAGCCCGCGTGAGCACCAACCCGACCCAGGTCTTCGAGTC
>NZ_JBFXIO010000461.1:0-3647 GCF_050175855.1 Piscinibacter sp.
GAGATCAGCATCATCGAGGTGCCGCAGCCTCGATGGCTCGCCTTCCTCAACGAGCAGTTTGACCTGCTGGCCGTGCCGGCGGAGTTCGTCACGATGGCCGCGCCCAACGGCCAGCTCGCGCCGAACCTGGCCAAGCGCGGCGTCGGGCTGCACCGCATCGTGAACGTCGATCGCACCCTCTTCTACTTCAACATGGAAGATCCGGCGGTCGGCGGCTACACCCCCGAGAAGGTGGCGCTGCGCCGTGCGATCTCGCTGGCCACCGACACCGCGCGCGAGATCGCGGTGGTGCGCCGCGGCCAGGCGATCCCGGCACAGTCGCTGGTCAACCCGGGCTCGTGGGGCTACGACCCGGCCTACAAGAGCACCAACAGCGAGTACGACCCGGCACGCGCCAAGGCGCTGCTCGACCTGTACGGCTACGTCGATCGCGATGGCGACGGCTGGCGCGACCTGCCGGACGGCAAGCCGCTCAAGCTGGTCTACGCGACCCAGCCGGACGAGGGGTCGCGGCCCTTCGACGAGCTGTGGAAGAAGAACATGGATGCCATCGGCATCCGCCTGGAGCTGGAGAAGGGCCAGTGGCCCGAACAGCTGAAGAAGGCCCGTGCCGGCCAGCTGATGATCTGGCAGCTCGGCTACACGGCGGCCAATCCCGACGTGCAGGACGGCCTGGGTGTCCTGTACGGGCCGGCGTCGGGCGGGCAGAACCTGCCGCGCTTCCGTCACGAGCGCTTCGACGAGATCTACCGCCAGATGGACGGGCTGCCCGACGGGCCGCAGCGCCTGGCGCTGCTCCGCGAAGCGCAGGCCATCGTGACCGCGCAGGCGCCGATGCGGTTCAACGTGCACCGCATCCTCACCGACCTCACCCAGCCGTGGGTGATCGGCTATCGGCGGCCGCTGTACGGCAGCCAGTTCTGGCAGTACATCGACGTCGACACGGCGCGCATGCCGCCGCGCCGCTGAGGCGATGCAGCGGCGCCAGTGGATCGGCGCCTGCGCCGCCGGCCTGGCGGCGCCGGTGCTGGCGCAGCGGCGCACGACACAGGACAACACGCTGCGCGTGGCCTTCCGCGTCGCCGAGACCGGCTTCGACCCGGTGGCCATCGGCGACGAGAACTCCAACCGCGTGGCTGCCTGCATCTTCGAGTCGCCGCTGACCTACGACCACCTGGCGCGGCCGGTGACGCTGCGGCCGCTGACGGCCGAGGCGCTGCCGCTCGTCGAGGACGAATTCCGCAGCTTCACCTTCCGCATCCGGCCGGGCATCCTCTTCGCCGACGACCCGGCCTTCGAGGGCCGGCCGCGCGAGCTGGTGGCGCAGGACTACGTCTACACCGTCAAGCGCTACTACGACCCGCGCATCAACAGCGAGCTGCTCTACCTGTGGGAGAACGCCGGCCTGGTCGGATTGAGCGAGCTGCGCGAGCAGGCGATCAAGGCGAAGCGGCCGTTCGACTACGACCGCGAGGTCGAAGGCATTCGCGCGCTCGACCGCTACACCTTCCGCGTGCGGCTGGCGCGGCCCGGCCCGCGCTTCACCTATCTGTTCGCGCAAACGGGCACCACCGGCGCGGTGGCGCGCGAGGTGGTCGAGCGCTACGGCGCCGACATTGCCGCGCACCCGGTGGGCACCGGGCCGTTCATGCTCGGCGCGTGGCGGCGCAGCTCGCGCATCGAGCTGCTGCGCAACCCGCGCTACCGCGAGCGCTTCTTCGAGGCCGAGCCGGCCGAGGGTGACGTGCAGGCCCAGGCCATCGCGCAGCAGCTCGCCGGCCGCCGCCTGCCGCTGGTCGACCGGGTGGAGATCAGCGTGATCGAGGAGTCGCAGCCGCGCTGGCTGGCCTTCCTCGACGGCTCGCTCGACCAGCTGGAGGTGCCGGTCGACTTCGCGCCGGTCGCCGTGCCCGGTGGCGCGCTGGCGCCGCACCTGGCGCGCCGCGGCGTGCGGCTGCAGCGTGTGCCCCAACCGGACATGGTGATGACCTACTTCAACATGCTGCACCCGCTGGTGGGCGGCTACGGCCCGGAGAAGGTGGCGCTGCGCCGCGCCATCGCGCTGGCCTACGACAGCGGCGAGGACCTGCGCCTGCTGCGCCATGGCCAGGGCATCGCGGCGCAGTCCACCGTGCCGCCCTTCACCTCCGGCTACGACGCCGCCTACCGCAGCGAGATGAGCACGCATGATCCGGCGCGCGCGATGGCGCTGCTCGACCTGTACGGCTACGTCGACCGCAACGGTGACGGCTGGCGCGAGCTGCCCGATGGCTCGCCGCTGGTGCTGCGCCTGGCCTCCACCAGCAGCCAGCTGCAGCGGCGCAGCAACGAGCTGTGGCGCAAGCACCTGGCGCGCGTCGGGCTGCGCATCGAGTTCGACATCGCCACCTGGCCCGACCTGCTCAAGCGCAGCCGCAACGCCACGCTGATGATGTGGGGCTACAGCTGGGTGGCGCAGTCACCCGACGGCGGCTTCTTCCTGAGCATCGCGTACGGACCCAACGCCAACGAGTCGAACGACGCGCGCTTCGCGCTGCCGGCCTTCGACCGCCTGTTCGAGCGCCAGAACGTGCTGCCCGACGGCGCGCAGCGCGAGGCGCTGATGCGCGAGGCCAAGAACCTGCTGGTGGCACACATGCCGTACAAGGTGCACGTGCACACCATCCTCAACGACCTGCTGCAGCCGCGCGTGCGCGGCTGGTGGCGGCATCCCTTCGCACGCGACACCTGGGTCTACACCGGGGTCGACCTGGAGACATCCGCATGAGCACGCTGCCCGAGCCGCAGATCCTGAAGTTCACCCGCTGGCTGGAACAGCATCGCGGCCTGCGCTTCGACCCGACCACGATCGAGGGCTACGACGCGATGTGGCGCTGGTCCGTGTCCGACCTCGAGGCCTTCTGGGGCTCGGTGTGGGACTACTTCGGCATCGAGTCGCCGACGCCGTTCGCGCGCGTGCTGGCCGAGCCGGTGATGCCCGGTGCGCGCTGGTTCGAGGGTGCGCAGCTCAACTATGCGCGCCAGGTGCTGCGCCACGCCGAGGCGGCCCACGCGGCAGGGCATCCGGCGATCGTGTTCCAGAACGAGCGGATGCGCGAATGCGGTCAGATGCAGGAACTGGGTTGGGTCGAGCTGCGCCGTCAGGTGGCCTCGCTGGCCGCGGCGCTGCGCGGCATGGGCGTGCAGTGCGGCGACCGCGTCTGCGCCTTCCTGCCCAACACGCCGCACGCGGTGGTGGCCTTCCTCGCCGCGGCGAGCCTGGGTGCGATCTGGTCCGTGTGTTCGCCCGACATGGGCCCGCTGGCGGTGCTCGACCGCTTCCGCCAGATCGAGCCGAAGGTGCTGATCGGCGTGGACGGTTATGTCTACGGCGGCGTCGAGCACGACCGCCTGCCGGTGCTGCGCCAGCTGCTGGCCGAGCTGCCGAGCGTGCAGCATGCCGTCCTGCTGCGCTACCGCGACGAAGGGGCCGATGCCGGTGTTCTTGCCGCACCGGGCCGCACGCTGCACGACTTCGCCGCGCTGACGGCGAACGACGCGACGTTCGAACCCGAGTGGCTGCCCTTCGACCATCCGCTGTGGGTGGTGTACTCCAGCGGCACCACCGGCCTGCCCAAGCCCATCGTGCACGGCCACGGCGGCGTGAT
>NZ_JBFXIO010000462.1:0-3614 GCF_050175855.1 Piscinibacter sp.
GGGCGAGCGTGCCCTGCACGCCATCCTCGGCATGGACCAGATCACCATCGCGGCGTGGAACGGCGGCGCGCTGGGTGGCGGCGCGTGCCTCGCCACCGCGGCGGATTTCCGCATCGGCGCCGCCGACTGCTTCATCCAGTATCCCGAGATCGATCTCGGCATGAACCTCATGTGGCAGAGCCTGCCGCTGACCATCCACCTGCTCGGCCCGACGCGGGCCAAGCGACTCGTCATCGGCGGGGAACGCGTGCATGCCGAGACCCTGCTGGCCTGGGGGCTGCTCGAATCGATCGTGCCGGTCGGCGAAGTCGTCGAGCAGGCCTGCGTGTTCGCGCAGACCTACGTCGACAAGTCGCCGATCGCGGCGCAGATGATCAAGCGCAGCGTGAATGCCATCAGCGGCGCGCTCGATCGCGCCCTGATGCACATGGACGCCGACCAGAACCTGTTCGCCCTCGGCACGGCCGACCAGAAGGCCGCGGCCCGGGCCTACCTCGACGGCACGCCACCGCATTTCGAGGGCGATTGAATGACACCGGCTCGTCGAACCGGGGTCCTGCGCGCGCGCGTGGTGCCGGTGCCCGGGTGTGTCGCCGGGGCGCCTGCCCGTGGCCATCCGTCCACGCCCTGAGCACGCCGTCGATGCCACGCACCTGGCTCGGCCCGCTGCTGGCCTTCGTCGCGCTGTGCGTGGTGTGGGGTTACAGCTGGGTACTGCTCAAGATTGGCCTGCTCGATGCCGGGCCGTTCAGCTATGCCGGTCTGCGCACCCTGCTCGGCGCCTGCGCCCTGCTCGCGCTGTTGCCGCTGCTACGCCGGCCGGTGCGGGTCGGGCGCTGGCGCGAGCTGGTGGTGCTCGGACTGGTCAACACCACCGGCCTGGTCGGCTGCTCGCAGTGGGCGCTGGTCGAGGGCGCGGCCAACCGCACCTCCATCCTGGTCTACACCATGCCGTTCTGGACCCTGATCCTGGGTTGGCGATTGCTGGGCGAACGTCTGCGTGGGCTGCAATGGCCGGCGGTGGCGGCCGCCGCGCTCGGGCTCTGCTGCGTGCTCAACCCTGCGACCTTCGCCGGTAGCCCGCGCAGCACCCTGCTCGCACTCGGCGCGGCCTGGTTCTGGGCCTTGGGCGTCATCGTGGTCAAGCGCATCCAGTCGCGTGGCCCGATTGACCTGCTCGCGCTGACTGCCTGGCAGATGTTCTTCGGTGGCCTCGTGCTGTGCGCGTTCGCGCTCGGCGCCGACGAGCCCGCGGTGCATTGGACCCCGCGCTTCCTCACCGTCCTCGGCGTGACGGCCCTGGTCTCGACCGGCGCCGGCTGGGCGCTGTGGGTCTACCTGCTGCACCGCCTGCCGGCCGGCACGGCGAGCCTGATGACCCTGATGGTGCCGGTGATCGCGGTGATCTCGAGTTCCTGGCAGCTTGGCGAATACCTTGCCGCGAGCGACCTCGCCGGCATCGTCGCCATCGTGCTCGGCCTCGCGCTGCTCGCCGTCCACGCCCTCCTCCAGCACCGTTCGGTGACCGGCACGGCGGCGCCCGAGTGAGCGCGTGGCGCCGGCGGGCTACACTCGCCGCTGCGCCATTCCCTGGAACGAGCAGACCATGGCAGACGCCGACCTGACGGCAGGCATGCCCGCCGCCGGCCACGACACCGCCTTCTTCGGCCATCCCCGCGGGCTCAAGACCCTCTTCTTCACCGAGATGTGGGAGCGCTTCAGCTACTACGGCATGCGCGCCATCCTGATCCTGTTCATGACCGCGCCGGTGGCGAGCGGCGGGCTCGGCTTCGACGTCGCCCATGCCGGCACCGTCTACGGTCTCTACACGGCGATGGTCTACCTCGCCTGCCTGCCCGGTGGCTGGCTCGCCGATCGCCTGCTCGGCCTGCGCCATGCCACCTTCACCGGCGGCGTCGTCATCATGTGCGGGCACATCGCGCTCGCCGTGCCGACGCTCACCAGCTTCTACCTCGGGCTGGTGCTGCTGGTCGTCGGCACCGGCCTGCTGAAGCCGAACATCAGCACCCTGGTCGGGCAGCTCTACGGCGTCGGTGACGGCCGCCGCGACGCCGGCTATTCGCTCTACTACATGGGCATCAATGTCGGCGCCTTCATGGCGCCGCTGGTGTGCGGCTGGCTCGGCCAGGGCACGGGGTTTCGCGAAATGCTGACCGGCTTCGGCCTCGACCCGGCGTTGTCCTGGCATTTCGGCTTCGGCGCGGCAGCGGTGGGCATGGCGGCGGGGCTCGTGCACTACCTGCACGGCGCGCGACATCTCGGTGAGGCGGGCGCACGACCGCCGCGCGACGACGCCGTGCGTGACCAGCTCTCCCGTGGCGTCGTCACCTTGGTGGCGGTCGTCATCGTCGGTACCGTGCTGGCTTACTTCGGCGTGGTCGAACTGAGCGCGGCCTGGATCGGCAATGCCTTCGGCGTGCTGCTGCTGGTCATCACCGTCGCCTTCTTCGGCTGGGTGTTCGCCTACGCCGAGTGGAGCGTGGCCGAGCGGCGACGGCTGTGGCTGGTACTGGTGTTGTTCGTCGGCGCAACCGTGTTCTGGTCGCTCTACGAGCAGGGCGGCTCGACACTCAACCTGTTTGCCGAGCGCAACACCGATACCACCTTGTTCGGCTTCGATTTCCCGGCCAGCTGGATGCAGTCGTTGAACCCGATCTTCATCATCTGCGGGCTCGCCCCGGCCTTCGCCTGGCTGTGGTTCAGGCTCGGCCCGCGCGAGCCGTCCAGCCCGGCCAAGTTCGCCCTCGGCCTGCTCTTCATGGCGCTCGGCTACGCGGTGATGATCGGGGCTGCGGCGAATGCCGCCGCGGGCGTGCGGGTGAGCCCGCTGTGGCTGACGACGATGTACTTCCTGCACACCATCGGCGAGATGTGCCTGAGCCCGGTGGGGCTGTCGGCGATGAGCCGGCTGGCGCCGGCGCGTATCGCCGGGTTGACCATGGGCATCTGGTTCCTGGCGACCTCGATCGGCTCCTATGTCGGTGGCCGCGTCGCCGGGCTGTACGACACGCTGGCGCTGACCGCCATCTTCGGCGTGCTGACGGCGGTTGCACTGGTCGCCTGCCTGGTCATGGCGGCGCTGGTGCGACCGTTGCGCCGCGCGCTCGGCTGAACTCAGGTATCGGGATTGCTGAACAACACCCCCGCCTCGCCCAGTGCGGCGACGCGCGCGGCGTCGTAGCCGAGGATCTCGGTCAGCACCTGGCCGTTGTGCTCACCGAGCGCGGCGGCGTCCAGCGGCGGGTTGTGCGGGAAGCCCTTGAAACGCAGCGGCATGCCCGGCATCAGCACTTCGCCGAGCTTGGGGTCGCTGATGGTGCGGATGGTGCCACGCCCGCGCATGTGCGGGTGGTTGGCGAGCTGCTCGATGGTCAGTACCGGCGCGCAGGGCACGCGTTCGCGTTCGAGCGCGGCGAGAATGGCCTTGTCCGAGGGTTGTGCATCGACCCAGGCCTGGATGATGTCGATCACTTCCTGCGACGCCGCGCAGCGCTTCTCGTTGGTGTCGTAGCGCGGATCGTCGATGAGATCGGGTCGGCCGATGGCGCGGCACACCGCCGGCCATTGCGGTTGCAGGGCGATGATGCAGATCC
>NZ_JBFXIO010000463.1:0-3613 GCF_050175855.1 Piscinibacter sp.
CGGCCAGGCCCAGCCGTGCCAGCCCTTCCTGCCGAGGATCTTGGCCCAGCGCTGCAGGTCGTCCTTCGTCAGGTGAAGGGCGTTGTGCACCTTGTGGCTGATGTCCTGGGGCAGGTTCTCGGCCACCCAGGCGCGGATCTCTTCCCGGAACGACTGTTCCTCCGGGGTGAAGTTCAGGTCCATTCGCTTGTCTCCGTCAGGGCTCGCGGTCCAGCGCGCGTTTTAGCACGACCGTTCCATTTTTCCCTGTCCCTGCGGCGACAGCAGGGTCTGGGCTCAGTCCCCCTGGAAGCCGGAGGCGCGGATCGGCGGGCCCCAGCGCTCGAGGTCTTCCTTCAGGATCGTGCCGAGGCGCTCCGGGCCGTAGCCGGTCGGCTCCAGGCCCATCTCCACCAGGCGCTTGTTGAGTGCCGGGTCGCTGATCGCGGCCTGCGCTGCCTTGGCCAGGCGATCCACCGCCGCGGGCGGCGTGCCGGCCGGGGCGAAGAGGGCATACCAGGGCTTGGCGGTCAGGTCGTAGCCGAGTTCGCGGAAGGTCGGCACGTCGGGGAAGCTGGCGTCGCGCTGCTCGCCCGCCACCGCGAGCAGGCGCGCCTTGCCGGCCATGACCAGGGCGCGGATGTCGGCCGCCACAGTGGAGATGGCGCTGACCTCGCCGCTGCCCACCGCCGTCATCGCCGCGGCGGTGCCCTTGTAGGGCACGTGGGTGAGGGTGAGCCCGGCCGACTTCGCGAACATCACGCCGAAGAAGTGCGGGATGCTGCCCGGCGCGGCCGAGGCGTAGAAGCCGTTCTTCGCCGGATCGGTCTTCACCCAGGCCACGTATTCCGCCAGCGTCTTCGCGGGCACCGGCGCTGCCACACCCAGGCCGACCTGGAAGTTGCTCAGGTGCGCCACGGGCACGAAGTCCTTGACCGGGTCGTAGCGCAGCTTGCCGGCGTAGGAGTGCGGGAAGATGGCCATCGTCGCCACCGGCGTCATCAGCAGCGTGCTGCCGTCGGCCGGCGCGGCCTTGACGAGCTCGTTGGCGATGCGGCCGCCCGCGCCCGCCTTGTTCTCGACGATCACTGTCTGCTTCAACGTGCGCTGCATGTGCTCGGCGAGCACGCGGGCGAGCGAATCGGAGGTGGCGCCGGCCGGGTAGCCGACGACGATGCGTACCGTGCCGGGCTCCTGCGCCACGGCGGCGCCGGATGCGAAGGCGAGGGCCGCACCGGCAATGGCAGCGAAGCGGCGGCGGGTCAGGGCGGAAGTCATGTTGCTGTCTCCTCGTGGTCGGGGGTCACCATTGGCCGAAGAACACGCCGGCCTGCTTGTGTCGATTGGTGCGCTGCTCGACGAACTCGTCGCTGACGGTCGTGCGGTGCTTTCGTCGCGCCAGGAAGCCGAGCAGGCGCTCGCGCAGGGCCTGCCGCACTGTTTCGTGGCCCGGGTCGCGCCCCAGGTCCAGCATCTGCTGCGGATCAGCGGCGAGGTCGAACAACTGCTCCGGCTCGTCGAGCCAGAAGACGTAGCGCCAGCGCTCGTCGCGGATCGAGAAGGCGCGCGATTGCTGCGGCGTCTTGCCCAGCCGCACGCGCGCCTCGCGGAAGCCGTAATCGAGCTCGCTGTAGACGAAGTCGCGCCACGGCGGCGCCTCGCCGCGCAGCAGCGGCAGCAGGCTGCGGCCCTCGATACGCTGCGAGGCGCCAGGCACGCCGAGGAAGTCGAGCACCGTGGGCACCAGGTCGACGCCCTCGACGAAGCGCTCGTCGACCCGGCCGCGCGAGGCGTCGGCTTCGCGCCGCGGGTCCACCAAGATGAACGGCACCTTCTGGATGGTGTCGTAGAACAGTTCCTTCTCGCCCAGCCAATGGTCGCCGAGGAAGTCGCCGTGGTCGGCGGTGAAGACGATCAGCGTGTCGTCCAGGCGCCCCAGCTGGGCCATGGCGTCGAACAGGCGCCCGAGGTGGTCGTCGAGCTGCCTGATCAGGCCCTGGTAGGCCGGGCGCACGGTGCGGATGCAGTCGTCGTTCTGGAAGCTGACGCATTCCTCCTGCTGGCGGTAGGCGGCCACCACGGGATGGGCATCGCGCAGCTCGGCCTCGCTGCGCACCACCGGCAGGCACTGCTCGGGCCGGTACATCGCGTGGTAGGGCGCCGGCGCCATGTAGGGCCAGTGCGGCTTCACGTAGCTCAGGTGCAGCACCCAGGGGCGGCTGCCTTGCTCGCGCATGAAGCGGATCGCCTGGTCGGTCATGTAGGCGGTCTCGGAGTGCGCCTCCTTCACGCGAGCCGGCAGGTGCACGTTGCGCATGTGCCAGCCGCTGGCGACTCGCCCGTCCGAGTCAATGCCGGCGATCACGTAGTCGCTCCACGGGTCGGCGCTGTCGTAGCCGTGGGCGCGCAGGAACGCCGGGTAGCCGCTCTCGTGGCCGGGCGTGTGATGGCCGTCGTAGCGGTCGATCTCGACGAAGCCGCCGCGCTCGAGGAAGGCGCCGAGCTCGCTGCCGCCATCGAGCGCGAGCCGGGCCATGCCGGCGTGGTCCGGCATCACGTGGGTCTTGCCGGCCAGCGCCAGCGTGCGCCCGGCATCGCGCAGGTACTCGCCCAGCGTGACCTCGCCGACCGACAGCGGCACCCGGTTCCAGGTGGCCCCGTGGCTGACGGGATAGCGGCCCGTGTAGAAGCTCATGCGGCTCGGGCCGCAGACGCCGCTGTTGACGAAGGCGTTGGCGAAGCGCACACCGCGGCGCGCCAGCGCGTCGAGGTTCGGCGTCTGCAGGTAGGGGTGGCCGGCGCAGGACAGGTGGTCCCAGCGCAGCTGGTCGGCCATGACGAAGAGAACGTTCATGAGGATCGGATCGGCGACCCATTCTGGTTGCCGCACAATGAATTGCACAAATCAATCCATCTCGGCAATGACCCTCAGAGACCCGCAAGTCCTGGACGATCTGCTGAACTACCGGCTGGCCCGGCTGCATGCGCTCAGCGGTGCGCCGGTGGTGCGCCTGTGCGAGGGTCGCTACGGCATCACGCGGCGCGAGTGGCGGCTGCTGGCGCTGCTGGCCGCACGCGGCGCCACCTCGCCCTCGGAGCTCGCCGAGCGGGCGCACCTCGACCGGGCGCGGACCTCGCGCGCCATCGGCTCGCTGGCGGCCAAGGCGCTGGTGCAGCGGGCCGCGCGGCCGGGCGACGCGCGCCGTGCCGTGGTGGAGATCACCACGCGCGGCCGCTCGCTGTACGACGAGATGTTCCCGCAGGTGGCAGCCATCAATCGCGCGGTGCTGGCGGCGCTGGATGAGCCGCTGCTCGCCGCGCTGGACGACGCCCTGCAGCGCCTGACCGCCCGCGCCGCCGCGCTCGAGGCCGCCAAGGTCGACGACCTGCGGGCCGACCGTCGTCGCGGCGGCTCGGCCCGCCGGTGAATCCCCCGAGCTTTCGCGCCACCGTGGCCGCGCTGGCGCTGGGCCAGTTGCTGTGCTGGGCGGCGCTGTACTACGGCTTTTCGTCCTTCGTGCTGCCGATGCAGCGGGCGATGGGCTGGAGCAAGCCCGCGATGATGGGAGCCTTCACGCTCGGGCTGGCGGTGTGGGGCGCTACCACCTATGCCGCCGGCGCCGCCATCGACCAC
>NZ_JBFXIO010000464.1:0-3584 GCF_050175855.1 Piscinibacter sp.
GATAGTGGTCGCCGTCCTTCGTGGCGGTCGTCATCAGGCCGTCGGCCTGCGAGCCCACGTGCGGTTCGGACAGGCAGAACGCGCCGAGCATCTCGCCGCGCGCCAGCGGCTTCAGCCACTGTTCCTTCTGCGACTCGCTGCCCCAGGCCATCAGGATCGAGCACACCGGGCAGTTGTTGACGCTCACCACGGTGGAGGTGCCGCCGTCGCCGGCGGCGATCTCCTCGAGGATGACCGCCAGCGCCAGGTAGTCCAGCCCCGCGCCGCCCCATTGCTCGGGCACGGCCACGCCGTAGCAGCCCAGTGCGGCCAGGCCCTGCAGCTCGACGGCCGGGAAGTGATGCTCCTTGTCCCAGCGTGCCGCATGGGGCGCGATCTGCTCCTGCACGAAGGCACGCACGGCCTCCTGCACGGCACGGTGGTCATCGCTCAACAGCATTCTTCGTTCCTCGAGAAGGTCACCAGGGGATTTCGCTGCCGTCGTGGTTCAGGAAGCGCCCGTTGTCCTGCGGCGCCAGGCCGGCGATCACGCGACGCATGCTGGCCACGCTCTCCTGCGCCGTGATGTCCGCATTCGCGCCGCCCATGTCGGTGCGCACCCAGCCGGGATGGAAGCTCACGCAGGTGGCCTTGCCGGCCCACTCGAGCGAGATGTCCTTGAGCACCGAATTGGCCGCCGCCTTGGAGGCGCGGTACAGCCAGCTGCTCGTGCCGGCACGCGCGCCCATCGAGCCCATCTTCGAGGAGATCAGCGCCAGCTTCGCTCCCGGTGCGAGCATGTCCGCGAGCTGCGGCAGCACGCGCATCGGCGCCAGCACGTTGGCGTGCATGGTGTGGTCGAAGTCGGCGTCGGTGGGTGGGGCCAGCCCGGTCTGCCGCACCAGCACGCCGGCCACGTGCACGATCACGTCGAAGGCCGAGCCGTCGAGCTGCCAGGCCAGGCGCGAGGTGCTCTCGGCACTGGCCACGTCCAGCGCGATCGCGGTGGCACCCTGCGCGCGCAGGGCGGCCAGTGCCTCGTCGCTGCGCGCCGTGGCCGTGACCTGCCAGCCCTCGGCACGGTACTGGCGCACGAACTCGGCGCCGATGCCGCGCGAGGCGCCGATGATCAGGGCATGCGGCATGTCAGAGCAGTTCGACCGCCAGCGCCGTGGCCTCGCCGCCGCCGATGCACAGTGCCGCCACGCCTTTCTTCTTGCCCTGCGTGCGCAGCGCGCCGAGCAGCGTGACGACGATGCGCGCGCCCGACGCACCGATCGGGTGGCCGAGCGCGCAGGCGCCGCCGTGCACGTTGACGATCTCGTGCGCCAGCTTGAACTCCGCCATCGCGGCCATGGTCACCGCGGCGAAGGCCTCATTGACTTCCCACAGGTCGACATCCTTCACGCCCCAGCCGGCCTTCTTCAGCGCCTTGTCGATCGCGCCCACCGGCGCGGTGGTGAACCAGTCCGGCGCCTGTGCGTGCACGGCGTGCGAGACGATGCGCGCGACCGGCTTCACGCCCATCTGCCTGGCGGTCGACTCACGCATCATCACCAGCGCGGCCGCGCCGTCGGAGATGCTCGACGAGGTGGCGGCGGTGATCGCACCGTCCTTCTTGAAGGCGGGCTTCAGGCCCGGGATCTTGTCGAGCTTGGCCTTGAAGGGCTGCTCGTCGAACTTGATCACCGTTTCGCCCGCCTTGCCCGGGAGGGTGACCGGCGCCATCTCCCAGTCGAAGCTGCCGTCCTCGTTGGCCTTCTTGCTGCGCTGGGTCGAGGCGATCGCGAACTGGTCCATCGCCTCGCGCGTGAAGCTGTACTTGCCCACGCACTGCTCGGCGAACACGCCCATCGCCTTGCCGCGCTCGTAGGCGTCTTCCAGGCCGTCGAGCGCCATGTGGTCGTAGACGGCGGATGCGCCGTACTTGATGCCCTTGCGTGCGAACATGAGGTGCGGCGCATTGGTCATGCTCTCCATGCCGCCGGCCACCATCACGTTGGCGCTGCCCGCCGCGAGCATGTCGTGCGCGAACATCATCGCGCGCATGCCCGAGCCGCACATCTTGCTCATCGTGACGGCACCGGTGGAGTCCGGCAGGCCCGCCTTGCGCATCGCCTGGCGCGCCGGCGCCTGGCCCTGGCCGGCCATCAGGCAGTTGCCGAATAGCACCTCGTCGACGGCGTCGCCGGGCACCCCGGCGCGTTCGACCGCAGCCTTGATGGCCACGGCGCCCAGCTCCCAGGCCTGCAGCCCGGAGAAATCACCCAGCAGGCCGCCGATCGGCGTGCGAGCGGCGGAGACGATGACGATGGGGTCGGACATGATGAGGCTCCTTTCGGATCAGCTGGCAAGAATCGGCGAGCCGCGCTCTTCCTGAGCGACGCGCCGGAGGTAGTTCTGGAAGGCGGCATCCTCGCCGCGCAGCAGCGTCGGCAGCGTGTTGTAGAAGTCGTCGCGCCGGCACCATTCGCGCATGTAGTCGTCCCACGAGTTCCAGCGCCGCTGCTCGGTGGGCGACATGTCCTCCTTGTAGGCCACCAGGTAGGCCCGCTCGAACAGCGACATCAGCATGTCGAAGATCACCAGCATGCGCTCGTTCTGCTCCGGCGTCGGGTTCGGCAGCGCGGTGTTGGTGCGCAGCTGCAGGTCGGCGTTGTCGAGCACGATGCGCAGGAAGTCGTTGTAGGCGTCGGAGAGGTGCTGGTAGGCCTCCTCCTCCTCGTTTTCGCGCTCCTTGCGCTGTTCGGCGAAGAACACCCACACCGCGAACGGGAGGCCGACCACGGTCACCACGTAGCTGGCGAGTTCGAAGGCGTCCTTCCAGTCCATCGGAGCGGCCTCAGATGCCGGCCTCGGCGGCCTCGGCCTCGCTCTGGCGGTGCCGGCGGAAGCGCTTGTCCTGGTCGTAGGGGAAGACGTCGTGCACGTGGCCGGCGAGGATGCGGTCCTTGTGGCCCTGCCAGAAGGCGACGTCGAGCAGGTCGGCGTGGTGCTTCATGAACACCTCGCGCACCTGCGCGTTGCCGAGCAGGAAGGGGCCGAAGGTCTCGGGAAACACGTCACGCGGGCCGACGTGGTACCAGATCTCGCCCGACATCTCCTCCTCCTCGTTGCGCGGCTCGGGCACGCGGCGGAAGTTGCAGTCGGTCAGGTACTCGATCTCGTCGTAGTCGTAGAACACCACCTTGCCGTGGCGCGTCACGCCGAAGTTCTTCCACAGCATGTCGCCGGGGAAGATGTTCGCGCGCACGAGGTCCTTGATGGCGTTGCCGTACTCGATCACCGCATGCTCCATCTGCCGCGGGTTGGCTTCCTGCAGGTAGATGTTCAGCGGGATCATGCGCCGCTCGATGTAGAGGTGGCGGATCACCAGCGTATCGCCATCCTCCTCCACCAGGCTCGGGCAGTAGTGCTTCAGCTCGGCGATCAGCTCCTCCTCGAAGCGCGCGCGCGGGAAGGCGACGTTGCTGTACTCCAGCGTGTCGGCCATGCGGCCGCCACGGTCGTGCGTCTTCACGAGCAGGTACTTGCTCATGATCAGCTCGCGCGAGGTCTCCTTCGGCGCCGGGTAGAAATCCTTGATGACCTTGAAGACGTACGGG
>NZ_JBFXIO010000465.1:0-3583 GCF_050175855.1 Piscinibacter sp.
GGCAACCCCTTCCACCACCTGATGGACGAGGTGCGCGGTCTCGTCCAGCGCGGCCTGCCGGTGCACCAGGTGACCTTCGTGCCCGACCGCGTCGACCAGCCCCCCTCCGACCACGGCTGGCGCTTCCCCGACGACCATGACCGCCTCGCCCCGCTGGTAGCCGAATGCAAGGCGATGGGGCTGCGCGTGAGCCTGTTCATGGACCCCGAGCCTTCGCAGATGCGCGGCGCGCGCGAGGCCGGCGCCGACCGGGTCGAGCTCTACACCGAGAGCTATGCACGTGCCCATGGCACCGCGCAGCAAGCGCTGGTGCTCGCCGGCTTCACGGCGGCGGCGCAGGCGGCGCTGGCCGAAGGCCTGGGCCTGAACGCCGGCCACGACCTCAACCGCGACAACCTCACCGAGTTCCTGCGCAACGTGCCTGGCGTGCAGGAGGTGTCGATCGGCCACGCGCTGATCGCCGATGCGCTCGAGCTCGGCCTGCCCGAGACGGTGCGCGACTACCTGCGCTGCATCCACCGCGCCTACGCCTGACGCCCGCGTGATCTACGGCATCGGCACCGACATCTGCGACATCCGTCGCCTGCGCGAGACCTGGGCGCGACGTGGCGAGCGCTTCGCAGCCAAGGTGCTGGGCCCGCACGAGATCGAGGTGTTCCATGCGCGGCTGGCCAAGGTCGAGTCGCGCGGCATCAGCTACCTCGCCACGCGCTTCTCGGCCAAGGAGGCCTTCTCGAAGGCGATCGGGCTGGGCATGCGCATGCCGATGACTTGGCGCGACTGCGAGATCGTCAGGGCCGCCAGCGGCAAGCCCGAGATCCGCCTGCATGGCGCGCTGGCCGAGTGGTTCGCGCAGCGCGGCCTGCGCGCCCATGTGAGCGTCACCGACGAAACCGACTACGCGGCGAGCTTCGTCGTCGTCGAAACCCTGGACAAACCATGAGCCACTCGCCCGTCATCCTCGACATCGCCGGTACCACGCTGAACGGCGACGACCGCCGCCGGCTCGCCCATCCGCTGGTGGGCGGCATGATCCTGTTCGCGCGCAACTGGGCCGATCGACGCGCGCTGGTCGAACTCACCGCCGAGATCAAGTCGATCCGCCCCGACCTGCTGATCTGCGTCGACCACGAGGGCGGCCGTGTGCAGCGCTTCCGCACCGACGGCTTCACCCACCTGCCGGCGATGCGCGTGCTCGGCGAGCTGTGGATGAATGATGCGCTCACCGCCACCGATGCCGCCACCGCGGCCGGCCACGTGCTCGGCGCCGAATTGCGCGCCTGCGGCGTCGACCTCAGCTTCACGCCGGTGCTCGACCTCGACCACGGCGGCAGCAGCGTCATCGGCGACCGCGCCTTCCACCGCGATGCGCGGGTGGCCACGCTGCTGGCCAAGAGCCTGATGCACGGTCTGCTGCTCGCGGGCATGGCCAGCTGCGGCAAGCACTTCCCCGGCCACGGCTTCGTGAAGGCCGACAGCCACACCGAGGTGCCGGTCGACAGGCGCAGCCTGAAGGCGATCCTCGCCGACGACGCCAAGCCCTACGAATGGCTGTCGACCAGCCTGGCCAGCGTGATGCCGGCGCACGTGATCTACCCGAAGGTCGACGCGCACCCGGCCGGCTTCTCGCCGCGCTGGCTGAAGGAGATCCTGCGCCAGCAGCTCGGCTTCACCGGCGCGGTCTTCAGCGATGACCTCAGCATGGAAGGCGCGCGGCGCGTCGGCGGTGTGGAGGTGAGCTACGCCGAGGCGGCGGCGATCGCACTGTCGGCCGGCTGCGACCTGGTGCTGCTGTGCAACCAGTCGGTCGATGGCGGCGCGGCGGTCGATCAACTGCTGGCCGGGCTGGAACGCAGCCTCGATGACGGCCGCTGGCAACTCGACCCCGACAGCGAGGCACGGCGGTTGAAGCTGCTGCCGCAGAGCCATCCGCTGTCGTGGGACGAGCTCATGCACGACCCCGCCTACCAGCGATCTCTCGAACGCCTGCCTTAAGGCAGGCGTTGCCCGGCGTCAGCCCCTGTCGAAGGGCAGGGTGATCTGCGAGAGATCCTTACGGGTCTCCACCAGCACCAGCGGGCCCTCGTCGACGATCACCAGCGGCTTGCGCTCGCGCGGCACGTGCACCGGCTTGGGCTCGCGGGCCATCGCTTCCTGCACCGCACGGATCTTCTCGGCATCCGAGTTCACCCACTGCAGGCCGGCGGCTTGCGCGATGTCCGCGAGCTGATCGGTGGGCAGCACGAAGGGTTCGACGCGCGCGACGACGGGTGCCGCGGCCACGGGCGTGGGTGCCGGAGCAACTGGCGCAGCGACGACCGGTGCGGCCGGAACCACCGCAGCCACGGCCTCGACCGGGGCCGCCTCGGCAGCCATCGTCTCGGTGGCGACGGGTTCGGCCTCGGCCGTCACGGCCTCGCCGAGCGCGGTTTCGCCCACTGGCGCGCCTTCCTCCCGGCGCTCACGGCGCTGGCGGTCGCGACCACGGCCGCGGCGGCGGCCTTCGCCACGCTCTTCGCCTTCGCCGGCAGTCGACGGCGCTTCCGCGCCTTCGATGGCAGCCGCTTCGGTCGGCACTTCCGCTTCGGCCACCGGCGCTTCGCTGCCATTCGCCTCGGTCACGCCCTCGACGGCGCGGTTCTCCTCGCGGTCACGACCACCACGGCCGCGACGACGGCGGCGACCGGTGCGCTCGCCCTGGGCCTCGCCCTCGGCCGGCGGCTCCCCGGTCGGCACGGTGTCGACGAAACCTTGCGGCTGGGCTGCGGCATCGGCCGGCACGGCTTCCACCGGGGGGCGGCGCTCGGCGCGCTCGCCACCGCGCTCACCGCGTTCCCCTCGTTCTGCCCGCTCGGCGCGCTCGCCACGGCCGCCACGGCGGCCTTCGCCACGCGATTCGCCGGCGCCTTCGGCGCGTGTTGCGCTGGTCTCTTCGCCCTCGGGGCGCTCGGCGCGCTGCTCACCACGGCGGCCACGGCCTTCGCGGTTCTCGCGGCCCTCACGGCCTTCACGCCCGCTGCGGCCATCGCCGCGCTGCTCGCCACGCTCGCCACGGCGACCATCGCGGCCGCCACGGCCGCCGCGCTCGCCGCGTTCGCCACGACCTTCCTTGCGCGGCTCGGCCGCAGGGGCTGCGGCCGGTGCGGCCGCCGGCGCGGGCGCCGGTGCGGCCTCGCCGCCGCCGAAGATGCGCTTGATCCAGCCGAAGAAGCCGCTGCCGGCGGGCGCAGCCGCCGCAGCGGCCATCGGAGCCGGCGCGGGTGCGGCCACCGGGGCGGCAGCCACCGGCTCGGGCTTGGGTTCGGGCTGCGGCGCCGGCGCGTCGGGCAGGATGCCCTTGATCACCGGCTCCTGCTTGTCCTTGCCCTTTTCGCGTCGGGTGAAGCCGACTTCCTCTTCCTGCTGGTCGACCATTGTGTAGCTGGCCTGCAGGTTCTCCAGGCGCGGGTCGTCGTGGCGCAGGCGCTCGAGGCGGTAGTTGGGCGTCTCGAGGTTCTTGTTCGGCACCAGCAGCACGGTCACGCGCTGCTTGAGCTCGATCTTGGTGATCTCGGTGCGCTTCTCGTTGAGCAGGAAGCTGGTC
>NZ_JBFXIO010000466.1:0-3569 GCF_050175855.1 Piscinibacter sp.
ACCGTGGCTGCGCTGTCGGCCGGCCAGCTGCTGTGCTGGGCGGCGCTGTACTACGGTTTCTCGTCCTTCGTGCTGCCGATGCAGCGGGCGATGGGCTGGAGCAAGCCCGCGATGATGGGAGCCTTCACGCTCGGGCTGGCGGTGTGGGGCGCTACCACCTATGCCGCCGGCGCCGCCATCGACCACGGCCGCGGGCGAGCGGTGATGACGCTCGGTGCGGCGCTGGCCGGTGTCGGCTTTCTCGTCTGGTCTCTGGCCGCCTCGCTGCCGCTGCTGTACGCCGCCTGGGCGCTGCTCGGCGCGGCGATGGCGATGACGCTGTACGAGCCGGCCTTCAACGTGCTGACCAAGCGCTTCCCGGCGCAGTACCGCGAGGGCATCACCACGCTGACGCTGGTGGGCGGATTCGCCAGCACGCTGTCGTTCCCCGCCATCGCCGCACTGCTGGCTTGGCTCGACTGGCGCGGTGCACTCGCTGCCATCGGCGCCTTGCTGCTGCTCGGCGTGGCGCCGCTGCACGCCTGGGCGCTGAAGGGCACGCCGACCGCCGACACGCCGAAGCGTGCGCACGACGCGGCCGACGACGCCACGCTGCACGAAGCGCTTCGCGAGCGTTCGTTCTGGCTGCTCACCGCCACCTTCACGCTGTATTCGTTCGCGGTGGCGGCGCTGTGGGCGCACATCATGCCGGCCTTCGCCGCCAAGGGCCTGCCCGAGGCCACGGCGCTGGCCGTGGTGGTGTGGTTCGGCCCGGCCCAGGTGGCCGGGCGCTTCGCCTTCCTCGTCTTCGGCCGCTGGGTGTCGGTGCGCGCGCTGGGGCTGATCGTGCTGGCAGGCATGCCGGCCGCACTGGCGATCTTCGCGCTGGCCGAGGGCACGGCGTCGCTGATCCTGTTCGCGCTGCTGTTCGGCCTGGCCAACGGGCTGGTGACCATCGTGCGCGGCAACCTCGTGCCGGAGTATTTCGGCCGCGAGCACGTCGGCCGCATCGGCGGGGCGATGAGCGCGATCGCGCTGCTGTCCCGCGCCGCGGCACCGTTGATGACCGCCTGGCTGCTGCTGGCGCTGCCGGGCTACCGCGAGCTGCTGCTCGGGCTGGCGGCGGTGGGCGTGGCCGCGGTGCTGGCCTTCGTCTTCGCGAAGCCGCCGCAGGCGAAGGGTCAGTAGCGCTTCTCGAGCACCATGACGTCGGCGTCACGCCGCATCTGGAAGCGCGTCAGGAAGCTGTTGCCCAGCAGGACCATCTCCATCGGCGCCGGCACCACGGTGGCGGCAACGTTGTAGATGACGACGTCGCCGACGCGCACCTCGCGCAGCGAGACACGATGTGCCACCACCTGGCCGTTGGCGGTGTTGGTGAGGCCGCGCTCGCCCTTGGTGTAGTCCAGGCCGATGCTGCGTGCCACGGCCTCGCTCATCGCGATGTTGGTCGCGCCCGTGTCGACCAGGAAGCGCACGGCTCGACCGTTGATCGAGCCACCGGTGACGAAGTGCCCGCCGGGGCCTGCGGCGAGCCGGATCTCCGTGCCGCTGCCGGCGCTGGCCGCCCCGCCGAGGTTGACCTGCGCGCCGCCGAGCAGCAGGGTCTGGCGCTTGCCACCGACCTCGACCACCGTCTCGCTGCCGGTCACCCTGATCACCTTGACGCCGGCCACCGTGGCGCCGGCCGCCACCGTGCGCGGCTGGCCGTCGATCACGAGCAGGGCCTTGTCGCCCAGGCTGCCGCTCATCGAGACGGACTGCGCCGAGGCCAGCGCCGGCAGCAGGCCCAGCAGGGCGGTCAGGGGCAAACGCATGCTCAGTCGCGGAAGTTGTTGAAGGACACGGGGGCGTCGGGCACGGTCTTGCGGATCAGCTGCATGGCCAGCTGCAGGTCGTCGCGCTTGGCGCCGGAAACGCGCACCGTGTCGCCCTGGATGGCTGCCTGCACCTTCATCTTGCTCTGCTTGACGGCGGCCTGGATCTTCTTGGCGGTGTCGCTGTCGACGCCGCTCTTGACCGCGAGCACCTGCTTGACCTTGTCGCCGCCGATCTTCTCGATCTTGGCACTGCGGTCGACGAAGCGGATGTCCACGCCGCGCTTGGTGAGCTTGGCCAGCAGGATGTCGGTGACCTGCCCGATCTGGAAGTCGGAATCGCCGAACAGCGTGATGGCCTTGTCGGCCAGCTCGATCGCGGCCGAGGTGCCCTTGAAGTCGAAGCGGGTGCCGATCTCCTTGGCGGACTGGTCGACCGCGTTGCGGACCTCGACCAGGTTGGGCTCGATGACGGTGTCGAAACTGGGCATGCAAAAATTCTCGCATGCAAATCGAATCGGGCGTCAGCCTGAAGCCGTACAACACCTTCGGATTGCCCGCGGTTGCGCAATCCTTGGTGCGGATCAACAGCGATGCCGACGTTCGCCGCGTGGTCGACCACCCGGAACTCGGCCGCGCGCCGAAATTCATCCTCGGCGGCGGCAGCAACATCATCCTCACCCGCGACATGCCGGCGGTGGTGCTCAAGGTCGAGGTGGCGGGCATGCGCCTCGTCGAGGAGCGCGCCGACGCCTGGATCGTCGAGGCCGGCGCCGGCGAGAGCTGGCATGCGCTGGTCGACTGGACGCTGGCGCAGGGCTGGCCGGGGCTGGAGAACCTGGCGCTGATCCCGGGCACGGTGGGCGCGGCACCGGTGCAGAACATCGGCGCCTACGGGCTGGAGCTGAAGGATCGCTTCGAGTCGCTCGACGCGGTCGACCTGGTCACCGGCCGCAGCGTCACGCTCGGGCCCGGGATCTGCGCCTTCGGCTACCGCGACAGCGTCTTCAAGCATTCGCTGGCCGGCCGCACGCTGATCACGCGGGTGCGCCTGCGCCTGCCGCGGCCCTGGCAGCCGGTGCTCGGCTACCTCGACATCGAGCGCAAGATGCGCGAGGCGGGGGTCTCCAATCCGTCGGCCCGCCAGGTGTTCGACTGGGTCTGCGAGATCCGTCGTGCCAAGCTGCCCGACCCGGCGCTGATCGGCAACGCCGGCAGCTTCTTCAAGAACCCGCTGGTCACGCCCGAGCAGTGCCGCGACATCATCGGCCGCGACCCGGAGATCGTGCACTACCCGATGCCCGACGGCTCGGTGAAGCTGGCCGCCGGCTGGATGATCGACGCCTGCGGCTGGAAGGGCAAGGCGGTCGGGCAGGCGGCGGTGTACGAGCGCCAGGCGCTGGTGCTGGTCAACCGTGGCGGGGCGATCGGCTCCGAGGTGATGACGCTGGCGCGCGCCATCCAGGAGAGCGTTTACGGCCGCTTCGGCATCCGGCTCGAGCCGGAGCCCGTGGTGGTCTGACCACGCCGTCACGAAACCGTCATCGAGGGCCCTCAGAGTTGTCACCAACAAGAAGAAGACGACAACAAGAAGAAGGGAGAAGACGATGACGAAGTGGAATGCATCCCATGTGTTCCTGGTGCTGTTCCTCGCGGCGGCGCTGATCGCGCTGCACCGTGTGTGGCGCACCCTCCATGCCCGCCGGGTGGTGCGCCAGCACCCCCTGCCACCGCACCTGCAAGCCCGGCTGCTGGCGACCTACCCGCACCTCG
>NZ_JBFXIO010000467.1:0-3554 GCF_050175855.1 Piscinibacter sp.
GCGGAGCTGGCGGCGTATTTCGGCGGCATCCTGCGCGTGCGCAGTGCCGCCTAGACCGAGGGCCGCACGAGGGCCACGCTGCCGTCTTCCTGCAGGATCGCCACGCCGCGGCCGTCGCCCAGGCTCGCGGTCGCGGTGACGGGCGAGGCCAGCTGCCAGGCGTGAACCTGGCGCCAGCCCGCGCGGCCATCGAGCAGCAGCAGGCGCCGACGGCGCTGGTCGGGCATCAGGAGCCACGTGCCCTGCCAGGCAGAGAGGTCGAGCCGACGTGATCCGATGGCATGGTTGCTGACGCCGTCCATCACCCGGGTGGCCACCAGCTCGGACCCCTCCTGCCGGTACTCGTGCAACACCCCGCCGATGTGCGGCGTGTGCACCGCCAGCCAGCGACGGCCGTTCGTGGTGGGCGACAGCCAGCGCCTGGCCGTGCCGATCACCGGGCCGCTCGCAGCGACACGCAGCGCGGCCGGCGCTGCCGGGTCGGCATCGACCAGCACGAGCTGTGCGCCCTGTGGCCCGGATCGCACCGTGAGCAGCCCGTCGCGCCCGCCGATGGCCACCCGGCGAACCGCGATGTCTTCCAGCACCTGGGGCGGCGCCACCACCAGTTCGCGCATCAGCTCGAGGCCGTGCCGCTCGAGCAGGCACACGCGCGTCGCCTCGATCGTGTCGCCCAGCACGCCGTGCCGGTAGCGCTCGGCATCCGGTCCCGCGAGGACCACGACATGGCCGCCGTCACCGCGGCCGTCGAGCTCGGCCTGCAGCGGCCGGGCATCGGGGAGCACATCGACGGCACTGTGCGCGACCGGCGCCCAGGTGCCGGCGCCCGAAGGTTCCAGCCGCACCACGCGATGCCGCCCGCCTTCGGCCTGCACACCGATGATGGCCAGCGGCAGAACGAGCAGGCCCGACGCGGGCGCCAGCGCCCGCGCGTTCGACACCCCGGCGGCGCCGCCCTCCAGCACCCACAGCGCACCGTCCTGTCGGCGCGCCGCAATGCGGCCGTGGCCAATCGCCAGGGGCGTATCGGGATCGATCCGTTCGGCCAGTCGTGGCGCACGCCCCCCTTCCAGCGGCAGCGCGTAGAGCGCGCCGCTCGCGGCGACCGCCAGCACACCGGTCGGGCCGCCCGCCGCAACCTGCGCCATCGGCTCCGGTACCTCCAGTACCTGCAGGCCCGGCTCCCGCGCGGTCACGGACGCGGGCCATCCGAAGACAGTGGCCGCCAGGGCGGCGAGCGACGGGCGGCGGCGCATCATCGGATGTGCTCCCGGGCTACACGGCGCCCGCGTATTCGCCGCGTGCCGGGTAGTTCTTCTCGAGCGCAAAGTCGAGCGCGGCCAGCAGTTCGTCGAAGCGAGGCCGGGCGAACGGCATCGTCTGCACGGCGCCGTAGTAGAGGGAGCCATCGGGCCGCACGATGAAGACCCCGGGCTCGGAGAACAGCGCCGGCTCCTCGATCCCGATCGAGGTCTTGCCGCGCGAACTGCTGATGTACAGGCCCCACTCGCGCGCATTGGCCAGGAGCAGGTCGTGCCCCACGCGAAGCCCCGGCGCGTTCAGCTTGTCGGCCATCGCCTGCGCCCGCTCGCGCCCGTCGCTGGAGACCGCGATCACCTTCACGCCGCGCTTGTCGAACTCCGGCTGCAGCCTGCCGAGTTCGAGCAGGTATTTCAGGCAGATCGGGCAGTGCAGCCCGCGGTAGAAGACCACCATCGTGAAGTGGGTCGCCGCGTCGGCGGCCAGGTCGAAGTCGCCATGGGCGAGCGTGGGAACGCGCAAGGACGGCACGGGTTGGCGAGGCAGCAGCATCGGAGACTCCTTGAAGACCAGCCCAGTGTACGGCCCGATTCGCGACGAATAGATGCCATGCGTCGCCATTGATATACCATTCGTCTCATGGCGGACCGACTTTCTGCGCTGCTCCAGCGTTTCGAGCTCAGCGCCCAGGTGTTCCATGGCGGGCCGCTGTGCGGCGTCGCCGACGTCGATGCGCAGCCGGGAACGGGACACCTGCACCTGCTCCGACAGGGCACGCTGGCCGTCAGCGACGGGCGAGGCGGCTCCATGCGGGTCGAGCAACCCAGCGTCATCTTCTTCCCGCGGCCTCAGGCGCATAGGCTGGAGTCGGACAGCACCGCGGTCGCCGAGCTGGTGTGCGCCTCGGTGCACTTCGGCACGGGCGACACCAATCCGCTGCTGCGCGCCTTGCCCACCAGCCTCGTGGTGCCGCTGGCGCGGCTTCCGGGTCTGGACCTGACCCAGCAACTGCTGTTCGAGGAGGCCTGTCGCCCGCGCTGCGGGCATGACGCGGTGGTCAATCGGCTGGCCGAGGTGCTGCTGATCCAGCTGCTGCGCTACGCCATCGAACAGCGCCTGGTCGATGGCGGGCTGATGGCCGGGCTGGCCGATCCACGGCTGCACAAGGCATTGGCGGCCGTGCATGCGCAGCCCGCTCGCGACTGGACCTTGCCATCGATGGCGGCCGAGGCCGGCATGTCGCGCGCGCGATTTGCCGCCCACTTCGCCCGCTGCGTGGGCGTGCCGCCCGGGGAGTACCTCACCACCTGGCGCATCGGGCTGGCGTGCACGCTGCTGCGACGCGGCATCCCCGTCAAGCTGGTGGCGGCCGAGGTCGGCTACGCCAACGCGAGCGCGCTGGGGCGCGCGTTCGCCCAGCGGGTGGGCACCAGCCCGGCCGCCTGGTCGGCGCGCGACGGTGGTTCGGCTCGCCAGGCCGTGAACGCCTGAATCAGGAGGAACCGAGTGACTTCACGACATCGCCGCACGCCGACCCGCCGCGGCTTCGCCGCTTTGGCGGTGGGTTCGTTCCTCGGCCTGGCCGGCTGCGCCTGGTCGCCAACGCAGCCGCGGCGGCCTGCCGTGCAGTTGCCGCTCCGTCAGGGCTGGTTCGACGGCGAGGAGGTCTTCTACGTGACGACCGATGTCTCCGATGCCGGCATCGCCGCCCGGGAGGGGGCGAACTTCGTCCCGCGGCTGGCCGATGCCCTGCCCCGCGGCGCGAGCCGCCCCGGGCAGCCCTCGTCGGTCGACCGGGTGTACGCCGTGACGAACTTCGAGCAGGCTAGCGTCTTCGCATCGGCGCCTCTGCCGATGGGCTCGGCCAATCGCGACAGCGCCTACACCCCGCTGTGGCGCATGGTCGCCGTCACATGGACTGCCGGCCACACACCGCGGCGGCTGACGTCGGAGGAGCAGATTCTCGCGGCTGAGGAAAGCGGCGCCGTGCGCCTCGAGGTCACGAACGTGGTGCTGAACTGCCCGATCGTCCACCGCGGCCCGCGCGGCGGCCTCGAGGGCGTGGTGCTGCGCCGCCAGCCCTGAGCGGGGCGCCGCAACTGCTGCATCATCGTGATCCATGGCCACCCCTGACTGCTTCCGCGCCCCACGGCTGCTGCTTCCCCGAGCGGGCATCGACCTGCACCGCTGGAGCGTGATCGCCTGCGACCAGTACACCAGCGACGCCGGCTACTGGGCGCGCGTGGCGGCCGAGGTGGGCGACGCGCCCTCCACGCTGCACCTGATCCTGCCCG
>NZ_JBFXIO010000468.1:0-3542 GCF_050175855.1 Piscinibacter sp.
ACGAATCGCAGATTTGAAAGTGAACAGGAAAGTCAATGAAATCAACGATCTACCAACACCACCTCCGCGCCAGTGCTAGCTTTTCGTACCGTCACTTATTGCACTGAAAACGAGGAGACCCCGACGATGGCGCGCTTGGCCACGAACCACGGCATGCCGGCCTCCCCGTGCTGTCTCCCCGGGGTGTCTACGCGTTGCGTGGCCTGCCTATTCCATGGCGCTGCCCGCAGCGCGCTCAGAGGCCGAGCAGTTCGGGGGTGGGCAGAAGCTCGAAGTCGGTGGCCTCACGCAGGCGGCGCCGCGCCTGGGCCCGGCCGACGCGGCGAACGAGCAGGGTGACCTGTTCGACCAGCGGGCCGTCGCAGCGGGCATGGGGCAGCAGCCGTCCGAGCAATGCGGTGAGCGTGGCTTGCGCTTCCTCCTCACCGAAGCTGAGCACCAGCATGTGCGCCAGGCTGGCCGCCAGGGCGTCTTCGCTGCAGGCGGCATCGAGCTGCCGGGCGGCGATGGCCAGTTGTGGCCCTTCGATGCCGTTCTCGCGCAGCAGCGCCAGCGGCGGGCCGAGGCCGGCGAGGCCGCGCTGGGCGTCGGGTGCATGGCGCAGCAGTTCGGCCACCACGCGCACGAAGCGCGAGCGCGCATCCAGCGGATGGTCGCGGCGCATCGCCGGGCAGGGGCCGGAGAGGTTGTCCTCGGTGCGGCCGTTCTCGCCAAGGCGAAGCACGTCGAGGTAGAGATGGTCGGCGTCGACGCCGGGCAAGTCGGCCAGCTTCACCACCACAGCGCCGGCGCGGTAGCCGGGCAGTTCGCGGGTGCCGATCCAGCCGTCGTCGAGGTCGAAGCCCGTGCTCCGCCACGGCGCGGCGCTTGCCGCGTCGTGGGGGCCCGGGTGGCCGAGGGAGCTCATGGGAGCCCCTTCGAGGGTGTCGCGCCTCAGGCGGCGCGGCGGGCCTTGGCCGCCGGCTTGGTCGCGGCGGTGAACTTCACGATGTTGGCTTCCGCCACTTCGGCTGCCTGCTTGGCGGCCTTCTGGGCGTTGCCGAAGGCGTCGTTGGCAGCGGCGAAGGCCGCCTTGGCCATCGCCACGGCCTGCTCGGAGCCGGCCGGGGCGTTCTTCGCGGCGGACTCGACCAGCGCGGCGAACTTCTTCTGCGCGTCGGCGGCGCCGGCTTCGGCGACCTTGCTCATCTCGGCCTGCACTTCGGCGACGATGTCGTACAGCTTGCGGCCGTAGGTGCCGGCCTTCTCGGGCGCCGGCTGGAGCATCTCGGCCTGCAGCGAGAGCAGCGCCTGCACATCCTTGGCAGACAGCATCGACTGCGCCTGCGCATCGGCGTCGGCCAGCGCGGCACGGGCGGTCTCGAGATTCAGCGCGACGAGCTTCTCGGCGGCATCGAGGCCAGTGGCGGCCAGGCCCATCAGCGTGGCGAGCTGGGCCTTCTGGGCGGCGGCGAATTGTTCGTTGTTCAGCATGACGGGCTCCGGTGGGGTGGTTGAAGAATCACTTTGCTGCACTGCAGCATGAGCAAATGATAGAGCCCTTCGCCACGAATGCAAGCGATTCATGCTGCGCTGCAGCAAACTTAGGTCGGAAACTCTAGCGGGCAACCACCAGCCGGTTGCGCCCGGCCCGCTTGGCGGCCAGCACCGCCTCGCTGGCCCGCTGCACCAGCGACAGCGGGCTGTCCTGGGGCGAAGCCAGGGCCGCCACGCCCACGCTCACGGTCAGCGCCACGCGGCGCTGGTCGACGCCGCGGATGTCGGTGGCCGCCACCTGCGCCCGCACGCGCTCCGCCACGCGGGCGGCGGTGTCGAGGTCGGTGTCGGGCATCACCAGGCAGAACTCCTCGCCGCCGTAGCGGGCCAGCCAGTCGGTAAGGCGCACGCCGTGGCGCGCGATCTCGGCGAAGCGGCGCAGCACCTGGTCGCCGGTCGGGTAGCCGAACTCGGCGTTGACGTCATGGAAGTGGTCGAGGTCGACCAGCGCGAGGGCCAGCGCGCGGCCGTGCTTGTGCGCCGTCTCGACCTCGCGCGACAGCCGGGCATCGAAGTAGCGGCGGTTGTGCAGCTGCGTGAGGGCGTCCTGGTTGGCCTCGCGCCGCGCCGCCTCCACCAGGCTGCGGCCCATGTGCGTCACCAGCGTGGTCATGCGCTCGGTGAGCACGCGGGTGACGTTCTCGAAGTGGCGCACGTAGAGGTCGCGGTCGTCGCCGCCGGAGCTCTCCTGCAGCGATTCGTACGACACCAGCCGGTTGCGGCCGCGGCCCTTGGCCTCGTACAGCGCCACGTCGGCCTGGCTCATCACGTCGGCGAAGGTGGAGCGCTCGCCCAGGAACGCCAGCCCGGCGCTGGCGGAGACCGCCATGCGCTGCAGCGGCTCGCCGTCCAGCGGCGCCGGCGCGGTGTCATCGAAGCGGTTGACCAGCCGCTCGTAGCCGCTGCCGGCGGCGGCCGGCGCGTGGAAGGGGTGGTCGGCCAGGCGCTGCAGCATGCGCTGCACGTCGGCCTCGACGGTGGCGCGGTCGTAGCGCGAGACGAGCGCGGCGAATTCCTCGCCGCCCCAGCGCGCCAGGCGATCGCCCGGCGCCATCTGCGCCAGCAGCAGCGCGGCGGCCTCGCGCAGCACCTGGTCGCCGGCCTGGTGGCCGAAGCGGTCGTTGATCTGCTTGAAGTGGTCGAGGTCGAACAGCACGACGGCGCGGCACTCGACCCCGGGCGGCTGGCCGAGCTCCTGGGCCAGCTGCGCCTGCCAGCGCTTGCGGTTGGGCAGGCCGGTCAGCTCGTCGGTGAACTGCAGCGAGTGCAGCCGCGCCTCGCCGCCGGCGTTCTTCAGCAGCCGCGCCAGCCGCAGCACCAGCAGCTCGGCCGGGCGCAGGCCGCGCACCACGTCGTCGCGCGGCTTGAGGAACTCCAGAGCGTCGGCCTCCTGCTCGGCGCTGGCGGCCACGATCAACGTCGGCCTTGCGTCGAGCACGTATTCGCGGCGCAGCCGGCGCGCGTCGGCAAACAGCCCGGCCTGCATCACGCGCAGCTCGGCCTCGTCGGGCAGCGCCTGACCGGCCACGCAGGTGAGCACACGCAGCCCCTGCGCGCGCAGGGGCGCGATCGCGGCCTCGTCGTCGTAGCCCTCGTGGGGCAGCACCCAGGCGATCGTCGTCGCATCCAACGGCGCGGCCCTCCCCGGCCGCAGCCCCGCAGGATAGCCGCAGCCGCCGATCAGGCCGCCGGCGCCTCGATGCGCGGCAGCGAGAGCGTGGCCAGCGCCCCGCCGCCCTCGGCGTTTCGCAGGGTGACGCGGCCATGGTGCAGCTCGGCGATCTCCTTCACGAAGGCCAGGCCCAGGCCGGTGCTGCGCTTGCCGGTGGCCGGGCGGGAGAGCGAAAAGAACTTCTCGAACACGCGCGCGTCGGCGTAATCGGGGATGCCGGGGCCTTCGTCGCGCACGGTGACGTCGACGCTGCGCGGCCGGGCCTGCAGCGCGATCCGGATGCGGCCGCCGGCCGGCGAGAACTCGACGGCGTTGGCCAGCAGGTTGCCCAGCG
>NZ_JBFXIO010000469.1:0-3531 GCF_050175855.1 Piscinibacter sp.
TGGCCCGAGCGCGGGTAGGGATCGACGTCGTACTGCACGAAGGGCTGCAGCGTGTACACCCGCACGCTGCCGGCCGCGACCGCCGACTCCACGAGGCCGCTGGCGGTCGTGCTGGTCCGCCCGGGCACGGTGCCGCCGGGCGGCACGGCCGTGGCGTCGTAGGCCGCCTGCAGCACGTAGCCGGCCTGCAGCGTCACGGTGTCGGTGTAGACCGGCGTGGTGATCGCCAGCGCGAGCGCGTTGGGCACGCTGACGCGCAGGCTGTCGGCCGTCACGCTCTGGATGCTGAGCAGGAAGTCGAAACCACCCTGCGTGGCCACGCTGCGGGTGGCGGTCTGCGTCAGCAGGTCGTTCGTCGTGATGCGTGCGCCGATGGTGGCCGGCAAGACTGCCAGCTGGATCTGCGTGTAGGTGGCCACGATGGTTCCGTTGGTCACCTCGCCCGCCACTTCCACGCAGTCGTTGTAGGTGATGGTGGCCACGTCCCCGGGCGTGGAGGTGCCGCTGTTGTCACGATCGTCGTAAACCGTCGTCGTGCTTCCCGAGACGAAGCAGGGCTCGACCTCCGGCGGCTGCACTGCCGCCGCACGCTTGCGCCCCGCGGCCGCGACCCGCGCGGTCGGGCTGCTTCCGCCGGCCACACCGACCGTAGCGCCCAGCACACCCGCCTGCAGCGCCACCATGCCGGCACGCGCGAGCGTGTCCTGGTTGGTGGCAGTGACGTCGACGGTGCCCGGAAGCGGGAATCCGTCGTCCCCTCCTCCTCCCCCACCGCCGCAGGCGGCCAGCGACAGTCCCATCGCCGCGGCAAGGCAGGACCTCGCCCACAGACCGATCCGATGACTGGTTTCCATGCCGACCTCCGCGTGGACGCTTGCGATGCTGGCACTCTAGGCCTGGCGGCCGGCGGCGCGTTGAGGGCACGCAACCGCCGCAAGTTTTTGAACGATCACGTCAAGCAGCGTGAAGCGCCTTTGAACAGTCGCCGCCTACAGTGCCGCTGACCGACCGCACATGCCGCCTGCCATGAATACCTCCCGACCAGCGCGATACACCGGCCCCGCCATCGCCCTGCACTGGCTGCTCGGCCTGGCGATCGTGGGCTCGTTCATCGTCGGCCTCTACATGACCGACCTGCCGATGTCGCCGCAGCGGCTGAAGCTCTACAACTGGCACAAGTGGGCCGGCATCTGCATCCTGACGCTGTCGGCGATCCGCCTGCTGTGGCGTCTGACGCACCGTCCGCCCGAAGACGTGCCGATGCCGGCATGGCAGCGCCGCGCCTCGCACGCAGTGCACATCGCCCTGTACGTGCTGTTCTTCGCCGTGCCGCTGGCCGGCTGGGCCTACAGCTCGGCGGCGGGCTTCCCGATCGTCGTCTTCGGCGTGATCCCGCTGCCCGACTTCGTGCCGGCGAACAAGGAACTCGCCGAGGCCATCAAGCCTCTTCACAAGATCCTCGCCTTCACGATGGCCGCCCTGGTGCTGGCCCACGTCGGCGCGGCCCTCAAGCACCACTTCATCGACCGCGACGGCCTGCTCGGGCGCATGCGCCCCGGCCGCGACTGACCCGAGACCGAACCATGAAGACCTACCTCGCCATCAGCCTGCTTGCCCTCGGCGCCGCCTTCGCCGCACCGCCCGTCTGCGCGCAGCAACTCGTGGGCGCGGGCAGCGAGATCGCCTTCACCAGCAAGCAGATGGGCGTGCCGGTGGACGGCAAGTTCCGCAAGTTCGACGCCAAGGTGGCGTTCGACCCGAAGAAGCCCGAGGCCGCGAGCATCGGCTTCACCGTCGACCTGGCCAGCGTGTCGCTGGGCGCCGCCGAGACGGAGGCCGAGATCGTCAAGCCGGAATGGTTCGACACGAAGAAGTTTCCGCAGGCCACCTTCCAGAGCACCGCGGTGAAAGCCACTGGCGCCGGCAAGTACGAGGTGGCCGGCAAGCTGACCATCAAGGGCACGGCGCAGAACGTCGTCGTGCCGGTGGCGCTGGCGCAATCCGGCGGCACCACCACGGCGACCGGCAGCTTCGTGCTCAAGCGGCTGGCCTTCCGCATCGGCGACGGCGACTGGAAGGACACCTCCATGGTCGCCGACGACGTGCAGGTGCGCTTCAAGCTCGCACTGACCGGCGTCGGCGCACTCTGATTTCCAACCCCACCACCCTCAGGAGAGGCATTCCATGACCAAGACCCTGCTCGCCACGGCCCTGCTCGCCGCCGCCGGCTTCGCCCAGGCACAGAGCGCCACCTACACGATCGACCCGACGCACACCTTCGTCAACTTCGAGGCCAAGCACTTCGGCACCTCGACGCTGCGTGGCCGCTTCGACAAGAAGGAAGGCGCCGTGCAGTTCGACCGCGCCGGCAAGAGCGGCAAGGCCGAGATCACCATCGACATCGGCTCGGTGAGCACCGGCGTCGGCCCGCTCGACGGCCATCTGAAGAGCAAGGACTTCTTCAACGCCGCCGAATTCGCCACCGCCAAGTTCGTCAGCGACAAGTTCGTGTTCGACGGCGACAAGGTCACCGAGGTGAGCGGCTCGCTGACGATGCTCGGCAAGAGCAACCCGGTGACGCTGAAGGCCTCCAACTTCAACTGCTACCAGAACCCGATGCTCAAGCGCGAGGTCTGCGGCGGCGACTTCGAGACCACCATCACGCGCAGCCAGTGGGGCATGACCTACGGCCTGCCCGGCATCCCGGACAACATCCGGCTGCTGATCCAGATCGAGGCCGTCAAGCAGTAAGCGCGGCCCGACGCGATGAAGCGGACCCTGCTCGCGAGCCTCGCGGCCGGGACCGCGCTCGCCGCCCACGGCATCGCCGGCGCCCAGCCGGCAACCTATCGCCTCGACCCGTCGCACAGCTTCGTGCACTTCGAGGTGATGCACTTCGGCACCGCCACGCTGCGCGGCCGCTTCGGCCCGCTCGCGGGCGTGGCCGACCTCGACCGCAGCGCGCGCCGCGGCGAGGTCTCGCTGATCATCCCGACGCGCATCGTCAGCACCGGGCTGCCGGTGCTCGACAGCCGCCTGCGCCAGGGCGACCTGCTGGCCAGCAGCGAGCACCCCGACGCCTACTTCGTGGCGCGCAACTTCGTCTTCGAGGGCGATGTGCTGCGTGAAGTGCGTGGCGAGATCACGCTGCGCGGCATCAGCCGGCCGCTGGCCCTGCGCGCGCTGGGCTTCTCGTGCGGCACGCATCCGGTGCTTCAGCGCGAGTGGTGCGGTGGCGACTTCGAGGCCGAACTGCGCCGCAGCGACTTCGGCATGAGCTTCGGCCTGCCGCTGGTGGCCGACCGCGTGCGCCTGCAGGTGCAGGTCGAGGCGATCCGCGACTAGCCGGCGGCGCGCCACGCCGCGGCGAAGGCGCGTGCGCGTCCGGCGATCTCCGCCAGCGCCAGACCCGGCGTGAACAGCTGGCCGCCGATGCCCGCGCCGGCGGCGCCCGCGGCGCGCCAGGCCGCCAGGCTGCCTGGCGTGACGCCGCCCACCGGCCACAGGCCCGTGCCCGACGGCAGCACCGAG
>NZ_JBFXIO010000470.1:0-3528 GCF_050175855.1 Piscinibacter sp.
CGGCCGAGGCCGGCATGTCGCGCGCGCGATTTGCCGCCCACTTCGCCCGCTGCGTGGGCGTGCCGCCCGGGGAGTACCTCACCACCTGGCGCATCGGGCTGGCGTGCACGCTGCTGCGACGCGGCATGCCCGTCAAGCTGGTCGCGGCCGAGGTCGGCTACGCCAACGCGAGCGCGCTGGGGCGCGCGTTCGCCCAGCGGGTGGGGACCAGCCCGGCTGCCTGGTCGGCGCGCGACGGTGGCTCGGCTCGCCAGACCGTGAACGCCTGAATCAGGAGGAACCGAGTGACTTCACGACTTCGCCTCGCGCCGACCCGCCGCGGCTTCGCCGCTCTGGCGGTGGGTACGTTCCTCGGGCTGGCCGGCTGCGCCTGGTCGCCAACGGAGCCGTGGCGGCCTGCCGTGCAGTTGCCGCTCCGTCAGGGCTGGTTCGACGGCGAGGAGGTCTTCTACGTCACGACCGATGTCTCCGATGCCGGAATCGCCGCCCGGGAGGGGGCGAACTTCGTCCCGCGGCTGGCGGATGCCCTGCCCCGCGGCGCGAGCCGCCCCGGGCAGCCCTCGTCGGTCGACCGGGTGTACGCCGTGACGAACTTCGAGCAGGCCAGCGTCTTCGCATCGGCGCCGCTGCCGATGGGTTCGGCCAATCGCGAGAGCGCCTACACCCCGCTGTGGCGCATGGTCGCCGTCACCTGGACTGCCGGCCACACACCGCGGCGGCTGACGTCGGAGGAGCAGATTCTCGCGGCTGAGGAAAGCGGCGCCGTGCGCCTCGATGTCACGAACGTGGTGCTGAACTGCCCGATCGTCCACCGCGGCCCGCGCGGCGGCCTCGAGGGCGTGGTGCTGCGCCACCAGCCCTGAGCGGGGCGCCGCATCTGCTGCATCATCGTGATCCATGGCCACCCCTGACTGCTTCCGCGCCCCACGACTGCTGCTTCCCCGGGCGGGCATCGACCTGCACCGCTGGAGCGTGATCGCCTGCGACCAGTACACCAGCGACGCCGGCTACTGGGCGCGCGTGGCGGCCGAGGTGGGCGACGCGCCCTCCACGCTGCACCTGATCCTGCCCGAGGTGTTCCTGGCCAGCGCCGACAAGCCCGAACGCATCGCGCGCATCCAGGCCACGATGAAGCGCTACCTGGCCGAGGGCCTGCTGCGCGAGCATACCGGCGCCGTGCTGGTGGAGCGCGCACTGCCCGACGGGCGCGTGCGCCGCGGGCTGATGCTCGAGCTGGACCTGGAGCACTACGACTACGCGCCGGCCTCCACCAGCCTGATCCGCCCCACCGAGGGCACCATCGTCGAGCGCATCGCACCGCGCGTCGAGGTGCGCCAGGGCGCCGAGCTGGAGCTGCCCCACATCCTCGTACTGATCGACGACCCGCAGCACACGGTCATCGAGCCGCTGGCCGCACAGCGCGCAAACCACGCGACGCTGTACGACACGCCGCTGATGGCCCGCGGCGGCCGTGTCACCGGCATGGCGCTGGATGCTCCGGCCCAGGCGCACGCGATGCAGGCGCTGCGGGCGCTGGGCGACGGCGCCGCCTTCGCGGCGCGGCACGGCCTGCCGGCGGGCACGCCACCGATGCTCTTCGCGATGGGTGACGGCAACCATTCGCTGGCCACCGCCAAAGCCTGCTGGGAGCGCATCAAGGCCACCGCGGGGCCCGACCACCCGGCGCGCTGGGCGCTGGTGGAGGTGGAGAACATTCACGACACGGCGCTCGAGTTCTCGCCCATCCACCGCCTGCTGATCGGCGTGACGGGCGACCTCCGCGAGGCGCTGGCGGCGCACTTCGGCGCGCAGCTGCGAATCCTCGAGCAGCCCGACGCGGCGGCGATGCGCGCCGCCCTGGCCGCGCTGCCGCGCACCGAACACGCCGCCGGGCTGGTGCAGCCGGGCGGCCGCCATGCGCTGGCGGTCGTGTCCGGCATGCCGGCTGCGCAACTCGACGTGGCCACCTTCCAGGGCTTCGTCGATGCGCTGCTGGCCCGGGGCGGCGCACGCGAGGTCGACTACGTTCACGGCGACGACGCCCTGGCGCAGCTGGCCGGCGCGGAAGGTCATGCCGGGCTGCACCTGGCCACGCTGGGCAAGAGCGAGCTGATCGGCCGCGTCGCACGCCACGGCCCGCTGCCGCGCAAGAGCTTCTCGATGGGCGAGGCCGACGAGAAGCGCTTCTACCTCGAGGCGCGGCGGATCCGGCCCCAGGCGGAATGATTCCCTCTCATCCGGCCCCCTGTCGAAACGACGCGGGTTCGATCGTCGTGCCGACATCCACCCTCCGGAGCGCCGCATGAAGACCTGCCTGGCCACCCTGGCGCTGCTGCTGGCGGCATCGCCCGCCCCTGCCGCCCCCGTCGCCTACGCGATCGACCCGAGCCACACCTTCCCCAGCTTCGAAGCCGACCACCTGGGCATCTCGGTGTGGCGCGGCAAGTTCAACAAGAGCAGCGGCAAGGTGCTGTACGACAAAGCCGCGGGCACCGGCACGGTCGAGATCGTCACCGAGCTTGCCAGCGTCGATTTCGGCCTGGACGCGCTGGCCACCTGGGCGCGCGGCAAGGACTTCTTCGACGTGCGCAAGCATCCGCGCGCCGTCTTCAAGGGTAGCCTGCAGTCGCCGGTAGACGGTGTGCCGACGCAGCTCGCGGGCGAGCTGACGATGCGCGGCGTGACGCGGCCGCTCACCCTGACGATCCGTTCGCTGAAGTGCATCCAGCACCCGATGCTCAAGCGCGACTATTGCGGCGCAGACGCCTACGGCAGCTTCAACCGCGACGAGTTCGGCCTGGATGCGGGCAAGGACTACGGCTTCAGCATGAACGTCGACCTGCGCATCCAGGTCGAGGCGATCGCGCAGCCCTGAGAATCACCACCTGGATTCCCGACGCCTCCAATCGATGCCCTTCCGCCACCGCACCCTGCCCGTCACCGGCTTCCAGCAGAACTGCTCCCTGGTGTGGGACGACACCACGAAGCAGGCCGCGCTGATCGACCCCGGTGGCGACATCGACGTGCTGCTCGGCGCCGTGAAGGAACTGGGACTCAAGCTCGAGCAGATCTGGCTGACGCACGCCCACATCGACCACGCCGGCGCCACCGGCACACTGGCGCGCACGCTGGGCCTGCCGATCATCGGCCCTCACGAAGGCGACCAGTTCTGGATCGACGCGCTGCCGCAGCAGAGCCGCATGTTCGGCTTCCCGCCCGCCGAGCCCTTCGCACCGACGCGCTGGCTGCACGACGGCGACACGGTGCGCATTGGCGGCTGCGAGCTGCAGGTGCGCCACTGCCCGGGCCACACACCGGGGCACGTGGTGTTCTACGAGCCGACGACGAAACACGCGTTCGTGGGCGACGTGCTGTTCGCCGGCAGCATCGGCCGCACCGACTTCCCCCAGGGCGACTTCGACACGCTGGTGCACTCGATCACCTCGCGGCTGTGGCCGCTGGGCGACGACGTGCGCTTCACGCCCGGCCACGGGCCGCAGAGCACGTTCGGGCAGGAGCGGCGCAGCA
>NZ_JBFXIO010000471.1:0-3518 GCF_050175855.1 Piscinibacter sp.
GTCCTCGCTGATCAAGGCGCTGTCCGGCGCCGCGATGCCCGATGCGGGCGAGATCCTGCTCGACGGCAAGCCAGTGCAGTTCCGTACGCCGATGGACGCCCGCCGCGCCGGCATCGAGTGCTGCTACCAGGATCTGGCCGTCGCCCCGGCCATGACCATTGCCGAGAACCTCTTCCTCGGCCGCGAGCTGCGCCGCCCGGGCCCGGCCGGCAGCATGCTGCGCATGCTCGACAAGAAGAGGATGCTGGAGATCGCCATTCAGCGCATGGCCGACCTGAAGGTGGGCATCCGCTCGATGACCCAGGCGGTGGAGACGCTCTCGGGCGGCCAGCGCCAGTGCGTGGCGGTGGCGCGCGCCGCCGCCTTCGCCGAGCACGTGGTCATCCTCGACGAGCCCACCGCGGCGCTCGGCGTGAAGGAGGGCAACATGGTGCTGGAGCTGATCCGCCGTGTGCGCGACAAGGGCCTGCCGGTGATCCTGATCAGCCACAACATGCCGCACGTGTTCGAGATCGCCGACCGCATCCACGTGGCGCGGCTCGGCCGCCGCGCGGCGATACTCGACCCGAAGAAGATCAGCATGAGCGACACGGTGGCGGTGATGACCGGCGCGATGCCCCCCGAGCAGATTCCCGCCGAGTGCCTGGCCCACTGATGGACGACACCCTGAGCCCGCGCCGCGACGCCACCGAAGACGACGAGCGGCTGCGCCCGCGCGGCTCGAACTCGGCCGGCATGCGCCAGTTCAACGAGCGGGTGGTGCTGCAGGCGATCCGCCTGCACGGCAGCCTGCCGAAGGCGGAGATCGCCCGCGTCACCCGGCTGACCGCGCAGACCGTGCAGGTGATCATCGCCCGGCTGGAGGCCGACGGCCTGGTGCGCAAGCTCGCGCCGGTGCGCGGCAAGGTCGGCCAGCCCTCGGTGCCGATGGCCCTCAACCCCGACGGCGCTTTCTCCATCGGCATCAAGATCGGCCGGCGCAGCATGGACATGCTGCTGGTGGACTTTGCCGGGCAGGTACGCCAGCGCCTGTCGCTGGACTACGCTTTCCCCGACGCCGACACGCTGTTCGGCGAGATCGAGGCCCGACTGAAGCAGCTGCGCCGCGGCCTGAGCGCGGCGCTGCGCGAGCGCCTGCACGGCGTGGGCATCGCCGCGCCGCTGTCGCTGGGCGGCTGGCAGGAACTGCTCGGCGTGGAACCGGCGCGGGCGGCGAAGTGGGCCGACATCGACATCCGCGCGCGCGTCGCGGCGATGACCGACCTGCCGGTGCAGTTCGTCAAGGACACCGCCGCCGCCTGCGTGGCCGAGCTGGTGGCCGGGCGCGGCCGCAGCATCCGCAGCTTCCTCTACGTGTTCGTCGACACATTCATCGGCGGCGGGCTCGTGCTCGACAGCCACCTGCGTGCCGGCGTGCACGGCAATGCCGGCGCGATCGGCTCGCTGCCGCTGGGCCTGGCGCAGGGCGACGCCCGCCGCGCGCCGGCGCAGCTGCTCAGCGTGGCCTCGCTGTTCAACCTCGAGTCGCTGTACCTCGCCCGCGGGCTCGATGCCGGCGCCGCCACCGATGCGCGCGCGCTGCAGCCGCCGTGGCTGGAGGCCACCGAAGTCTGGCTGCGCGACGCCGCGCCCGCCGTGGCACTGGCCGTCAACAGCGCGGCCTGCCTGCTCGACCTGGAGGGCGTGATCATCGACGGTTCGTTCGACGGCGCGCTGCTGCAGCGCCTGATCGCGAGGGCGGACGCGGCCCTCGACGCCTACAGCTGGGAGGGGGTGACGCGGCCGGCGCTGCTGGCCGGCACGATCGGCTCCGATGCGCGGGCCATCGGCGGCGCGCTGCTGCCCCTGTACGCGCACTTCGCGCCCGACCGTGACCTGTTCCTGAAGCTGGAGGCCTGAATGACAGCCCCCACGTCACTTCGTTCCTGCCCACCGAGGGGGCGCTCAGCCGCCTTGGGGCGGCCCGGCGGCGACTGAGCGCGGCCGCGATCTGCTCCTCAGCGCCGGCCGAACATCATCTGCCGGGCCAGCAGCGACTTCAGCGGCGGCAGCGCTTGCAGCGCCGCCAGCCCGAGGCCGCGCGCCGCTCCGGCGCCGGGCAACGTCCAGGTGAAGCTGCGCGCGAGGAAATCGGTGGTGGCGATCAGCGCCCAGCGGTCGGGGCCGCGTTGCCATTCGAGCCGGCGCAGCGCCGCCTCGATGTCGCCGCCCTGGCGCAGCAGGTTGACCAGCTCGGCGGCGTCGCGCAGGCCCAGGTTCAGGCCCTGGCCGGCCACCGGGTGCAGGGTCTGCGCCGCGTTGCCGATGCGCACCGTGCGGCCCTCGGTCAGCGTGCGCTCGGCGTTCAGGCCGAGCGGGAAGCGCTTGAGCGGCGAGATCGAGCGCAGCGGCGTCACCGACGCCGGAAAGATGGTGTTCAGCACCGCCAGGCGCTGCGCGTCGTTCAGTTCGGCGACCGGGTCGTCGTCGCTGCCGACGCACCACACCAGCGAGGGGCGCCCGCCGGGCAGCGGCAGCAGCGCCGCCGGTCCATGGCGCGTGAAGCGTTCGTAGGCCACGCCCGGCGTCGCCTCGGGCGGCAGCTCCACCGTGCCCACCCAGGCGCACTGGTGGTAGTCGCGGCTCACGGCCTTGCGCGCTTGGTCGGCGAAGACACCGCCTTCGGCGACCACGGCGAGGTCGACGCGTTCGGCGATGCCGGCGTCGATCTCCACGCCGCCGTCCACCGGCTTGATCGCGCCGACCGGGGTGCCGAAGCGGGTGTGCAGGCGATGCGGCTGCGCGGTCTCGAGCGCCAGCCAGGCCTGCTGCAGCGTCGAGACGATGCGCCCGTAGCTCAGCACCGCGCCGAGCATGGGCACGGCCTCTTCCTGGGCGCCGATGCGAACCTGCGGCTCGCCGAACAGCGCGGCGAATACCGGCGGCGCCGAGGGCGGCTGCTGCGACACGTTGACCTCGAGGATGGGCTGCACGCCGTCCGAGGGCCACGCCCCGAGCCGCTGCAGCCACTGCACGCTGCCCAGCGACAGGGCCAGCGTACGCGGATCGCCGCTCACGTCGCGTTCGAGCGAGCGTGCGTCGAAGACCGTGATGTCGGCATCGGGCAGGCGCTGGGCGGCGTCAATCGCCAGGGCCAAGCCCACCGGCCCGGCGCCGACGATGGCCAGGCGAACAGGGGAAGCGGTCTGAACGGTGCGCATCTGACCCATTTGAAGCGTGATCTTTTCTCATTCTGCACCCGTGCCCCGCGGCCGCGGGGTGGCGGGTGTCGACGACCCCACCGAACATCGCGCCGTGGAAAACGAAAGTCGGCGTCACTCGGGGGCCGACCACACCTCGACAAAGGGAGAACGATGAAACTCAAGTCCGCTCTGGCGGTGGTCGCACTGGCGATGTCCGGCCCCAGCATGGCCGCCGTGTGCACGGGGGGCTACGGCCTCGGCACGATGGGCCCGCCCGGCGCCTCGTGGTTCGGCCAGGCCTTCAGCAGCAGCGGTTCGTACCTGGACTGCTACAGC
>NZ_JBFXIO010000472.1:0-3512 GCF_050175855.1 Piscinibacter sp.
CCGTGCCACTTCGGACGCGGGGTAGTCAATCAACGAGCGGCCGGGAGCTCGGCGATCCGCGCCGCGATGCGCTCGGCAGCCTCCTGCAGCGCCTGCTGTTCTGCCGGCCGCAGCGTCAGCGGAACGAGTCCCATGTCACCGAGTGCCCGACAAGCGCCTTGTCGACGCCGTAGTCGACACCCGGCCAGCACCCCGTGGCGCGGGGGTGCCTTGACCAAGGAGCCTGCGGAGTTGCTCAAGCGCCATTTGCGTCTTGATGGCGAAGGCCACCTCATCAGGCACGCCGGCGCTGCGCGTTCGCGACCCACCTTTATGACTCGCCACTCTCACGGGTTGCCGGCTCTTCTCGGAGAGAGCAGACTTGCGCTGCCCGTGGCCGGTTCCGTCAGGCACTCGCGCAGGCGCTGCAGCCGCTGCTCGCCAAATCCCAGGCCGTGGGCGAGGTAATCGTCGATGCCGCCGAACGCGGTGTCGATCGACTCGAACGCGGCCTCGATATAAGCCGGCCTGGCGGCGGTGAACGCCTCGGCCACCGACTCCGTCGTACCGGGTGGCATCAAGTGCCCGATGTCGCGCCTGCAGGCGTTCGTCAGCAGGTAGTCGTCGACGATCACCGATCGGGGCGCGCCGAGCGCCATAAGGATGACCGCCGCACCGAAACCTGTGCGATCCTTGCCGCTCACGCAATGGATCAGCGTCGGGCGCCCCGCCGCCTCCTCCACCGCTTCGAGCATGCGCCGATACTCGGCGCAATGGTGCACCGCATAGCGTCGGTAATGGCCCGTCACGGCCCGCTCGATCCCGGCAGCGTCGATACGCAGCTCGCGCAGGGCCGCCAGCATCTCGGGGACGCCGTCCGGCCAGAAGCCGACCTGCGCGACCATTGGCGCGGCGCCCGCGGGCAGCCGGTTGGGATGCAACTCGCGCTCGTGGGGCAGGCGGAAGTCGACTACACGGTACAGGTCGAGTGCGGCCACGTGCTCCAAGTCCTCATCGGTCAGCGCCGCCAGCGAGTCGGAACGGAACAGCCGACGCCAGCGCGTCCGCCGCCCATCGCCAACCGGATAGCCGCCGAGATCGCGGAAGTTCACTGCCCCTTCCAGCGGAACCCGGCGCTGCGTCAAGTCTTCGGTTGCACCCGCCGGGGACTCCGCCGGCGCATCGCTGTGGGTTTGCATGGCGTGCGGCTTCAAAGATCAAGGACGAGCGTCGCGCCCTTCGAGCGCGACACGCAGGTCGTCAGGAACTGCGTGCGTGCCTCGGCGGACAGCAAGTAGTCCCGATGCTCGACGTCGCCCGCCAGGTAGCGCACCTTGCACGTTCCGCACAGGCCGCTCTGGCACGATGTCGGCACTTCGATGCCGTGCTCGCCGAGCACCTGCGCGATCGACTTGTCGTTGGGTACCGTCAGAACAGTTCCCGTGCTGGCGATCTTGATCTGGAACCCGAGCGCCAGCGCATCGCTGCCGATGTCCTGAGGTACTCCATCGTCGGGAAGCACCGGCGCACCGACGAAGTACTCGAAGTGCACCGCCTCGGCGGGCCAATGGGTGCAGGCACGTGTGCAGGCCTCCATGAACCCGGGGGGGCCGCAGTAGTAGAGCTGCCAACCCGGCTCGTACCGCCGCAGCAGCGCAGCGATGTCCAGGCCCTTGGCCGGATTGCCGCCGTCGAAGTGCATGATCACGCGCCCCTTGGCGGCCATCGGCGCGAGTTCCTCCTGGAACGCCGCGTGGGCGCTCGACTTCGCGCAGTAGTGCAGGGTGTAGTCCGCGCCCATCCTTTCCAACCGATGCACCATGGCCTTCAGCGGCGTGATGCCGATGCCGCCGGCCAGCAGGACCTGGTGGGGCGCCCCTTCAATCAGCGGGAAGTTGTTGCGCGGGTGTCCGACCGCGACGAGCCGTTGCGTGTGCACGCGTTCGTGGATCGCGATGGAACCCCCGCGCCCATTGTCGTCGCGCAGCACCGCGATCAGGTATCGCCGACGCTCGGCGGGGTCGTTGCACAACGAATACTGTCGCACGCGTCCGTCGCGGAAGTACAGATCCACGTGGGCCCCGGCGGTGAACTCCTCCAGTTCGCCGCCGTCCTCGCGCACGAATTCGTAGGCGTTGATGCCGATCCCCTGGTAGGTGATCTGCCGGACCCGCAGGTTCAGCGCCGTCTTCGGGTACTTGCCGGTGTGACTCAACTGATACAAGTTGCTCTCGGCCCCGGTCTGCGCCGACGGTTCAGCGAAAGCCGGCACCGCTCCGGGGTCGGGACAGAGTTGCGAGGGGCGTCGATCAGAGGCTCGCTTCGATCTCGTCGAGGCGCCGCAGGACATGCGGCCTGCGCTGCACGACCGGCAGTTCGTCGCACTCCTTCATGATCGCGAAAACCTGGTGCGCGGCCTTGCGGATGACGTCACTGTCCGCTTCCCGGCTCGGCCGGCGGCGGATCCGCAGTCGACTGTCCGACGCGTATCGCGGCAGCGTTTGCCCATCGGTCGACCCAGCCTTCACGCGCACCGGGTCGGGCGGCGCCTTGCCGGCCACAGCGTCGCGAAGCAGCGAGCGACACATGTACACACCCACGTCCGACCGGCCGGGATGCTCAAGACCGTGGAGGGCTATCGGCCCCTGGCTGACGATGGCTTCGTAGTCGCCCGGAACCCGCTGCGTCTCTTCATAAGGCCGATGCCGGGTCTGACCGATCAGGAAGTCGATCTTGTCGACCCCGCACTCCTCTTCCCTTCCACGGTGCTCCGGGTCGACCTCGTCGTTGAAGTGGCGCCAGCCGAAGGCGATCGAGTGCTCGTCGTCGACCGGCACCTGCCAGCGTGACATCGCCGGGCCGGAGTGTCGCTGCGGAGCCGCCGCCACGATGGCGGCGTTCTGTATCCAGTTCGGCAGGCCCATCTGCGAAATTCGGATCCAGACTTCGTCGTCGGACAGGCGCCGGCCGGCGGTGAAGATCATGCCGTTGTTGTCATCGGTCGGGTGCCAGTCGATGATCGGCATTTCGCCGAAGCCCCCCTGCAGCGTCGCGCCGTCGGCGAGCTTCGCGTCCACGCCAGCGACCGTCATGTTGTTGTGCAGCAGCGCGGTGTGGTAGTGGTCGATCTGATTTTCGTAGACCTGCAGCCAGTTGCAGTCGAAGACATTGGAGAACGGGATCAACCGCGTTCCCTTCGGCAACACGTAGCCGTCGAACACCGGGAACTCTGGCCTGCGATCCGCCGGCCCCATGTAGGCGAACACCAAGCCGTTGCGCTCGAAGGCCGGATAGGCGCCCTGGCAGACGGTTTCCTTCAGCTTGGTGTCGGGGGGTTCCGCCGGCGCCTCCAGCAGGCTGCCGTCGACGTCGAAGTGCCAACCGTGGTAGCAGCAACGGATCCCGCGCTCCTGGACGAGGCCGAACGCGAGCGAAGCCCCGCGGTGGGCGCACTTGCGGTGCAGCACGCCGACGTTGCCCCGGCGATCCCTGAAAGCCACCAGATCCGCGTGCCGGAGCCGGCTCGCCGTGGG